>DATMND010000212.1:0-11357 GCA_035569235.1 Acetobacteraceae bacterium | reverse complement strand
TCGTCTTTTTGCATGTCGAACGAGAATCATGGCTGAATCGCCATGTCAAGGAAAAACTGACTCTACTTATGGACTGATTAATAGAACTGGCGTCCCTTCGGTCCCGTGCCCCATCCCAAAAACAGGTCCGAGGCCGGTTGCATCAGCCGCTGGCCCTGAACCACGCGCTCGCCGTGGTGGGCGTAGGCGCTCTTGCCGGCATAGGTCTCCAGCACCGATGCATTGGCCTCCCTGATCTGCAGGAAGAACGGGTGGCCCCAGATCGACATCATCAGCGCCACCATGCAGAGCGTCCCGACGCTGCCGATGCCGACTACCTTTATCGCCGCGTCCACCAGATGGTAGCGGTCGAGCAGGACGCGCCGGTCCTCAGTCAGTGTGCTCCGATATTGCGCGAGCACGTCCCGGCACATGTCCAGATACTCGGTGCCATGCGACCCGTCCGCATGAAAAATGGTAGGAGGCATTTCGTGGATGCGCGGCCGCCCGCCTGTGGTCTCGACAAGCTTCGGGTACACAAGTTCCGCACTGCTGCGCGCCGTCGTCTTGGCGATCCGTTTGCGCAATATCGCCTTCTGGTATTGCGGCAGCATCGCCACGTAGTCGGCTTCATCGAGGCGGGCGTACCAGGTCTCGAGCACGTCCATCTCGGAGAAGCTCCGCATCTGGTTACGGTAACTGCGCGCACAGGCGATCGCGGCATTCCGACCGTTGCGGTCCGACAGCCCATTGGCGCGGGCGGCGAGCACGAAGGATGCAACGAGCCGTTTGACATCCCACTCCCACGGCGCAGGCAGTGTCTCGTCGAGATCATTGATATCAAAAATCAGCCGGCGCTCCGGTGTCGCGAAGCCGCCGAAATTCATCAGGTGGGCGTCACCGCACGCCTGGACGTGGATCCCCGTGTTCGGCGTACGGGCCCGATCGGCCGCCATGACCCCGGCGGACCCACGATAGAACGTGAACGGCGATTGCAGCATGCGCCCATAGCGCAACGGCACCAGGTCCTGTTGGCGGGTCGCATCGGCGACGTGCAGGATCGCGAGCGGATCCGTTCGACCAGCGTGTGCCCGCCAGTGGGCGTGTGCAGCGCGCGGCACAGTGTCGCGCAGCTTTTTACCAATGGTCCGGCGCTGCGCCGGCGATATTGGCGACGAATGCGCCCCTGGCGTGTCGGCCAGTACGTGTAACCGGGGCGCTTTCAATGTCGTCATCACATCGGACCTTCCTGTACGAGTAGCATCCTAGGCCGGCTTTGCGACCACCTCGTAAATCACTGTGCTGCCGCTGTAGAACGGCCGGTAGTACGCCCCGCCGAACGTAAAGTAGCTGACGCCGCCAATGTTCTGATCGACCGCGCCGCTCGGCAGTGTACTCACCGTGGCTCCGACAGGCGGCGGTATCACCTGGTACCCGCTTGGGACCGAGGAGTAGAACGCGCCGCCGCAATCCAGATTGGGCGTGCTGCCGACATAGACAGTGGAGCAGGAGGGCGGCGGGGTTGCGACGACCGCGCCTTGCGGTGGTGGCACCACCGCGTACTGCCCGCCCTGCGGTGCGTAGTAGACGCCGTTGGCATAATAGTAGGGGTTTCCAGCAACCGAAATCGCAGCCACGGCGGCTGGCAGCACCGCGAGCGTTGCGCCGATGGCAAGGCCCGCACCGAACCCGGCACCCGAGTAATACCCTCCCCAACTGCTGTTGTAGTTGTTGAAGTTGGTTTGCCGGTTGACCTGAAGATTGCGCGCATCGTTGTATCGGTTCTGCTGCAGCTGGTTCGCTTCATTCGTGCGGTTCTGCTGTAGGGTGTTGGCCTCGGTCGTACGGTTCTGCTGGAGCTGCGACGCATTTGTCCTGTCGTCCGGGTGGGCCTGCTGAAACTGGCTTGCGTTATGCTGGAATTCAGGATGGCTCTGTTGGTAAGTGTCCGCGTGGTCCGTGAAACTGCTGGCGTTGTGGACGCTGCCGAAGCCGCCGCGGCCGAATCCCGCGTCGCTGCTCCGGTCTGAAAAACCGCCGTCACCGAAGCGGGAGCCGCCACCGTGGAAGCCACCAAATCCCCCGCCATGGAACCCACCGAAGCCGCCGCCGCGGAATCCGCCGCCACGAAAACCGCCGAAGCCGCCACGGAACGCCGCCGCGCGATCGGCTCCAACGGCAATGCAGAGGACAATCGCCGAACCGACCAGCAGCATGCCAGCCATCTTCTTCCTGTTCGAAATTCGCGTGGTCATCGACTTTCTCCGGTTGGGCTACCTGGGGTTCGCGCTTGCAACCGCTGGCAGGAATGGGATCTTTTCCGTTCCCGGCGGCAGGTCCGGCGTGAACAAGGGCTCGGCAATTCTGGGTGCGAAATTCCAATCGGTGAAGATCGCGGTGAACTGCGGCTGGCCTGGCTGCGTCTTGTAGGTGATCACCAGCTTGCACGGTGTCAGCTGCGGCCCGGTATCAATCCAGATCTGCCAGTCGATGTCCTGCTCGACAAAAGCGAGCGTGTGGCAGCTTCTGCCGTTCACGTCATTGATGTCGAGGTAGATTCCATATTGCAGCTTGCGCCGAACGCTTTGGTACGCGTCGTGGTACAGAAAATCTGCCAGCGGCGGGGCAAAATCCAACCGAGGGACGAGGCCTTCCAGCATGCTGTCGATGTCCGGCGGCGCGGCCTCGGTCGCATAAAACGGAGCGGCAGGATCGTACAGGGTTATCGACTTGCCGTCGTACCAAAACAGCCGGTCGCCGAGATCACCGTGCCACTCGACATAGAGCCCGCCGGTCCGCCGCAGGACGACATCCTCGATAGCCGAGTACAGCAGCTTCTGCCCTGACGGCAGCACATGATCGAAGCTGATGTCGGCATGGAAGGTGAATTGGTCCGCGGACCCGATGTAGTCGCTCATCTGCTTGAGCAGCCGATCCGCCTGTTCCGCCACGGCTGGCGTGGTGGCGCTCGCCGCTGGTGGGGCGCCCGGTGCAGCGGAATTGTTCTGCGCTTGCACAACATGCACCCATGCCGACGCCGATGTCACCAAGGCGACTGCAATCATGCAACTGATTCGCATTGATCCATCCTTTCGACGTTGCCGCCTGTGGTCGGAGGCGATTTCGTTACCGGTACGATGCCTGTCAATTTAAGGTAGACTCAGAGCACTGGTCAGGTGGATACCTGAGCCCGAAGACCAGGGGTACACTATGACAATCGTCCAAGGGAAGCTGCCGGCAACGCGGATCCCCGCGGACGCCGGCGTTCCGTGGAACCGTCGAACCGTTCTGGCGGCGCTCGCGGCCAAGGGAATTGCAATACCTTCCATTGTTCTGCTCAACGCAGCACCGGCCTTCGCGCATGCCGCGCAATCACCGGCGCCACACGCGGACGGCCCGCGCAGCGTATCCCCCGCACCATCGCCCCGGGATGCGGATCAGGATGTGGCTGCCCGCGGCTTTACCGACCCGGTTCTCGAATTGGTACGCCTGCTCCGTGAGTCTGCCGATATGGAACATGCCTCACTCCTCCAATACACATACTCAGCATTCTCCCTGAAACCGGGATATGAAGCCATCGGCGGGTACGATTCCAAGGACACGGCGAGCCTGCTGCTGATTGCAATCGAAAAGATGAAGCACCTTGGAGTGCTCAATCGGATGCTCAACACACTGGGGGCGGCGCCACAGCTTTCGCCGCCATCCTTTCCTTTCAAGAGCGACGCCTACCCATTCAGCTTAAATCTTGAGCCACTCAGCCGAGAGGCACTCGCGCGATACATCTACCGCGAAGCGCCGCCTGAGGTGTTCGACAGCAAGAGTATCGATACGACCGACAGAGAGCTTGCAGTCACGATTTGCAACATGCTCGGTGTGTCGGGCGAGCGGGAGGCGAGCACCTACGCGGCCATCGTGTCCGTCGCTGGTGAGGTCGGTCGCTCTCCTGACACCGAGTTGCCGGACCTCACTCGATGGATCGATGCGTTGCGGCTGCTTGAGGCGCGAGGCAGAGAGGCGCGGTTCAACTTCCTCAAGGAACTATTCCTCGGGTCGGATCCTGCCTTTGCCGGACACGGAGACGTGTGGCGCTTGCCGATAACCGATCCCGGTTATCCGTCATATGACATGATCAGCAATCCGACCGCATGTAATGGCCAAACATCCCGGGGGTCTGATCCTGTCATCCTTGCCTTGACCCGGCTGGGGAACCTGCAATACGGGACCGTGCTATTGTTCCTGGATCTGTATTTCCGTCATCACCTCTCAACTTATCGGTCGCTGGCGATAACGCACATGATGGGACCGGTCCGCTCTGTCGGGAAGTACCTGCCTCGCTTCGGAGCCGGCATGCCCTTCGATGCAATCGATGTCTCTGATTCATCCGGGCTCGATGCAAAGCACCGGCTGCGCTTTGTCCTGGCGCTTTTGCAGGAGGGGCAGAGTGTCGCCGAGGCGATAGGGCCAGGGCTGCCGCCTGACTACCCGCTGTCGGTCAACCTGGACACGATAGCGAAGCTGCGTGAACCGGATCTGCCCAAAGGGACCGGTTCGACCACGATCCGATGACGATCGCGTCGCGCGGTGCCTTAAGGTGTGCGCTCGGAACATTTTGCGTCGGATGATGTCCATCGAATACGATCGGCCACGGGGTCGAGGGGGAAAATAGGCGTGCGACGCGGCATCAGGCGTAGGATATTTCTCGGCGCCATTGCCGCGGGCGTGGTCCTCGTGGCGGCGCTCGTGATCCTCGTCGGCTCCCGGCCCTACGAACGTCCCGTGATCGCGCAGGAGCCGGACGGCCAGGACGCCTCGTTCGACGGCATCAGCCAGTTGGTCGCCGCTGCGCACCAGCGGGGCACGATGCTGCACGTGCTGTGGACGCATGGGATGTGCACTCACGAGCTGAAATGGGCTGTCGATCGGGCGACACGCCTCGCGGCGGCACTCGACGGAACCGCCACCCAGACGGGCGCCATCGAGGAAACCGCCGGCATGACGCGTGTTCTGTACCAGATCAACACGCCAGGCGGCGATTTCGACGCGACGTTCGTGGTCTGGTCGCCGATGACGCGGCCCTTCAAGCGCAAACTCGACTTCGACGCGCCGGGCAGCGACCGCGCGACCTCTTTTCCATACCAGCGCGCAACAATGAATGGCGCGCTGAAGACCAAGCTCATCAACGACTGTCTGTCGGATGCCGTGGTCTACGGTGGCCAGAACGGCGATCCCATTCGCGCCGCGATGAAGCTGGCGGTCTGCCGCGAGCTTGGCGGCACCCCGATTGCCGGCAAGCCCTGCGATTTCACTGCTGCCGAGCTTGACCGACCGATCGCGGTGATCACCGAGAGCCTGGGCAGCAAGATTCTGTTCGACGCCGCCAGGGCGATCTATGAAGAGGCGGGTCAGGCTGCGGGCGCGCATGCGGCGATGGCCCAGCGATTTGCGTCGGTGCAGATGATCTACCTCATGGCCAACCAGATCCCGCTGCTGGACATCGCCAGTCCCTTGCCGCCACAGCTCGAGGCGGATGCGCAAGAGGAAGACGCACCCCACAACTCCAGCCTGGGCCACATGATTGGCGCGATGCAAAGGGCGCGAACCGCGATGCCCCCAGAGCGACTCGCGGCGATGGTCACGCCGACCGTGGTCGCGTTCACCGATCCCAACGACCTGCTGAGCTACCGGCTGATACCGTCCGTGCTCGACGTTGCGCGTGCGCGGCTGATCAACGTGATCGGATCGAACGAGACGACATGGTTGGGCTTCCTCGAACGGCCGGATACGGCGCATTGCGGGTACACATGGAACCGGACCGTGATCGGCCTGATCGCGCGCGGCCACCAAGTGGGGCAGCCGTTGCCGGAGGTGCCGATCGTAGGTCCGCATCGGTGTTCGTAGGCGCCGCTATGTCCGGCCTGCTCAACCGACGCGATCCGAGCTGGATGGATTGAGCATCGCCGGTTACCGCGGGACGCTCGTTACGCTCTTAGCCAGGAATTAAACAAGAACGCCCAGTCTGTGCCGGTTGCACGGACAAAAGGAACATGCGCGGCAAGGGCGACAGGAAAGGCGGCGCCAAGGTCGAAATCCACATCCACAAGGATGAGGTGATCGAGGGCGGGGGCCACGGCGGCTCCTGGAAAGTGGCCTATGCCGACTTCGTCACCGCCATGATGGCGTTCTTTCTGCTGATGTGGCTGCTGAACGCGACCACAGAGGACCAGCGGAAGGGGCTTGCCGACTATTTCAGCCCCAACAGCGTGCTCAGCCATAACTCCTCCGGGACCGGCCAGCCGTTCGGAGGACGGACCGCCTTCGCCGAAGGAGCCATGGTCTCCGATCTTGGGGCAGCGCAGGTCACGGTCGGCTACCGCCCGCCGATCGATCAGGTGGAGGAGGACGATTCGGACGTTATCGCCCAGCCTCGGCCGCATCGCGACGATACTCCGAGCAAGCAGTCGGACCACCAGGGTGAATCGCTGCCACCGCCCACACCCGCCGGAACGCGAACTGTCGCGAGGGACCAACCGGCAGGAGCAGGCCTTGCCGTACCGGGAGGACCATCATCAGCTGCGATGCGGGGCGATGCGAAACGGCCGCCGTCCGAGGCTGAGTTGCGCGCCGAGCTGGAGCGCCGGGAAAAGCAGGCTTTCGAACAGGCGGCGCAGCAGATTCGCGAGGCCGTGCGGGGCGATCCGGAACTGGCGGACCTTGCACGACAGCTCACGATTGACATGACCCCCGAGGGCTTGCGCATCCAGATCCTCGATGACGACCGCCAGCCGATGTTTCCGCTCGGCTCGGCGAACCCCAATGACCGTGCGCGGCTTCTGCTGCAGAAAGTCGCTCCGGTGCTCATGCGTCTGACGCAGGACATCTCGATAGCGGGACACACCGATGCTGCGCCGTTCGCTGGTCCCGGCCGAACGAACTGGGAATTGTCCGCCGACCGCGCCAACGCAACGCGCCGGCTGCTGGTCGAGGCTGGCCTGCAGGAGCCACGCATCCGCAGCGTGACCGGCAACGCCGAACGCGATCCGCTGGTCCCGGCCGATCCGCTGGCGGCGGCGAATCGGCGCATCGCCATCGTCGCGCTGCGGTCCACGCGTCCGACACCGTCGTCTCAACCGGCTGCATCCGTGCGCGACCAAAACACGTCGGCGCGTCCGCTGGAAACCCACTGAGCAGACGCCATGCTCGCGATAGGCGCCCTCGGATTTCTGCTCGCCTCGGTATTCGGCAGTTACCTGGTATCGGGCGGCAGCATCGAGGTACTCGCGGAGGCGCTTCCGTTCGAGATGTGGACCATCGGGGGCTCTGCCGTCGCAGCCTTCGTGATGGCTAACAGCATGCACGAGCTGAAGCATTCCATCGCCAAGTTCAAGAAGATCTTCTCAGGGGCAGCATACAGCAAGAGCGACTACATCGATCTGCTGAGCCTGCTCTACTACCTGGTTCGGCTCGCCAGCACCAAGGGCAACATGGCGCTCGAGCCGCATATCGAAAACCCTGGCGAGAGCTCCGCGTTCCAGAAGTTTCCCAAGGTTCTGGCGAACCACTTCGCCAGCACGATGATTTGCGATTACCTGCGCATGGTTGGCATGAACGCTGACGATCCCAACCAGATCGAGGATTTCATGGCGCGCGAGCTGAAGAAGACGCTGAACGAGGAGCTGCACGGTTCGCATGCGCTCCAGAACATGGCCGACGCGCTGCCTGCACTCGGCATTGTCGCGGCGGTGCTCGGCGTCATCAAGACGATGTCGCATATCGACCGGCCGCCGGCTGTCCTGGGCGCGATGATAGGCAGCGCATTGTGCGGAACGTTTCTGGGTGTGTTGCTGGCCTATGGGCTCGTCGGTCCGTTTGCCAGCCGACTCAAGGGCGTGGTCGAAGAGGAGGCGAAATACTACGAGGTCATCCGTGCCGTTCTGACAACGCATCTGCACGGCAATGCGCCGCAGGTCAGCGTGGAGTCCGGGCGCAAGATGGTGCCAACCGAGCACATGCCGAGCTTCCTCGAGCTTGAGGAAGCAGTGCAGTCGGTGCAGATCCAATGACCTCCGTCGCTTTCGTCGCTTCGCACCCGAGCGTCATTCCCAGGTCAAGGCTGAGGCAACTCCCATTCCAGGCGGGACCGCACCGCCCATTAGGGCGTTGGGCCGGCGGCCCGCAACCTGCTACCCTTCCGCCGACAACACCGTCCGGAGGAACGCGCCATGGATGCCCGCACGCCGCAACCCGGCGAAGTCACCGACCGCAACCTGGCGCTCGAACTGGTGCGCGTCACCGAGGCCGCGGCTCTTGCCGCCTCGCGCTGGATCGGGCTCGGCAAGAAGAACGAAGCCGATGGCGCCGCGGTCGAGGCGATGCGCAAGGCGTTCGACCAGGTCGCCATCGAAGGCACCGTGGTGATCGGCGAGGGCGAAATGGACGAGGCGCCGATGCTGTATATCGGCGAGAAGGTCGGTGCCGGCGGACCGCGCATGGACATCGCAGTCGATCCGCTGGAGGGCACCACCCTTACGTCCAAGGGCGGCCCCAGCGCGCTTGCCGTCGTGGCACTGGCGGAGCATGGCAACTTCCTGCACGCGCCCGACATCTACATGGACAAGATCGCCATCGGCGGCGGCCTGCCCGACGGCGTGGTGGACCTGGATGCCCCGGTGGCGAAGAATCTGCGCGAACTCGCCCGCGCGAAGGACTGCGAGGTGCCGGACCTGGTCGCCTGCATCCTCGATCGCGACCGGCACAAGGAGCTGATCGCCAAGGTCCGTGAAGCCGGCGCGCGCATCATGTTGATCAGCGACGGCGACGTCGCGGGCGTGGTTGCCACCGCAACGCCGGACTCGGAGATCGACATCTACCTGGGTTCCGGCGGCGCGCCTGAGGGCGTGCTGGCCGCCGCCGCGCTGCGCTGCATAGGTGGGCAGATGCAGGGCCGGCTGATGTTCGAGAACGATGAACAGGTCGAACGCGTCCGATCGATGGGCCACCCGGACCCGCTGCGGAAGTTCTCGCTCGAGGAGATGGCCAGGGGCGATGTGATGTTCGCCTGCACTGGCGTCACCTCCGGCACCATGCTGCGCGGCGTGAAGCGCTTCGGCCACGGCGCGATCACCCATTCCATGGTGATGCGCAGCAAGTCCGGCACCGTGCGCTACGTCGAGGCGCACCACAATCTCCAGACCAAGACCTGGCTCCGCACCTGAGCCCCGCGTGATGACCGAATGCGTGCTGGGCGTCGGCCGCAGCCTCAGCGGCCGGCGCTGGATGTGGCGCACCGGCGAGGACCGCATCGGCTTGGGCATTGCGCAGCGCATGGACCTCCCCGAAATCGTCGGCCGGCTGCTCGCCGCGCGGGGCGTGGGCGTCGAGGCGGCGAGCAACTTCCTCGATCCCACGTTGCGCGCGCTGCTGCCCGATCCGTCGGTGCTGATCGACATGGACATCGCGGCCGACCGCCTCGCCTTTGCGGTGCAGCACGGCGAAACCGTGGGTGTGTTCGGCGACTACGACGTGGATGGCGCATGCAGCGCCGCGCTGATGGTCACGCTGCTGCGCGGGCTCGGCTGCGAGGTGCTGCATCACGTACCGGACCGCATGATGGAGGGCTACGGGCCGAACGGCCCCGCTCTGCATTCGCTGGTGCTGCGCGGCGCGAGCCTCATCGTCTGCGTGGACTGCGGTACCGCTGCGGCCGGAGCGCTTGGCTTCATCGCGGGCGACGCCGACATAGTGGTGCTGGATCATCACAAGGCGGAGGGACCGCCACCGCCGATCGTCGCGACGGTCAATCCGAACCGGCTGGACTGCACCTCCGGCCTGACACAGCTCTGCGCCGCCGCTGTTGCGTTCCTCGCCGCGGTCGCGACGGTGCGCACACTGCGTCGGCAGGGGTTCTTCAATGCGCGCAAGGAGCCGGACCTGATCGGCCTGCTCGATCTGGTGGCGCTGGCGACGGTGTGCGACGTGATGCCGCTGACCGGAGTGAATCGCGCGCTGGTCTGCCAGGGGCTGAAGGTGATGGCGCGGCGCGCGCGTCCGGGGTTGGCCGCGTTGCTGGATGTGGCGCAGGTGCGCGATCGGCTCTCGACCGGGACATGCGGCTTTGCGTTGGGCCCGCGCATCAACGCTGCGGGCCGCATTGCCGAGGCTGATCTCGGGCTGCGCCTGCTGCTGTGCGAGGACCCGGTGGAGGCGGCGTCGCTGGCTGCCATGCTCGATGCCGTCAATCGGCAGCGTCAGGAGGTGGAGGCGGCCATACTGGGCGATGCCATGCGAGCCGCCGAAGCGCAGGCAAATGAGGGCCACGCGACGCTCGTGATCGCCGGGCCGGCGTGGCACCCCGGCGTGGTCGGCATCGTCGCCGGGCGGATCAAAGAGCGCTTCAACCGGCCGACCTGCGTGGCCGGGATTGCAGACGATCTGGCCAAGGGGTCAGGCCGGTCGGTGGCGGGCAATGATCTGGGTGCGGCGGTGATTGCGGCGCGGCAGATGGGCATCCTGAAGACCGGTGGCGGCCACCCGATGGCAGCGGGCTTTTCCCTGCTGCCCGCCCGCCTGCCGGACTTCCACGCCTTCCTGGATGAGCGCCTGGCTGCGGCCGCATTTATGCCAACCGCCGCCGATCTTGCGGTGGAGGGCACGCTGGCAGTGCTCGGCGCCACGACCGAGTTGGCCCGCCACCTTGCCCGATTGGAGCCGTTCGGAGCAGGCAATGAGGAACCGGTCCTGGTGCTGCAGCGTGCCCGCGTGCTGCGGGCCGACCGGGTCGGCCGTGAGGGGACCGCGATCCGTGCGTTTGTCGAAGGTGAGGGCGGCGGCCCGCGCCTGAAGGTGATGCTGTTCCGTGCGCGCGATGGCGCGCTGGCGGAGGCACTGCTTGGCGGCGGCGGCATGCCGCTGCATCTTGCTGGTCATCTGCGGGCGGAGGAATGGAATGGGGCGGTGAACCCCGGTTTCATCATCGCGGACTTGGCGCCAGCTTGACCCTGAGGTGCCCCTCCGCTACCCACCGCCGCGCTCTCCGCAGTCCCGTTCGTCTAGAGGCCCAGGACACTAGCCTTTCACGTTGGTAACACGGGTTCGAATCCCGTACGGGACGCCACTTCGGTACAGAACTGCGCACGCCAAAATCCGCCGTTTTTGTGCTTGAAGCGGCGACGAGCGTGCGCAGCAATTCGCCTTTCGACCCCATGATGCGAAGTTCTTGCGCGATCGACTTGACGCCCAGTGCCCCCGAGTCACTGTCGCCCTCGCGTGCCAGGCGGAAGATGAGCCGCACGATCTCCGCCTGGAAGGGGTCGACCTCCAAGGTTTTCTTGGTCTTCTGGCCGCGCTGTTCGCCGGCGACGATGCGGTAGCCGATCGGCGGC
>DATMND010000211.1:0-6916 GCA_035569235.1 Acetobacteraceae bacterium | reverse complement strand
CGATCTCAAGGCATTCGTGAAGGATCGGCTTGCTCCCTACAAATATCCGCGGATCATCGAGTTCGTGGACGACCTGCCGAAAACCGCAACCGGCAAGATCCAACGTTTCAGGCTGCGTGAGCGCGAGGCGATACCGAAAGTATCCTGAAGCGCGATCACGGTCCGGCGCTGTTTGTTCGGCCACATGACTAGGGTACGGCTGGCGGTCCGCCGGCGCGATCGCACACAGGGGATGTTGAGTACCAATCGGCGTTGAAACCAGCCCACTGTCGGTGCAACCCCGTCATGCTGGGCGCAGGCCCATCGTCACGCCGAGTGGCCTGTGCCGATGCATCATCCTTTTCGCGGATCAGTGCGCAACCAAACAGTGCTCCGGTCTGCCTTAGCCCGAAATAGGTGCGAATCTTTGATCCAGATCAATGCGCACGAATCTCTTCGCCGGGATACTGCGGAACGCCGACGCCGTCATAAATCGGTAAAGAAGTACCCCTTTCCCGAATTAAACGCCGGCATCGATCGACAGGAGCCTGGGACGACGCACCCGCGTCCTACCCCGGTAGGAGGGACGTGCGTGAAACAGACAGTGTCGTCAGCCAACGCCTACATGATCGCTCATCGTCGATGTCACTAAGGCCAAACAGGGGCTTTGCGCCGAGGGTGGGACCTGACGATGGCGGAGCCGGGAGCCGGTCCACGGCTCGAGCCGATCGGCGACGCCCTACCCGCGGATGCGGCCTCGCCTCGCATCGGATCGCGGGCCGGCATCGATGCGACCGTCACGATGCGCGTGCTCAACCCGCGCCGCAGAGCCTGAGGCAGCAGGCAATGTCCGCGGCGAGCGCCGAAACGGTCCGCGAGGTCCCGAACTACTGCTACAACTGCGTCGCCGGGCCCGACCTGATGACGGTGCGGGTGGAAAACGGCGTCGCGACCCGCATCGACCCGTGCCACGC
This sequence comes from Acetobacteraceae bacterium, assembly GCA_035569235.1. GTDB lineage: Bacteria > Pseudomonadota > Alphaproteobacteria > Acetobacterales > Acetobacteraceae > JAMXLO01. Next base: position 5,963 of record DATMND010000211.1, on the reverse strand, counting down.
GGCTGCCGCCATCCATCCGGGGCTCGGCGGGGTCTGCGTCAAGGCGTTCGGCCTGGTGCAGAAGACTTACAATCCGCATCGCGTGCTCTCGCCGATGAAGCGGACCAACGAACGCAAGGGCCGCGACGAGGATCCCGGCTTCGTTGCAATCTCGTGGGACGAGGCGCTCGATACCATCGCGGCACGCCTCAACGACATTCGCGTGCGCGGTCTGCTCGACGCGGCGGGCCTGCCTCGGGTGGCCGCCACCTTCGGCCATGGCGGCACGCCGCAGAGCTACATGGGCACCTTTCCCGCCTTCCTCTCCGCATGGGGCGCGATCGACTATAGCTTCGGCTCCGGCCAGGGCGTCAAATGCGTTCATTCCGAGCATCTTTATGGCGAGTTCTGGCACCGCGGCTTCACCGTCTGCGCCGACACGATCCATACGCGTTACATCATTTCCTGCGGCACCAACGTCGAGGTTTCGGGCGGCGTCTGCGCGGTTCGCCGCCACGCCGATGCGCGCATCCGCGGGGTGACGCGGGTGCAGGTCGAGCCGCATATGTCGCCCACCGCCGCCTGTTCGGCAGAATGGGTGCCGATCAAGCCAAAGACGGATTCCGCGTTCCTGCTCGCGCTCGTGCATGCGTTGCTGTTCGAGCACGAGCGGAGCGCGCTCGACCTGCCGTTCCTGCGCGATCGCACCGCGGCGCCCTACCTTGTCGGACCGGACGGCTACTACCTGCGCGATCCGGCCAGCGGCAAGCCGCTGCTATGGGATGCGGACAGCGATGCCCCAGTCCCGTTCGACACACCGGCGGTGCGTCCCGCCCTGGAGGGACGCTTCACCGTCGCCGCGGCCGTGACACGCGGGCCGGACGATGAAATCCGCCAGCAGCGCGCAGCGCCGGCGCGCACCGCCTTCACCGCGATGGCCGATGCCGTGCGCGGCTGCACGCCAGACTGGGCTGCGCGCCTATGCGACATCCCGGCCGAGACCATCCGCCGCATCGCCCGCGAGTTCCTGGCGAACGCCTGCATCGGCGAGACGATCGAGATCGATGGCGAGATCCTACCGTTCCGCCCTGTCGCGATCACGCTCGGCAAGACCGTCAACAACGGCTGGGGCGCCTATGAGTGCTGCTGGGCGCGTACCGTGCTGGCCACCCTGGTGGGCGCGCTGGAGGTGCCGGGCGGCACGTTGGGCACCACGGTACGGCTGAACCGGCCGCACGAGAACCGCCTGCTCAGCGTCAAGCCGGGCGAGGACGGGTTCATGGCGACAGCCTTCAATCCGACAGACCGCAAGGGCTGGCTGGTGCAGCCGAGCGGGCGCAACGCGCACCGCACGCTGGTGCCGATCGTCGGCAATTCGCCGTGGGCGCAGGCGCTTGGACCAACTCATCTTGCCTGGATGTTCTCCGAGGCCGCGCCGGCGGAATGGCCGCAACCTGCCCTGCCGGAGGTCTGGTTCGCCTACCGCACCAACCCCGCCATCTCGTTCTGGGACACCGCGGCGATCTCCAGGGCGATGGCGCGGATGCCGTTCATCGTCGCCTTCGCCTATACGCAGGATGAAACCAACCACATGGCCGACATCCTGCTGCCGGATGCGACCGACCTGGAAAGCACCCAGCTGATCCGCATCGGGGGCACCAAGTTCATCGAGCAGCACTGGGCACATATCGGCGTCGCGCTACGCGCCGCGGCCGTCGCGCCGCAAGGCGATGCACGCGACTTCACCTGGATCTCAACCGAGCTCGCCCGCCGCACCGGCTTGCTGGAGCGTTACAACGCCGCGCTGAATCGCGGCGCGGCGGGCGCCCCGCTCAAGGGCGAGGATTACGATTTCACCCTCGCCACGGGCGAGGTCCACGATGTCGATACGATCTGGAACGCCGTCTGCCAGGCTGCCAGTGCGGAGCTGAGCGGCGCGGCGGAGGCCCGAGACCTCGACTGGTTCCGGCAGCACGGCCACTACGTCGTGCCGTTCCGGCGCGAGGACTGGTACCTCTACCCGACGATGGTGCGGCTCGGCCTACGCTTCGAACTGCCGTACCAGGAGCGGCTGCTGCGCGTGGGCGAGGAACTCGGCCGGCGGCTCCATGACCAGGGCATCCATTGGTGGGACAGTCAGCTCGACGAATACGTCGCGCTGCCGCAATGGCACGACGTGCCGGAGCGCTGGGTGCAGTCGATCCGGGACCTGGGCGGCGATCCCGACGAATACCCGCTGTGGGGAATCACCACCAAGGTCATGCCGTATACCACCGGCAACAACGCAGGGATCCCGCTGATGCATGAGGTCAGCGAGAATATGCGCGGGCACGGCGCCGTGGTGCTGAACGCCGCGACCGCCGCCGGCCTCGGCATCGCCACCGGAGACTGGGTGGAGGTACGCTCGCCGATCGGTGCGACCAGCGGCCGGGCTGAAGCCGTGCAGGGCTGCCGGCCGGACACGGTCGTGATCCCCGGCCAGTTCGATCACTGGAAGACGCCGTTCGCCAAGGATCTGGCATTCCCCTCGCTGAACACGGTAGTGCCGCTATCGCTCGCGCTGACCGACGCCACCGGTTCGGGCGCCGATGTGGTGCGCGTTGCGGTCCGCAGGATCGCGGCGCCGGTCCGTGCGAGGACGGCATGACCCGCTACGTGATGGTGGCCGACCTGCGGCGGTGCGTCGGCTGCCAGACCTGCACAGCGGCTTGCAAGGAGGGCAACGGCACGCCGCCCGGCGTGCAGTGGCGGCGCGTCCTCGACCTGGAGAGCGGCGTCTACCCTGCGGTCAATCGGGTCTTCGTGCCGGTCGGTTGCCAGCACTGCGCCGACCCGCCCTGCCTGGAGGTCTGCCCGTCCACCGCCACCCGCCAGCGGCCGGACGGGATCGTGACGATCGACTACGATCTGTGCATCGGCTGCGGCTACTGCATCATGGCGTGCCCGTACGACGCACGCAGCCTGGTCGGCGAGACGGGCTTCGCCTTTGGCCGGGCACCCACCGCCGCGGAGGCGATGCGCGCGGACGGCAGAACGGTCGGGGTCGCCACCAAATGCACCTTCTGCGCCGACCGTATCGACGCCGGCACGGCGCGCGGCCTGGTGCCGGGGCAGGACCCCGACGCAACGCCGCTCTGCGTCAACAGCTGCATCTCCGGTGCGCTGAGCTTTGGCGACATCGAAGATCCGACCGGGCCGATCGCCACCCTGCTGGCCGGAAACAGGTCGTTTCGCATGCACGAGAGCGAGGGCACCGAACCCGGCTTCCACTACATCTGGGACAAGGGAACGCCATGAGCCGGTCCGTGGCCTTCCAACATCAGCGTAACTGGGATCTCCGCGCGGCGGGGAATTTCATCGGCGGCGGCAGCGGCGCCGGACTGATCGTCACCGCCGCTCTGGCGGCAGCTGCAGGCGCGCCGTTCCGCGTTGCGCTGGCGATCGGCCTTGGCTGCGTGCTGGCCGGCCTGTCGCTGGTGTGGCTGGAGATCGGCAGGCCCTGGCGTGCGCTGAATGTCTTCTTCCACCCGCGCGCATCGTGGATGACGCGCGAGGCGATCGTCGCCCTCCTGCTGATCCCGACCGGCGCGGTCGCGGTCGTCGAGGGCGGCACGGCGACTGCCGCAGTCGCGGCGTCGCTGGCCTGCGGCTTTCTGTACTGCCAGGCGCAAATGCTGCGCGCGGCACGCGGAATTCCGGCCTGGTGCCAGGATGCCATCGTGCCCTTCATCCTCGCCGCCGGTCTTGCCGAAGGCAGCGGACTTTATCTGATCGCCGGAACGCCGGACGCCCGCTGGCTGGCGCTTGCCCTGTTCGCCGGCCTTGTGCGGGAAGTGGCGTGGCGGGCCTATCGCGCCGGCCTCGCGCGTATGCCGGCCGCCGCGCGGAGCGTTGCACTGTTCGACGCGCCGTCGGCCATGCTGATGCAGCGCGCGCAACCGGCCGGCCTGGCGCTGATCGCGCTCGCGCTCGTCTTCGTCGTGGTGGCCCCATCCGCCGTGGTCCCGGGCGCAGTCGAGGTCCTGGCCTTTGCGGGCGGCGCGGTGGCGGCGCTGGCCGGCTGGGGCATGAAGGCGCTGCTGATCACCCGCGCGGCATACACCCGGTCCGTCGCGATCCCTTTCCTGCCAACCCGCGGCAGCAGGGGGGCTCATGCGCGGCAAATCTCCAGTTCCTGAGGTGTCTCCCAGCGCTGCCGTCGCGTCAGGTCCTGTTCAGGACGACTGGCACGAAGCCGGAAATCCACCTGCGCTGTGCAGCATTCACAACCCACCGAACCTCGGGTTCGATACGCTAGCGCGCACGCCTCGCGGTCCGGCGCGTTGCTCTCGCTTCAGGCACGACCGCGGCCCAGGGACGCCGGGCGACCAGCTTCAACATGGTCGAGATGCTGATCGAGCGCAGCGTTGCCACCGCTTGCGTGTCGAGCTCAGTCAACACGAAGCGCAACCCTTGCGCGATCTCCTGTCCCGCCGCTTGCGGTGGCAGATCGTCGGAATCCGCGCCGACATCCTCGAACAGAGCGACCACGTCCATCAGACTCAGCCGCTTGGCGTCGCCAGCGAACCGGTAACCGCCACCGGCGCCGCGCACCGAATCGACCAGCCCGCCGCGGCCCAGATCGCGCAGCACCTTGGCCAGATGATGGCTGGAAATGCCGTATTTGCCAGCGATCTCGACGGCGGTGAGCTGGCGCTCCGGATCGATGGCGAGTTCCAGCACCGCATACAGCGCAATTTCAGTCGCCTTCTGCAGTCTCATGCGGGCGCTGCCGGATCAGTCAAGGCGCATCTCCAGTTCGATGAAGGGGCCGGCCGTCATGCCCTGACTTCGGAAGAAGGAGTGGATCTCGGTGTTGGTGGGCGCCACCATGGTGCGGATGCGATCGATGCCGGCGGCGCGAAAGGCGGCGCAGGCTGCGTCGAACAGCCGCGAACCGAGACCCTGCACGCGGAGCCGGGATCTGACCTGCACGGCGAAGATCCAACCGCTGGGCGAGGAGCCGAACTCCCAGGCGCGCACCTCGCCAACAATGAAGCCGTCGATGCGCCGGGCGGATCCGGCGACCAGAAAGACCTGCGAGTCGCCGAGCGGCGCCCCGTGACGCTCGAACATGTCCTGCCAGTAAGCGGGTTTGAGCAGGCCAGTCACCTCATGGTCCAGCGCGATAACGCCCGGCACGTCCGCCGCGGTGGCCGGCCGGATGTGAACTGCCTCGACGCGGTCCGCCGGACGGGACTTGGGCATCCGTTGCACTCCTCCATCCAGTGGCTCCGGCCCACCTTCGATCTTCGCCCACCGTGCGGAACCCGCCGCGGTGAAGCGCCATTTCGCCATCCCAATTCAGCATTGAAGCACCGTTTTGCTCCGATGCCCAGACCATATCGTTGCCGGCGTCTTGCCGAGCGAACGGGAGGAAATCATGCAGGATAATACTGTCGTGCTCGCGCCGGGACCGGCCGCCGGCCGCCTCCGGTTCGCGCCGCGCTTCAATGCCGCCGCGGTCTTCGTCGACCGCCACCTCGCCGAAGGCCGCGGCGAGAAGATCGCCATCCGCACCGCCACAGAGACGGTGAGCTACGCCGCGCTGGCCGAACGCGTCGCCCGATGCGGCAACGCGCTGCTCGGCCTCGGCATACCTCCCGGAGGCAGGCTCCTGATGGTGGTGCTCGACGGACCGGCGTTCTTCTATCTGTTCTGGGGTGCGATCAAGGCCGGGATCGTGCCGGTGCCGGTCAACACCCTGCTGCGTGCCGCCGACTATGCTTACCTGATCGACGATTCAGGCTGCTCCGGCCTGATCTACACGCCCGAACTGGCGGCCGAGATCGAGCCGGCGGTCCGCCAGGCGGGCCATCGCCAGCCGGTCGTGCTGCCCACCGAGGGGGAGGGGCGTACCCTCCAGACCTTCATGGCCGAGGCGGCTTCGGCGCTCGAGCCGGCGGCGACGGGATCCGACGACGACTGCTACTGGCTGTATTCCT
>DATMND010000210.1:0-3092 GCA_035569235.1 Acetobacteraceae bacterium | reverse complement strand
GCGACGGTTCGGCCTTCATCAGCAAATAGAGCCAGTTGGTCTCGCTGTCCGGCAGCCATACCACGTCGGTGACACCGTTCTGCTTCATGTGCTGCAGCACTGTCTCCGGGCTCAGCGCCACGGTCGTTGCGTCGTTCATCGCGTGCTCCCTCAGGGGACTAGTCGGGCGATTTGTCGCGGGCGTGCCGGATAGCTAACATCATCCCGACAGACCATCCAAGGGAGCGCGCCAATGAGCAACACATTCCGCGTCGGCGACATGACGGTCCATCGGATCGTCGAGATGGAATGCGGCTTCACCCCGGCCCTGGAATTCCTGCCCGGCTTGAACTCCGAGGTACTGGAGGAGAACAAGTCGTGGCTGGCGCCATCGGCTCTGGATGCGGAGGGGAATCTGGTGCTGTGCTTCCAGTCCTACATCGTAAAGACGCCGCGCCACACCATTCTCGTCGACAGCTGCATCGGCAACGACAAGGAGCGCACGGCTCGGCCGTTGTGGCATCACAAGAAGGACGACACATTCATGCGCGGCCTGGCGGCGGCGGGGCTGACGGTGAACGACGTCGACTTCGTCATGTGCACGCATCTTCATGTCGATCATGTCGGGTGGAACACGCGACTAGAGAATGGACGCTGGGTGCCGACCTTCCCGAAGGCGCGCTACCTGTTCTCCAAGACGGAACTCGACTACTGGCTGGCGGAGAACGACAAGGCAGAACTGCCGCCAATTGCCGACAGTGTAATCCCGATCGTGGAGGCGAAGCGCTGCGACCTGGTCACCAGCGATTATGCGCTGGACGACACTGTGAGTTTGCTGCCGACGCCCGGCCACACCATCGACCACTATGCCGTCAAGCTGGGACGTGGCGGCAAGGACGGGGTGATCACCGGCGACCTGATCCATACGCCGCTGCAGGCGCGGTATCCCGACCTGTCGATGCGCGTGGACTATGACCCGAAGCAGGGCGCTGACACGCGTCGGAAATTCCTGGAGTCTTACTGCGACACCAGCACGCTGTGCTGTTTCGCGCACTTCCCGTCGCCCTCGCGCGGCTATGTCAAGCGCTGGGGTGACGGGTTCAAATGCGAGTACGTGACCGGCTGATACCGCCCAAGTGCGGCTGCTCGCCTGGAACATCCGGCAGGGTGGCGGATCGCGGCTCGCCGGCATCGTGACTGCCTTGGTGCGCCATGATGCCGACGTGCTGGTCCTGTCGGAATATCGCGGCGGCGACTCGGCGGAACGGCTGCGCGCGGCGCTGGCACTGGTGGGTTATCGCCATGTCACCGAGCTGCTGCCGCCGCCACTGCGCACAGGCGTTCTGATTGCAGCGCGGCGCGGCTTCTACGCGCACGGCGCGCTGTGCATGGGCGTTCCTGAGCCGTATCGACTGGTCGATGTCGATTTGGGCGCGGTGCGGCTCACCGGTGTCTATATGCCGAATATGTTGAAGAAGGTTCCGTACTGGCAGGCGCTGGTTGACGCGTTCGCTGTACGTGTGGATGACGACACGCTGGCGATCGGTGACTTCAATACGTGCCGCGCCTATGTCGACGAGCCCGGCGCGATCGATGCGACGGCGCATTTCATGGACAGCGTGGAGGCGATCGGGTTCCGGGATCTGTGGCGACACCGCTATCCGGACGGGCGCGAATACTCGTGGTACAGCCACCGAGGCAACGGTTTCCGCATCGATCATGCGTTTCTGTCGCCTGGCCTTGCCGCGCGGGCTGGGGTGGTGCGGTATTCGCATGAGGAACGTCTGGCCGGGTTGTCGGATCATTCGGCGCTGTTGTTGGAATTACCGACGCGACGGCGCCAACCGCGCAAAGGGGCCTTTATGCCATGAAGTTCGGGCTTCGCTACTGCAACACGGGCCGATACACCGACCCGGCGCAGGCCGTCGCACTGATGCAGGCTGCGGAAGCGGCGGGGTTCGAATCAGCCTGGACCGTGGAACACACTGTGATCCCGCGCAGCTACCAATCCGCGTATCCTTACACCTCGGACGGTCGATTGCCGGGCGGCGAGGGGGATTTCCTGCTGCCCGATCCGCTGATCTGGATGGCCTACGTCGCTGCGGCAACCTCGCGGATCAAACTGGCGACTGGAATCCTGATCCTACCGCAGCACAATCCGGTCATCGCCGCAAAGCAGGTTGCCACGCTCGACCACATGTCAAACGGCCGCATCCTGCTCGGCATCGGTGTAGGCTGGCTCAAGGAGGAATTCGAAGCAATCGGTGCGACATTCGAAAACCGTGGCCGGCGCACCGACGAATACATCGCCGCCATGCGTGAACTTTGGTCGGCTGACGTGCCGAACTTCACAGGCAGATACGTTCGATTCAAGGATGCCTACATGCGGCCCAAGCCGGTGAACCGCTCGGTGCCGATCATCATCGGTGGCCACACAGAAGCGGCAGCACGGCGTGCAGGGTGTCTTGGCGATGGCTTCTTCCCTGGCCGAGGTCTGCCGATCGAGCTGATCGAAGTGGTCCGCAGCAGCGCGCGTGAAGCAGGCCGCGAACCCGGCGCGGTGGAGATCACTGTCGGCATGCCGGACGACGTCGAAAAACTTCCGGAGCTTGCCGCTGCCGGGGTCAGCCGCGTGCTGCTGCCGGTCACCGGCGTGGCCGGACTGGCGCGCAAGGTCTCCGGGCCGGAGGACCTGCTCGGCTGGCGCGACACGATCGAGCGCTACGCCACGCTATGATTGAAGCAAGGCCACACGCCGCGCACTGGGGCGCATTCGACGCGGTGGTGCAGGACGGACGCATTGTTGATGTCCGGCCGTTCGCGCGCGATTCCACGCCGTCACCGATCATGCGCGGCACAGCGGATGCGGTGCATGCAGCGAACCGCATCGACCGCCCTTACGTGCGCAAGGGCTGGCTGAGCGGCGACCGCTCGGGCGGCACGCTGCGCGGCAGTGAACCGTTCGTTCCAATGGATTGGGACACCGCCGTCACGCTGGTGGCGCAGGAACTCGCGCGCGTGCGCCAAGCCTACGGTGCGGCAAGCGTGTTCGGCGGCAGTTACGGCTGGGCCTCGGCAGGGAGGTTCCATCACGCCAAGACACAGATGCAGCG
>DATMND010000209.1:0-7468 GCA_035569235.1 Acetobacteraceae bacterium | reverse complement strand
CGGCATGTCGAGATGCCGCACGCCGTAATCCTTCAGCGCGTCGATGACGGCGTTGATGATCGCCGGCGGCGAGCCGATTGCGCCCACCTCGCCGCACCCCTTCACGCCAAGCGGATTGTGCGTGCACAGCGTGGTCTCGGTCGCCACCTTGATGTTCGGCAGGTCGTCAGCGCGTGGCATCGTGTAGTCCATCATCGAACCGGACAGGAGTTGGCCGCCCTTGTCGTACACCGCGTTCTCCAGCAGCGCCTGTCCGATGCCCTGTGCCACGCCGCCCTGCACCTGGCCTTCGACGATCATCGGATTGATCACCCGCCCGACATCGTCCACCGCGACGAAGCTCACCACCTCGACGATGCCGGTCTCCTTGTCGATCTCGATCTCGGCGACGTGGCAGCCGCCCGGGAAGGTGAAGTTCTTCGGATCGTAGAACGCGGTCTCGTCCAGGCCCGGCTCCAGCTCCTCGATCGGATAGTTGTGCGGAATGTACGCGGCAAGAGAAATCTCCGCCAGCGCCTTCGATTTGTCCGTGCCCGTGACTGTGAACTTGCCGTCCTTGAACTCGATGTCGTCGACCGATGCCTCCATCAGATGGGCGGCGATCTTCTTCCCCTTGGCGACGACCTTGTCCATCGCCTTGACCATCGCGCTGCCGCCTACCGCGAGGCTGCGGCTGCCGTAAGTACCCATGCCGAACGGAATCTTGGCGGTATCGCCGTGCACCACATCGACCTGATCCATCGTCACGCCAAGCTGATCGCACACCAGTTGCGCGAGCGTGGTCTCGTGTCCCTGTCCGTGGCTGTGCGTGCCGGTGAACACCGTGATGCTGCCGGTCGGATGTACCCTGATGTTCGCCACCTCGTACAGGCCCGCGCGCGCGCCGAGCGAGCCCACCACGGCCGATGGCGCGATGCCGCAGGCCTCGATGTAGGTGGAGATGCCGATGCCGCGCAGTTTTCCGCGCGCGGCGGCGGCGGTGCGACGTGCTTCGAAGCCGGCATAATCGGCGGCCTCCAGGCAGGCATCCAATGTGGCCTGGTAGTTGCCGCTGTCGTATTGCAGCGCCACCGGGGTTTGATACGGGAAGGCATCCGCCGCGATGAAGTTCTTACGCCGAAGCGCGATGCGATCCGCCCCCGTGTCATGCGCACAGACATCGACCAGACGCTCGAGCAGGAACGTCGCCTCCGGACGACCGGCGCCGCGATAGGCATCTACCGGAACGGTGTTGGTGAACACCGCCTTCACCTCGCAGTAGATCACCGGCGTCTTGTAAACGCCGGCGAGCAGCGTCGCATACAGATAGGTCGGGATGCTGGGCGCGAAGGTGGATAGATACGCGCCCATGTTGGCCAGCGTCGAAATCCGCAGGGCGAGAAAATTGCCGTCCGCATCCAGCGCCATCTCTGCGGTGGTGTCGTGGTCGCGGCCGTGCGCATCCGACATGAAGCTCTCGGAACGCTCGGCCGTCCATTTCACCGGTCGCCGCACCTTGCCCGAAGCCCAGGTGACGATCGCCTCCTCGGCATAATGATAAATCTTGGAGCCGAATCCGCCGCCCACGTCAGGCGCCACCACGCGCAGCTTGCTCTCCGGGATGTGCAGAACGAACGCGCCCATCAGCAACCGGATGACATGCGGGTTCTGGCTGGTGGTGTAGAGCGTGAAGTCGCCGCTGTTGGTATCGAACTCTCCCACCGCGGCGCGCGGCTCCATGGCGTTGGGGATCAGCCGGTTGTTGGTGAGGTCGAGTTTTACAACTTTTGCAGCCTTGGCGAACGCCGCGTCCACCAGCGCCTCGTCGCCGATATGCCAGTCGTAGCAGATGTTCCCCGGCGCATCGTCGTGCACCAGCGCGGCGCCCGGCGCGATCGCATCGCGCAGCGAGGCCGCCCCGGGCAGGTCTTGATAGTCGATGACGATCTGCTCCACGGCGTCCTTCGCCGCCTGCTTGGTCTCGGCGATCACCACCGCGACCGGGTCGCCGACATGCCGCACCTTGCCGATCGCCAGCACCGGATGCGGCGGCTCGGCCATCGGCGTGCCGTCCTTGTTGTGGATCTGCCAGCCGCACGGCAGACCGCCCACGTTGTCGGCGGCCAGGTCGGCGCCGGTGAACACCGCCACCACGCCGGGCGCTTTCGCCGCAGACGTTGTATCGACGCTGTTGATCTTCGCGTGCGGCCGGTCCGAGCGCCGGATGAATGCATGAAGCTGCCCGGGCCGGTTGATGTCGTCGGTGTAGTTGCCGTGTCCGCTGAGGAACCGCACGTCCTCCTTGCGGCGGACCGAAGCTCCAATTCCCTCGAAGGGCATTGCCGTCTCTCCCTGTGGCCCGTCTTATTCGGCGGCGGCGGCCTTGCCGTGCATCAGCGGCCACGCGGCCGCGATCGCCTTGACGATGTTATGATAGCCGGTGCAACGGCAGAGATTGCCTTCCAGGCCCTCGCGGATCTGCTTCTCGGTGATCCCATTCGGATGCGAGTTCACCAGGTCGATGGCGCTCATCACCATGCCCGGCGTGCAGAAGCCGCATTGCAGCCCGTGGTGCTCGCGGAACATCTCCTGCATCGGATGCAGCGTGCCATCGGCGGCGGCGAGGCCTTCGATCGTGGCGACCGCGCAACTCTCCGCCTGCAGCGCCAACATGGTGCAGGACTTCACCGATACGCCGTCCAGGTGGACGACGCAGGCGCCGCATTGGCTGGTGTCGCAGCCGACATGGGTGCCGGTCAGCCCGAGCTTCTCGCGCAGGAGTTCCACCAGCAGCGTGCGTCCCTCGACCTCGACCGTATGCTGCCTGCCGTTCACCGTCAGGGTCACCTGAGGCATTGCGCAAACCCTCCCTTGTCGCGTGGTCCGGAGTGTGGTCATCCCGCCGCGCGGTGGTCAAGCGGGCGCGGGCAAAGCCGCAACGGGCCGCAGGCCACGTTGCGATTGACGGTAAGCGACTCCGCGGCAGTGCCACAGCGCAGTCCGCTGGGGTTCATCTGCTGGCGGCGTTCAGCGCCTCGCTGCAAGGCGTGATCGGGCAGTTGGCGGTGGCGCCTGATTGCAACGAGATCACCGGAGCCTTGCAACTGCCGAAGACGTTGCCGCTCGATGGCGTCATCATCACTGGCGATGCCAACTTCACTCAGCGGGACATCTGCCGGGTCATCATCGATGGAGGTGGAGACCTCATGACTCCCCCTCATTTGTCAGACCGGCCCGAGAACGTCTGCGAAGAGCGGCTGCTCGTGCAGCATGCGGGAGAAACGCTGCATCAGCGGACGCAGCCTGGTTTCCGGCATCGTGGGGATCAGATCGTAGAGCATGCAGCCCTGGCGGAACAACGAGTGGACGCGGCGCTTGACGGTGTTGGATTCTACCTGGATTTTACCTGGGCGAGTCCTAGACAAAAGGACTCCAGCAATCACGTTGGCGACGTTCCGGCAAGTTCCTCGATGAATGGTGCGGTCAGGTCATGCGCTCGCGTATCGAGCCGATGAAGAAGATCGCCAGGACGCTACGCTCGCATCGTGCGCTGATCTTGAACTACTTCCAACTCCTGTAAGACATCCGCACGAAAATGCGGTGCCATCTTTACGCCCAAAATTCGTAAGGCTGAGCTCGGTTGCATGCATCTCGTTTGCTTCGGGTGCGTGGGGCTGCTACTCCATCCGCCACCCGCGATCGCGGAGCATCACCGGCGTACGGATCTGTGCGGCGCGGTCAGCCTCGCTGAGGGCGAGCCAGAGCCGCAACCGCTCCAGCACGCGGCGCGTCGGCATGGCGAGATCGAGCTCCAGCGCCTCCTGCATCGCATAGAAGCGCAGCCCCACGAGTTCGCCGTCGCCGCCCAGCGCGCCCGTGACGTGGCGCGCATCGACAGCGAAGAACCGCGCGTTGAACCGGATCGGGCCGGGCGGCGGCGTGACGGCGCGCGCCAGCAGATGCAGCGCGTGCAGGTGTGGCGGCGCGCCCAGCGAGAGACCGGTCTCCTCGTGCAGTTCGCGCGCGGCGGCGATGCCCAGGCCATGCGCCAGTCTCGCGTTGGCGCTCTTGCGCAACAGGTGCTCTGTATGCGGCGACAACGGCGAGGCACTCGGCGCATCGAGATCGGCGCGATCCACCGCGCCGCCGGGAAACACCAGGCGGTTCGGCATGAAGCGATGTTTCGCCCCGCGCATGCCCATCAGCATCGACACATCGTCGGCATCGCCGCGATAGACGATCAGGCTCGCAGCGTGCCGCGGACGAACCGCGCGCGGACGCGGAGGCTCGCTTTGATCGACCAGCGGTGCGTGTCGGACGTGGTCTTCAGGCAAGTTCGAAGCCTCGGGTCTTGAGATAGGCGGAGAAGCCAAAGCGCTCCGGCACAGAAAGCTGGCGCGCGACGTTCTCGCTCCAGCCGACGCCCTCGCGCGGCGGATAGACGTCGTTGTTCTTCAGGCTGCCAGGCGCCACCGGTTCGCGCGCGCGGCGGCGTTCGTCGTAGGCGCGGATTTCGGTTTCTTGCCCGTTGTCGTCGTAGCGCTCGCGATGCACCACAACGGACGGTGGCAGTCGCATCGACACGGGACGACGGAACACCGGCCAGCCCACGGAAAGGCCCGCGACAGGATAGACGCCAGAGGGCAGCGACAGCAGCGGCGTGACGCGCTCGATATGGCTGCGCACATAGCTGATGGGGCAGGTGCCGAGCCCGACCGCATCGGCAGCCGCGATGAATTGCGCCATCGCCAGCGAGCAATCGACCGCGGTGTTGAGGAAGGTGTCGAGGTTGTTGTTGGCGTGCGGCATGCCATGCAGTTCGCACAGGCGCTGGTTGCGTCGCATGTCGCCGCACCACACCAGGAACACCGGTGCCGATGCGATCCAGTCCATCGTGCCGATCCAGTCGGCGATCTGCTTGATCCGCGCGCGGTCGCGCATCACCACGACGGAGTATTGCTGAAGATCGGATTTGGTCGGCGCCGACTGCGCCGCGGCCAGCAATGCGTCGAGCAGCGGATCCGGCACCGGTTGCTCGGTGTAGCGTCGCGTGACGCGCCGATCGAGCAGCGGCGCCACTTCCGGCGGCACGTCGACATTCGGCAGTTCGATCCCGAAGCGAGCCCGCAATAACTCCTCAGTGTCAGCCATCACGCACCTCTGACCATCGCGTCGCACACTTGCCGGAATGCCGTGACCGCGCAAGGCTGCGCGCCAACCGGAGGAGACCCCGAATGCCCGCACCGTATGCAACGCATCGCGCGCAGATCAAAGCCATTCTGCTTGCGTGGGGCATGCCGGAGGAGAACGCCAAACCAACCGCCGATATTCTTTCCTGGGCCGATCTGCATGGCGTGGACAGCCACGGAATGTCGATGCTGCCGGGTTACGACCGGCTGCGCCGGAGCGGACGGGCGAAGATGGATGCGCGGCCGAAGATCGTGAAGGAGACACCGATCTCCGCGCTGATCGACGGAAGCGGTGGGTTGGGCCACGTGCCGGCGCACTTCGCCATGCAGGTGGCGATCGACAAGGCGAAGGTTTCCGGCATGGCGATCGCGGCGGTGCGCAACTCCGCGCATTTCGGCGCCACCGGCTATTACACGCTGATGGCGGCGAAGGCCGGGCTGATCGGCATGGCGTGCACGTCGGCCTCCAGCATTCAGGTGGCGCCGACCTTCGGCAAGGAAGCAAAACTCGGCACCGATCCATGGTCGTTCGCGGCACCGAGCGGCGATGACGACAGGCCGTTTCTGCTGGACATGGCGACGACCACTGTGGCGGCCGGGCGCATCCGCAACAAGGCGAACGAGGGATTGGAATGTCCGCCCGGCTGGGTGCTGAACAAGGACGGACTGCCAAGTACCGATCCGCTCGAGGCGCGCGAGAAGGGCGGGTTCCTGACGTCGCTCGGCGGATCGCCGGAGAATTCCAGCTACAAGGGCTACGGGCTGGCGGCGATGGTGAACATTCTGGGATCGTGTCTGTCGGGCGCGACTTTGATCACCGATCCGCAGCACACGAAGAAGCCGCAGGGAAATGACATCGGCCACTTCTTCATGGCGATCGATCCGGGGCTGTTTCGCGATCCGGCAGAGTTCCGGGGCGATGTCGCGCGCTTCTGCGACGATCTGCGCACGACGAAACCGATCGATTCGTCGCAGCCGGTGATGGTCGCCGGCGATCCGCAATGGAACAACGCTGAAAAGCGGCTGGCCGAGGGGATCCCGGTTGGGCCCGGTCTGCTCAATCAGGTGCGGCAGATTGCGCAGGCATCTGCCGCACCCTGGTTACTCGATTAGCGAAACATCCGAGGCGTCTGGCCTCAGCGGTAGTTATAATTGGAATCGGGACCGCGCGGACGGTCGTCGCCTCGATAGGCGTCGTCGCGACGATAGGTGTCGTCACGCCGGTAACGGTCCCGGTCGCGCTCGGCCTGCTGGCGGCGCATTTCATCGTCGCGGCCGCGCTCATAGGCGTCGCGATTCTCATTGCCGTTGTTACCGTTCAGGAACCGCTGTGCCTGTCCCATGAAGTCGTTGCTGTCAGCGCGCGCCGGCGGCCCGGACGATAGAAGCGGAACGGCCGTCAACAGACACGCGGCAAATGCCGGAATGGCTCGCATGGCGCAATTCCTCCTGTTGCTCGCGGGCCAACGCCTACGGCCGACCAAGAGTTCAGCGGCAATGGATCACATTTTTTCTACACCACCAACGCGGCCCGCTCGCTCGCCGCGCGCGCCCACGCCGCGTCCATGTCCTCGTCGAACAATTCGGTGAGCTTCTTCATCATCGTGCCGCCCAACTCCTCGGCATCCACGATCGTCACCGCGCGCCGGTAATACCGCGTCACGTCGTGGCCGATGCCGATTGCGATCAGCTCCACCTGGTCGCGGCCCTCGATGTCGCGGATCACCTCGCGCAGGTGCTTCTCCAGGTAATTCCCCGGGTTCACAGACAGCGTCGAATCATCCACCGGCGCGCCATCGCTGATCACCATCATGATGCGGCGATGCTCCGGTCGCACCAGCAGGCGGCGATACGCCCACAGCAGCGCCTCGCCGTCGATGTTCTCCTTCAGCAAACCCTCGCGCAGCATCAGGCCCAAATTCTTCCGCGCCCGCCGCCACGGTGTATCGGCCGACTTGTAGATGATGTGGCGCAGATCGTTCAGCCGACCGGGATTGCGCGGCTTGCCCTCCTGCACCCATTTCTCCCGGCTCTGCCCGCCCTTCCAGGCACGCGTCGTAAACCCCAGCACCTCCACCTTCACCGCGCAGCGTTCCAGCGTGCGCGCCAGGATGTCGCCGCACATCGCGGCCACGGTAATCGGCCGCCCGCGCATCGA
Organism: Acetobacteraceae bacterium; assembly: GCA_035569235.1. GTDB lineage: Bacteria > Pseudomonadota > Alphaproteobacteria > Acetobacterales > Acetobacteraceae > JAMXLO01. Next base: position 142 of record DATMND010000209.1, on the reverse strand, counting down.
TCCCGAGTTGTCGATCAGCATCGTCACCACGGTGTCGCGGAACTCCATGTCGAGCTCGCGCTTGTACGACAGCGCCTGCATCGGGTTCACCACCACGCGCGACAGCCGCCCCGCATCCAGCAGCCCCTCGTCCAGGTCGAAC
>DATMND010000208.1:0-8808 GCA_035569235.1 Acetobacteraceae bacterium | reverse complement strand
GCAAGGGCGTGAAGGTGTCGGTGGTGTCCTCGATTCGCACCAGTCCGCCGATGGTCGCCGACGAACTGCGGCGCCAGGCCGATCAGTTCGTGGAACTGGCGGACATCGCACCCGAGTTCACCCGGCGCCAGACGGAGCCGCGCACGCCGCGGCGCTGCACCGCCTCCACCAGCCGGCGGAAATCGGAATCGCCACTGAACAAGATCGCGTGATCCAGCCGCGGACACAGTTCCAGCATGTCCACGGCGACCTCGATGTCCATGTTGCCCTTGACACGCCGGCGTCCAGCCGCATCGGTGAACTCCTTGGCCGGCTTGGTCACCAGCGTGTAGCCGTTGTAGGCCAGCCAGTCGGTCAGCGGCTTCAACGGCGAATATTCGTCAGTTTCCAATACCGCGGAGTAGTAATAGGCCCGCACGACATGGGCTTTCTTGCGGAAGAACTCCAGCAGGTTCCGGTAATCGACGTCGAAGCCGAGATTACGCGAAGCGGAGTATAGATTGGCGCCATCAATGAACAGGGCTACCCGTTCATTAGGGAGGAAATGCATGGATCGAAGCCTCTTGAAGCAGGGTGCGGGACCAGTCGGAAGATGTGCGGACCGGGTAAAGAGCGAGAATCCGGGGCGATCGAGAAGCAAATCATCGCAGCTTATTGTTGGCCTGTGAACCACCCGGCCGGAACCGTTTCGGATGATATTCGTCGCCATCGGCGCAAACCTGCCAGGACCCCACGACACCACGCCCATCGAGACTTGCCGGCGTGCTGCTGCCGCCCTGGATGCGCTGCCGGGGCTGCGGCTGCGGGCGCTCTCGCGCTGGTATCGCACCGCACCCGTCCCGCCGTCTGGACAGCCGCACTATGTCAACGCGGTTGCGGTGCTTCAGGTTGAACCGGGCATTGAGCGACCCGACCCGGCCATCCTGCTCGCCACACTGCAGGCAATCGAGAACCGGGAGGGACGCGTCAGGGGTAAGCCGAACGCCGCGCGTACGTTGGACCTCGATATCATCGCGATGGGGCAGGGTGGACAACTCGTGCGAACGGCGCCCGACCCGGTGCTGCCGCATCCGCGGGCCCACGAACGGGCGTTCGTTCTGGTGCCTTTACTGGACGTGGCGCCGGCGTGGGTCCACCCCGTACTACGGCGCCGCGCCCGTGAACTGCTGGGCGATCTGCCCCGGCGAGACGTAACGGTCTGCGACGAAACAAGTCAGTCGGTTTGCCAATGTCATTCTCGGCAATTTCGCCAATCCCCGTCATCCCCGCTTTCGCCGGGATGACGAAGGAATCGCGGGATGACATGGGCAGTGCGGGGATGCCAAGGAGAGCGACGGCTTAAGCCTCACAGAGCACGCAGGAACTCGACCATCGCCTGGTTGACCTCGGCCGCCCGCTCCTGCTGCGTCCAGTGCCCACAGCCTGGCAGCATGATCGACCGGCGAAGTCGCGGAACGAACTTCGACAGGTTCGCAACCAGATCGGCACTGCCGCGGAATGCCATCACAAGGTCGCGGTCACCGGCGATGTAGAGCGCGGGCACGGTGACCTTCGCACCGGCGAACGGCGCCAACAACTCCCAGTTGCGGTCGATGTTGCGGTACCAATTGAGGCCGCCGCGAAAACCCGTGCGTGCGAACTCGGCCGCATAGAAGTTGACATCCTCCTCGGTAATCCAGGCCGGCAGCGACCCGGGCGTCGCCATGTGGGTCCCCATGCGTGCGCGGAGACCGCCGTCACGCGGCACCATGCCGACATCACCCGCCGAAAGACCGCCCGCGCGCAGCGGGCCATCTCCAGAATTGGAAAACAGGATGCCGCGAATATAGAAGCGCACATCCTGCTCCAACTCCGCCTCGGCCACGCCCGGCGTCTGGAAGTAGAGCTGATAGAACACGGCGTCTTCAGTCTGCGGCATCGCCGTCGTCGGACGCACCGGGCCGCGCGGCCGATACGGCACGCTCAGCCCGATCACGCCGTGGAACCGGTCAGGCCGCAGCAACGCGGCGTGCCACGCGACCGGAGCGCCCCAGTCGTGGCCGGCGATCACGGCCTGCTCCTCGCCCAGGGCATCCAGCAGACCCACCATGTCGCCGACCATGTGCAGGAGCGTGTACTGGTCGATTGCATCCGGCCGATCGGTCTGCCCATAGCCACGCATGTCGGGGGCCACGGCGTGGAACCCCGCCTCGGCCAGAGCGCGAAGCTGATGGCGCCAGGAGTACCAGGACTCCGGAAATCCGTGGCACAACAGCACAAGTGGCCCCGTGCCCTGCTCGGCCACGTGCATGCGAATGCCGTTTGTCTCGACAAAGCGATGCGTCGGCTCGGTCACGGCACAATCCTCCCGGCTGTTCGGCAGCACACCGAGGAATTCACCACGAAGGCACGAAGACACAAAGACGTAGAGGGCGGGCCTTCGCCCACCATGACGGTGGGGTGCGGCGCTATGCCATTTGGAGCACTTATTCCGCAGCTGTTCCTTCGTATCTTTGTGTCTTTGTGGTGAACCTACCTTCCCGCGCCGCCCAGCCCTTACCCCGCAGCGACCACCTTCGCCACCGCCTCGGGTGACTGGCGCACCAGCGCGTCGTAATCCTTCAGCAGCGTCTCGGTGATCCGCGTCGGCGTGAACCGGAGGCCGGCAATCTCGCGAACCGGCGTCACCTCGGCGGCCGTGCCGGCCAGGAACACCTCGCTCGCCTTGCTGATCTCGGAGCCATCGATCGGCCGCTCCACCACCTTCATCTGATGCCGCTTGGCGATGCTCATCACCGAACGGCGGGTGATGCCGTCCAGGAAGCAGTCCGGCGTGGGTGTGTGAATATCGCCGTCCATCACGAAGAAGATGTTGGCTCCGGTCGCCTCAGCCACCCACCCGCGCCAATCCAGCATCAGCGCATCGGCGAAGCCCTCGGCCTCCGCCTTGTGCTTGGACATCGTGCCGATCATGTAGAGGCCTGTCGCCTTGGCCGCCGTCGGCGCGGTCTCCGGCGACGGCCGCTTCCATTCCGCCATGCCGAGCCGAATGCCGGCCATGCGGTCGTCGCCGAAATAGCTCGGCCAGGGCCAGACGGCGATCGCCACGTGGATCTTCGTCTGCTGCGCGGAAACCGCCAGCATCTCCGAGCCGCGCCAGGCAATCGGACGGACATAGGCGTCGGTCAGGTTGTTGGCCGCCAGCGTTTCGATGCAGGCGGCGTCGATCTGGTTCGCCGTATAGGGGATCTCGAACCCCAGGATGCGGGCGGAGTTGATCAGGCGATCGGTGTGGTCGCGCAGGCGGAAGATGTTCCCTGCATAGGCCCGTTCGCCTTCGAACACCGCACTGGCATAGTGCAGCCCATGGGTCAGCACATGCAGCTTCGCGTCGCGCCACGGGACCAGGGCGCCATCCCACCAGATCCACCCGTCCCGGTCGTCGAAAGGAACTAGCGCCATGACGCTCTTCTCCGCAATATTGTTGCTTCAGGCTGACTGACCGTATAATCACATCCAAGATAAGTCAACATGACTGACATAAGTGCGTCCGTATCCGAGGAATGCCTGCCATGCCTGAACCGAAGGTCGAGCTCCGCGATCCGCCGGGCCGCAATCTGATCGAACCGAAATCGGGCGGCCCCGCCGGTACCAATTTGCTCTTCCCGCGGGAAGAAGAAATGCGCATGGCGCAGGATTTAATGTTCTTCGCCTACCGCGACTTCACCAATGCCGCGGACGTGATCCTGGAAGAACTCGGCCTAGGCCGCGCACATCATCGGGCGCTGCATTTCATCGGCCGCAACCCGGGCATCACGGTCTCGGACCTGCTCGGCATCCTGCGCATCACCAAGCAGTCGCTGGCCCGCGTGCTCAGCGTGCTGATGGAGCGTGGCCATGTGGCGCAGGCGCCGGGGCGGGCCGACCGCAGGCAGCGGCTGCTCACGCTGACCCCGGCAGGTGCTGCACTGGAGCGGCGGCTGTTCGAGCGCCAGAAGGAGCGGCTCGGCGCTGCCTATCGCGAGGCGGGCGGCGCGGCCGTGGATGGCTTCCGTCGTGTGATGCGCGCCATCATGGACGAAGCGGCGCGTGCCTATATCGACAACACCGAGCCCGCGGGCCGGCCGCCGCCCGGCGGGGGCTGCACGGGAGGCGCGGAGAGACCCCGATGACGGAGGACGCTCACATCCTGGTCGTGGACGATGATGCCCGGCTGCGCGCGCTGCTCTCGCGCTATCTGGCTGGCGAGGGCTTCCGCGTCACCACGGCAGAGACAGCCTCCGATGCCCGCGACAAGCTGCGTTTCATCAATCCGGACATGATGGTGCTCGATATCATGATGCCGGGGGAGAACGGGCTTGCGCTCACCGAATCATTGCGCCGGAACCAGGGGCATGAGGTTCCGGTCCTGTTGCTCACCGCGCGCGGTTCGCCCGAGGACCGGATCGCCGGCTTCGAGGCCGGGGCCGACGATTATCTCGGCAAGCCGTTCGATCCGCGCGAGCTGGTGCTGCGGATCCGCGCGATGCTGCGGCGCGCGACGCCGCCTGCTGTCGCCGCACCGGCCGGACCCGTGCAGCTTGGCGCGGCGGAATTCGATCCCGAGCGGGGCGAACTGCGCAGCGCCTCCGGCACGATCAGGCTGACCGGCGGCGAAGCTGCCCTGCTGGGCGCGCTTGCCCGCAAGCCCAACGAGGTTCTGACGCGCGAGGAGATAGTCGCCACGCTCGGCATGGACGAAGCCGGCGAACGCGCGATCGACGTGCAGGTGACCCGCCTGCGCCGCAAGATCGAAACCGACCCGCGCGAGCCGCGCTTCCTCCACACGGTGCGTGGCCGCGGCTATGTGTTGAAGCCCGGCATATGAAAATCGGGCCGCGCATGACAACCGGCGGGTGGGTCAAGCGGGTCCTGCCACGCTCTTTGCTCGGGCGCAGCCTGCTGATGATCCTGCTGCCGCTCGTGCTGCTCCAGGCGGTCGCGCTGCAGTTCTTCTATGGCAGCCATCTCGACGTGGTCTCCCGCCGGCTCACCGGCGGCGTCGCGGGCGAACTGGCGTATACGCTGGAACTGCTCAATCGGTTTCCCGATGATCAGGCCTGGATCCTTCGCATGGCGCACGAGGAATTCGACCTTGTGCTTCGGATGGAGCCTGGTGCGATCCTGCCGAAGACGCGGCGGGTGAACGTTCTTGGTCCGATGGATGATGATCTCGCCGTTGCATTGCAGGAGAAGGTGCGCCTGCCGTTCACGATGGACTGGACGTCCGATCCCTACTCTGTGCTGATCCGTGCGCAGCTGCCCAATGGCGTGGTGGACATACAGGCGCCGCGCAAGCGGCTCTACACCGGCACGATCTATGTCTTCGTGCTGTGGCTGGTCGGCACGGCGCTGCTGCTGTTCTGCATTGCGGCGTTGTTCATGCGCAATCAGGTCCGAGCGATACGGCGCCTCGCAGGGGCGGCCGAGGCGTTTGGCATGGGACGCGATACCGGGCCGATCAGGCCGGAGGGAGCGACGGAAGTCCGCCGGGCGGCAACGGCATTCAACCGCATGCAGGAACGCGTCCGCCGTTTCCTGGTGCAGCGGACTGAAATGCTGGCCGGCGTGTCGCACGACCTGCGCACGCCGCTGACGCGGTTGCGGCTTGCACTGGAGATGATGCCGCCGCGCGAGGAACTGCGCCAGGACATTGCGGAGATGACCGCCGATGTCGAGGAGATGGAGCGGATGATCGGCGGCTACCTCGCATTCGCGCGCGGCGAGGGCACCGAGCAGGCCGAGCCGGTGAACCTGTCGGCGGTGCTCGAGGAGGTTGCCGCCGGCGCCCGGCGGTCGGGCGCTGCGGTGGAGGTGGATGTGCCGCCGGCACTGACGCTGCCGCTACGGGCCGACGCGGTGCGGCGCGCCATTACCAATCTGGTGGACAACGCGCGCCGACACGCGCATCGCGTTGCACTGGCGGCGATGCCGCAGGGCCGCATGGTGTTTGTGACCGTTGACGATGACGGTCCCGGCATTCCGCCGGAACGCCGGGAAAGCGTGTTCCGCCCATTCGAGAGCGATGCGGCCGGCGGTACCGGGCTCGGTCTGACGATAGCACGCGATATCGTCCGCGCGCACGGCGGGGAGATAGTGCTGGAAGACAGTCCGCTCGGCGGGCTAAGGGCCCGGATCAGGCTGCCAGTTTAGTGATCAGTGATCAGGTGTCCGCAGGTCGGCTCGGCTGACCACTGACCACCGAACCCTATTTCGCCTTCTGCGCCAGCGCCTTCACTTCGTCCATCGCCTCGGCGAAGCGCGCGTTCAGCAGCGCGATGGCCTCGGCGTTGGACTGCTGGATCAGATCGCCGAGCTCCTTCATATGCGCCACGGCGTGCTGGTAGGCACCCTTCAGCAGCTCCGCCTGCCTGGCGGCCTTCGCCTGCGGCGTGTCGGTTGACGCGAGTGCCTTCATCGCCTCGGTCAGCTCGGCCATGCTGCCTTGCATCATCTCCATGTGACGGCGGGCCACGGCTTGGGCACCTTCGAGAGCGACGCGGTTGGCGGCCGTCAGGGTCTCGAGGTTTTTCCGGTTCGCCGACAGGAATGCCTCCATGTCCGGCAGGGCGGGAAGCTTCATGTCGGCGAAGAACTTCGTGAAGTCCATGTCGGGTGCGAATTGCGCGCCGCCCGGCTTGGATTGTGGACCGCTGGCCATGGCCGGCTCCTTTTCCCTGGGGTGACGGCGGACAGCTTACGCCCGCCGTGGTGGCAGAGGCTACCCGATCGCCGTTCACGAAGGCCAACGCCTCGCGGGCCAGCAGTTGTTGGGACAATTTGCACCATTGTGGAGATCGTACCGGCGCCGGTTGCACGTGTGAGGCTTCCTGCGCAATCTGGCGATCATGGCGTGGAAGGAGCGACATCAATGGCGGTCATCGACGACTGCACGATCTCCCCGTTGTCAGCCCATACGGGCGCGGAGGTCCACGGTGTCGATCTGACGCAGCCGATCGATGCGCGTCTGCGCGAGCGGCTGAACCGAGCCTTCGTCGCGCATTCGGTCCTGGTCTTCCGGGACCAGCATTTGTCACCGCCAGAATTGCTGCACGCGGTGCAGTTGTTCGGCGAAGTCTTTCCGCAGCACAATACCCGCTTCTCGCTGCCCGAGTGTCCGCTGATTCACTACATTTCCAACCAGGACCACTATCCGGACGGAAAGCGCTACATTCCGGGCGAAGGCTACCACACCGACCACTCGAACGCCGCGGAACCTCCGAAAGCGACGGTGCTGCACGCGGTGCAGCTGCCGGACCGCGGCGGCGACACGCAGTTTGTCAACATGCATCGCGCCTACGAGGACCTGCCGGATGCGACAAAGCGACGGATCGATGGATTGAAAGCGTTGCACGTTTATCAGAGCCGGCACAGCGAGCGAAAGCTGATGGCGCTCAGCGAGGCAAATCGCGAGGCGGTGCCCGACGGCGTGCTGCATCCGCTGGTACGCACGCACCCCGAAAATGGCCGCAAGGCGATCTACCTCAATCCGATCCGCATCGAAGCCATTGTCGGAATGACGGAGAGCGCGGCGCTAGCGCTGCTGGATGAGCTGCTGGCGCACGCGACTCAGCCACAATACGAGTACCGCCATCGCTGGCAGGCTGGCGACATGGTGATGTGGGACAATCGCTGGCTGCTGCACAAGGCCAACGGCGACTACGACATGGCGCAGGTGCGGTATCTGTATCGGATCATGCTCAAAGGCGACGTGCCTTCGTAATCCGCGCCGGCTTCACCTTCCGATCACGCTGACGCTTCACTTTCACAGCGGCGTTGGCATCGGTGGTCCTGGCTGCGGCCGCGGGTCCGGCCTCGGCGGTATCTCGATCGGTGGCGGCGGCGCCGGATTGGGATCGGGCTGTGGACCAGGCGGAATGTCGGGCGGAATCTCAGGAACTTGCTGTGCGTGCATCTTTTGTCTCCGTGGCACGCGCCACAACGCCTGGCGAACCGCCTGGTTGCCGCATCGCGAGCGCGGATGCGTGATCTGGCCACCTTACTTGACGTTCAGGTGATACCAAGCTTTCGCCGCGATCTTGCCGCTCTGCGGTCGCTTCGTCCTCCCACTGTGTGTGGACTGGAAGGAAGGAGGACCATACCGTGCGCAAGACAATGATAGCCCTCGCGGCCGCCACAGGAGTTCTGGGCCTCGGAACAATCGGCGCATCGGCCGTCACGCCTGCTCCGATGAACGCGTCGGATCAGGCAAGGACGATGGAGGGTTCGGCGATCCAGAAGGCCGACTATTGCGGCCCACGCTGCGAATACTGGCGCCATCGTCGCTGGGAAGAGAGCCGGCACTGGCGGGACTACCATCGCGGCTACGACCGCTACGGCTACAACAACGGCTACGGATATTACTATCGCTGACCCGTGAAGTGGCAGACGCCCCTGTGCTGCAATGCCAGGGGCGTCCGCCTCTCACACTGCCAACCGCATTGCGGATACTTCCAAGGGGCAATAGCCTCCGGGGCAGCGGGCGCCAAATCCACCGCGCTCGACCCGCAGGGAGAGTATCGCCATGACGGTCGTCACCCGCCGCAGCCTCGTCACCACCGCTCTCGCCGCCTCCGCATTTCCGCTCCGTGCCCGCGCCGCCGATGCCATCAAGATCGGCATGCCGCTTGCCCTGACCGGTCCGCTCGGTTCGGTCGGTCAGCAGATGAAGAATGGCGCCGAGCTTTGGGCAAAAGTCGAGAATGCAAAGGGCGGGCTGCTCGGCCGGCCGATCCAGCTTTTCATCACCGACACCGGCGGCGACCCCGCGACCTGCGTGCGCAAGGCGCA
>DATMND010000207.1:0-23840 GCA_035569235.1 Acetobacteraceae bacterium | reverse complement strand
GAGACGTTCCGGCCCTGGTACCACGCGAGCGATCGCTATGTACAGCAGGTCAACGTCACGCACGTGACCAATATCACGACGATCAACCGTAACGTCACGATCAATAACTTTGCCAATCGTGGCGCCGCGACGGTGGTGCCGACGAGCGCCTTGACCGAGTCGCGGCCCGTTCGCCCGGCGGTGCAGCGGGTCGACGCAGCGCAGCTTGCCCAGGCCCGACCGGTGTTCGGGCAGCAGCCGCTGCGGCCCACGATGGCGACGACGGGCGTGACGCCGGCCGTGGCACGTCAGTTCGATCTGAGGCCGACCCCAGGCGCGGTGGGCCAGCGCCCGGCGGCGCCCGGTCCCGCCATCCGACCGGCGGGCGTGGCTCCTGGCGCAATCGGGCCCGCCCCGGGTGGGCGCCCGGCGCTGCCACCCCTGCATAATCCCGCACAGCCCACGGTTCCCGTCGCCGCCGGCACCCGGCCTTTCACCGGCCAGCCGCCACTTGCCACTCCGGGTGCCAGACCGGCCCAGCCAGTGCCGGGTGGCGCGCCTGGCACGGTGCTTGCCCCCAACACGGGAAGGCCGGCTTTTGGTGGGCCGGGGACGCCACAGGGGGCGCCCGCTTTGCGACCGCCGGCCGCGCCCGGCCAGATAGTGCCGCCTCCGATTCAGCACCCGCCGGGCGGTGGATCACCGGCCGCTGTCGCGCGTCCGGCGCCGACACCCGAGGTGACCGGGCAGCCAGGTGCTCTGCCGTCGACGGGACAACCGGGTCGACCGGTGGGGCCGGCTGCCATTTCGCGACCGGGACCGCAATTGACCACCCCCGCACCGCCGCCGGGCAGCGGAGCGCCAGCCGCAATCACCCGTCCCGTGCCGGCACCGGGCGTGACCGAAGCGCCGGGCGGTCCGCGGACGGGACAGCCAGGTCGACCAGCGGAGCCTGCCGCCATCTCGCGACCTGCGCCGCAATTGGCGGCACCGGCGACGCCGCCCGCAGCGTTCCGCCCGACAGCACCGCCGCCAGCGCCAGTGGCTCGTCTGGCGCCAGCGCCAGTGGCCCGTCCGGCGCCGTCGCCACCACCCCCCGTCGCTCACGCCGCGCCGCCGCCGGTGGCGGCGGTCCACGCTCCTCCCCCGCCGCAGGTTCAGGCGCCACCCCCGCCGCGCGTGGCGTCGCCACCTCCGCCTCAGTTCCAGCCACCGCCGCCTGCGGCGCGTGCTCCGCCACCAGCCCCCCCTCCGGCAGCGCGGCCGGCGCCCCCTCCACCGCCGGCTGCCCGCGCGGCACCGCCACCGCAGCAGCAGAAGAAGAAACCCGGCGAGCTGTGATTTTCGCTCGAACGCGCTTTCGTTTCGCTGAAAGCTCTGTCATAGCTTGAGCGTGTCCGTATGATGACCGCACTGTACCGCACCGCCACGAGCAGGGGTCTCGACCTGCTGCTGCTTCTGCCAGCGCTGCTGCTGGTCGTGACGGAACATGTCCTATGGGCCGGGTCGCGCGCGATATTGCGCGGGGTCGCCGGTCTCGGCGCGGTCCGCGCGACACAGCTCTGGTTGGGGCTGCTGCCACCCCACGCGGCGGTTCCATTGTTCCTGGTGCCGGAACTGTGCAGCCACGGGGCCGGGATCTGGGCGACGGTGTTGCTGGCCCGAGGCCACGTCGTCACCGCGACGCTGATTGCCGTGTTGTGCAAGGGCGTCGCCACGCTGGTGCTGGTGTGGATTTACCAGGCGTGCGAACCGGCACTGTTGCGCGTGGCATGGTTCGCGCGCGTCCACAACACCGTGCTCGCCGCGCGCCGCTGGGTCCTGGACCGGGTCATGCCCTGGCGTGAAGCCGCGCTGCGCAGATTGCGCGCGACCGTGGCAAGGGCCGGCCGGACGGGGCAACGCTTCCAGCACCTGCGGATGCGGCTTGCCTTCGGGCTCGCCTGCGCCCGGCCGAAGGTCTGAGGGCGCGATGCGTCACACCCGCATATTGGCAGTCCTGCTCGTCCTGGCCGGCTGCTCGGGTTCGCCGGCCGATCACGGCATAACGGGGCCATCGGCGCCCGTGGAGCCGGAGGAGCCGGACGACAGCACGATCGGCCGCCCCGGGATACCGGACCCCGGCGCCGGCTATGGGCCCAATATCGCACCCACAACCGGCGGCGGCCGCTACTACAACTACAACTAGGCCGACAGCGCCTGCGGCTCGGTCCGCACGCGCTTGACCAGCAGCTTGTTCAGCGCGTGCACGTAAGCGCGCGCCGACGCCACGATGGTGTCGGTATCGGCGCCCTGGCCATCGACCATCTTGCCGTTCTCCTCCAGCCGCACCGTGGTCTTTGCCTGCGCGTCGGTGCCCTCGGTCACTGCGCCGACCGAGAACAGCACAAGGTTCGCGGTATGCGGGAAGATCTGCTGGATCGCCTTGAATGTCGCATCCACCGGGCCGTCGCCGGTCGAGGTGGCGGACTTCACCACGCCGTCCACCTCCAGTTCCATTTCGGCCCGCGGCGGCGACTTGGATCCGGCGTGCAGGTCGAGCGAGACGAAACGGATGCGCTGATGATCGCGCATCACCTCATCGTCCACCAACGCGACAATGTCCTCGTCCCACACGATCTTCTTGCGGTCGGCAAGGTCCTTGAAGCGGCGGAACGCATCGTTGAGCTGGTTGTCGCCGATGGCGTAGCCCAGCGTCTTCAGCTTGTCGCGGAACGCCGCGCGGCCGGAATGCTTGCCCATCACCAGGCTGGACTTCTGCCAGCCGACGCTCTCCGGCTGCATGATCTCGTAGGTGCCGGCATGCTTCAGCACGCCGTCCTGATGGATGCCGGCCTCGTGCGCGAACGCGTTGCGCCCGACGATCGCCTTGTTCGGCTGCACGTCGAACCCGGTGATGGTGGAGAGCAGTTTTGACACGCGCAGGATGTTCGGAGTCTTGATGTTGTTCTTGTACGGGATTGCGTCGTTGCGCGTGCGGATTGCCATCACCGCCTCTTCCAGAGAGGCATTGCCGGCGCGCTCGCCGATGCCGTTGATGGTGGATTCCACCTGCCGCACGCCGGCACGGATCGCCGCCAGCGTGTTGGCAACCGCGAGCCCCAGATCGTTGTGGTTGTGCGTGGATAGCACCACCTTGTCGGCACCGGGCACGCGCGTGCGCACCATGGTGAAGATGCGCTCCATGTCCTCGGGCAGCGCGTAGCCCACCGTGTCGGGGATGTTGATCGTGGTGGCGCCCGCGCGGATCGCTGCCTCGCAGCAGCGGCACAGAAAGTCAGGGTCCGTGCGCGTCCCGTCCTCGGCCGACCACTCGACATCGTCGGTGTACTGGCGCGCCAGCGTGACGCTGTCGGACACCGCCTGAAGGACCTCCTCCGGCTCCATCCGCAGCTTGTATCTCATGTGCAGCGGGCTGGTGGAGAGGAAGCTGTGGATGCGCTTGCGCTTCGCCGCCTTCACCGCATCGGCGGCGCGCAGGATGTCCTCGCGGCCGGAACGCGCCAGTCCGCAGATCACCGGGCTGTCGTCGCGCTGGCCGATCGTCTCGGCGATCGCCTTGACGCTTTCGTAGTCGCCGATCGAGGCGATCGGGAAGCCCGCCTCCATCACGTCGATGCCAAGCTCGGTCAGCGCCTCGGCCATGCGGATCTTCTCGGTGATGTTCATCGAGAAGCCTGGCGACTGCTCGCCATCGCGCAGCGTGGTGTCGAAGATGATGATGCGGTCGTCGTCCAGCTTGCCGAAGCTTGGGTGTTCGATGCTCATTGGGGTCGGGTCCTCGGGATTGATTGCACGACAATAGCCTCAGGGTATCCCCTGAGCGATGCCGGCATTCAGCGACCCGGCGCGACGCTCAGGGGCGGCTAAGTCGAAGGAGGAGGCCGAGGGCCAGCAGGCATGCGGAGCCACGCACAACAACGCGGGCGGTCCGACAGACGAGGCGCATGCCACAGAACATTTTCTTCCTATACCGGGTCGGCGCGTCGGGCGCAAGCGGCGGTTTCGATGGCACACGGCGAACCTCAAGACTGTCATTCCCGCGCAAGCGGGAACCCAGGCCTGCAGCACAGCAATCGTCGCCTCTGGGTTCCCGCTTGCGCGGGAATGACGACGTTGGCTTGACTTCGCAGCCGCACGGCCCGCAGTCTGATGCGCAACAAAGCCGAACGTCCAAGCCGTATAACCTGCGGTCAAACGCTATGTACAGCTACATCTTGCGTCGCATGGCCTTCGGTGCGGTCACCGTCGTTGGCGTGTCGATCGTCGTGTTCGTCGTGATGCGGGTCCTGCCCGGTGACCCCCTGGTCGCCATATTCGGACCTGAAGGCTTCACCAAGCTGACCGCGGAGCAGCGCGCCGGCTACATGGCCGAGCTTGGGCTGAGCGACCCGCTGGTGGTGCAATACCTGCGCTGGGTCGGCGAAATCGCCAGCGGCAGCTTCGGCAAATCGTTCTTCCGGTCCGAAAACGTTGCCGACATGATCTTGCGGCGCGGTCCGCTCACCGGCGAAATCGCCTTGTTGTCCGTTGTGCTGTCCTGGTTCGTCGGCATCCCGGTGGCGATCGTCAGTGCGCTACGCCCCAACAGCCTGAGCGACAACGTTGCACGCTTCCTCAGCATTCTGTTCCTTGCGGTGCCAGGCTTCTGGGTCGGCATGCTGATCGTGCTCGGCCTGCTGTTCTGGTTCGGCTATCGGGCGCCGCTGGCCAACGTGTCGCTGTTTGTCGACCCGTGGGCGAACCTGCAGATCGTCATCGGCCCAGCCATCGTGCTGGGGTTGGGACAGGCGGCCTATATCGCGCGCATGGCGCGCTCCAGCCTGTTGGAGGTGGTCCGCGAGGATTACGTGCGCACCGCTCGCGCCAAGGGATTGAGCGGACGCCTGGTGATCAGCCTGCATGCGCTGCCCAATGCGTTGCTGCCGGTGATCACGCTGTCGGGCATTCTGCTTGGCTTCGTGCTTGCCGGCTCGATCCCCGTCGAACGCGCGTTCGGCACGCCAGGGCTCGGCTACGCCATGTACACCGCGGTCAGCGAGCGCGACGTGTTCGTCATGCAGAACCTGGTGTTCGTGTACGCCGTCGTCTTCGTGCTGTTGAACATTCTGGTGGATCTCACCATTGCCTGGCTCGATCCAAGGATTCGCTATCAATGAGCATCACTCAGCCCGACACCGCGTTTCCGGTACAACCGAGTTCGCGCGCCGACGAGGTCTCGTTGCTGCGGTGGGCCGGGCGCGGGCTGCGAATGTTCGTGCGACGCTCGCCGATGTCGGCGGTGTGGGGTTGCATCGCGGCCGGCATCATCTTCATGGCCGTCGCCGCGCCGATTCTTGTGCCGTACGAGCCGCTGAAATCCGATTTCCGACGCATGACCAAGCCGCCTGAGCCGCCGCACTACTTCGGTACCGATCAGATCGGCCGCGACACGCTGAGCCGGGTGATCTACGGCAGCCGTGCGTCGCTGACCGTGGCGTTCGGCGCGGTGCTGCTGGGCACCACAACGGGCGCATTGTGGGGACTGGCAAGCGGCTATTTCGGCGGGCGCTTTGACATCATCAGCCAGCGCCTCATCGAGTTCATGCAATCGTTTCCGGATCTCATATTGGCGATGGCGATAGCGATGGCGCTCGGTGCCGGGATGGGCACCGTGATCGTGGCGATCGCCATAACGCGAATACCATTCGGCGGGCGCGTCATCCGTGCGGTGGTGCTGTCGCTGAAGGAGATGTCATATGTCGAGGCGGCGCGCGGGCTCGGCGCGTCGCATCTGCGCATGATGGCGCAGCACATCCTGCCGCAATGCGTGGCGCCCTATCTGATTTTGGCGACCACCCACCTCGGAGTTGCGATCATCATCGAGGCGGCGCTGGGCTTCCTCGGCGTGGGCATTCCGCCGCCACTGCCGACCTGGGGGAATATGCTGGCGGATTCGCTGAACGCAGGGCTGGTGCCGCCGTGGTGGCTGGTGCTGTTCCCCGGCCTTGCCATCACGATCACCGTGCTGGCGTTCAACCTGCTGGGCGATGGAATACGCGACGTGCTGGATCCGCGGCTGCGCGGCGCGGTGCGATAGCGCTGAAGACATAGGGCGAGACTCACAACCCGTCATTCCCGCGAAAGCGGGAACCCAGCGTGATGTGCGATCGTATTCGCGGCGCCCTGGGTTCCCGCTTTCGCGGGGATGACAAATGGAAGTTTATGCGCCCGCAGGCTTTGCCAATGGTGATCGCATGCCGCCATCGTGCAAATGGCATGCGGCCCAGTGCCCCGTCTGCACTTCGCGCAGTGCGGGCACATCGTGGCGGCAGCGTGCCATGGCGTAGAGACAGCGCGTATGAAAATGGCAGCCCGACGGGGGGTTGATCGGGCTCGGCACGTCGCCTGTCAGAATGACGCGGTTGCGTCGCCGTGAACGCGCCTTCGCGATCGGCACGGCCGCGAGCAGCGCCTCGGTGTAAGGATGCAGCGGCATCTCGAACAGAGTTGTCTTGTCGGTCATCTCGACGATGCGGCCGAGATACATCACTGCGACGCGATGACTGATGTGCTCGACCACCGCAAGGTCATGCGCGACGAACAGATATGACAGCTTCAATTCGTCCTGAAGGTCCATCAGCAGATTGATGATCTGCGCCTGAATTGACACGTCCAGCGCCGAGACCGGTTCGTCGCCGATGACAAGTTCCGGGCTGAGTGCCAGTGCGCGCGCGATGCCAATGCGCTGGCGCTGCCCGCCGGAAAATTCGTGCGGATAGGAGTTCATCAGTTCGGGGCGCAAGCCCACGCGCTCGAACAGGGTTGCGACGCGCTCGCGACGCGCCTCGCCTGCCGCGACTTTGTGGATGGTCAACGGCTCGCCGACGATCTGGCCGGCGGACATGCGTGGATTGAGCGACGCATAAGGATCCTGGTAGATCATCTGCATCTGTTCCCGGTAGGGAAACATCTGCGCCTTATCCAGGTGCGTGATATCGTTGCCCTTGACGATGATTTTTCCTCCCGTCGGTTCCAGCAGCTTGAGCAATGTCCTGCCGACGGTCGACTTGCCGCAGCCGCTCTCGCCAACCAGTCCAAGGGTCTCGCCGCGTTCGATATGGAACGAAACGCCATCGACCGCATAGACCTGGCCGGAGACCCGGGAGAACACGCCCTTGTAAACCGGAAAATGCTTCTTGAGATCGCGAACTTCCAGCAGCGGGCTCACGTCGTGGCTCCGAGCAGGCGATCGGCATGCCAACAGGCGATCCAATGTCCGGGGCGGTGTTGCAGCAGCGGCGGATATGCCGCGCGACATGCGTCGGTGGCAAAGCCGCAGCGTGGCGCGAAGCTGCAACCCCGCGGTAGATTGAACAGCGATGGGACCATGCCCTTGATCTCGTTCAATCGTGCGCGACGGGCGCCGCTGCGAGCGGCGACATCGACTTGGGGAATGGAGCCCAGCAAGCCGAGCGTATAGGGATGGCCTGGCTGTTCGAACAGGTCATCGACGCTTGCCTCCTCGACCTTTCTGCCGGCGTACATCACAACCACCCGGTCGGCGGTTTCGGCGACCACGCCCATGTCGTGGGTGATCAGGATGATGGCGGTACCGAGCGTGTCCTGCAGCTCGCGCATCAGATCGAGTATCTGCGCCTGTATGGTCACGTCCAGCGCGGTGGTGGGTTCGTCGGCGATCAACACCTTCGGGTTGCATGACAGTGCCATTGCGATCATCACGCGCTGGCGCATGCCGCCGGACATCTGGTGCGGATAGGCGTGTACACGTGTCTCCGCCTCCGGGATGTGCACGCGGCGCAGCATCTCGATGGATTTTTCCAACGCGTCCCGGCGCGACAGCCCCTGATGCAGCATGATGGCCTCGCTGATCTGACGCCCCACCGTCAGCAGCGGATTCAACGACGTCATGGGCTCCTGGAAGATCATGGAGATGTCGTTGCCGCGGATGCCCTCCATTTGCGTTTCGGTCAGGTCCAGCAGGTTGGTGCCTTCGAAGCGGATCGCACCGCCGACGATGCGGCCCGGCGGGTTGGCGACAAGCCGCAGGATGGAAAGTGCGGTGACGCTCTTGCCGCAACCGGACTCGCCCACGACCCCCAGCGTCTCGCCATTGCGCAAGTCGTACGACACACCGTCCACCGCATGCACGACACCGGCGGGCGTGAAAAAATGCGTCTGGAGATTGTCGATCTCCAGCAGCGGCCTGGATGACGCCGCGGCAGGGGCCGATGCCCCACGAGCGGCCGATTGAACTTCACTCAAGACGTGACTCCCAAGATTCCGGCGTGTTATCTATCGACAAATGGAGCCGGTTGTGTTGGCCATAAGAGCACGCCGACCGTTCGTCTGAAAAGCCTCAAGGGAGGGAAACATAATGAATGGTCCGCATGACACGCGCGCGCGGTTGAGCCGTCGCGGTCTTCTGGGTGCCGGTGCCGCCCTGGCGGCTGGCGCCTACGGGCTGTATCCGCGTCCGGTGCTTGCCGACATCCCCGATCAGTTTGACGGCACGACGTTCCAGCTTGCGGCGCCCGATCCTTCCCCGAAACATGGCGGCGTGCTGCGCATGGGAATCACCAACCGGGTGCCGCATTTCGATCTGCACCAGTCGGGAACGTACAACAATCTAGGCTCCATGGGGTGCATGTTCGACAACCTGATCCGCCGCGATCCGCGCGACGGCGGCAAGACTATCATCCCGGACCTTGCCCACAGCTGGGATATCGCGAAAGACCGGAAAACCTACACGTTCTACCTGCGCAAGGGTGTCCTGTTCCACGACGGCGCGGAACTGACCTCCGACGACGTGAAGGCCACGTTCGACCGCATCGTGTGGCCGCCGCAAGGGATCAGCATTCCGCGCAGCATCCTGTTCAGGGCGGTGAGCGCGGTCAACGCACCCGACAAATACACGATCGAGTTCAAGCTGTCCGAGCCGCGGCCGCCTGCATTCATCATGGCGGCGATCGCCAGCGGCTGGAATGTCATCGTGCGCAAGAAGACGCTGGAAGAGAACAACTTCAACCTGCGCAAGGTCGCCTCGTATCCGGGCACGGGTCCGTTCAAGACCGTCAGACGGGTAGAGAACGAAATCTGGGTCGTGGAGAGGAACAAGGACTACTGGAACAAGGGTCTGCCGTATCTGGACGGCATCGAGTTCTATAATCTGGTGCCGTTCTCCCCCGAGCTCGGCTCTGGGATTTTGTCGGGCCGCGTGGATTATGCGCGCGTGGTGGATCCGGTGACCTTCAAAAAGGCACAGGCCACGCCTGGGATGTCGGTATCGTCGTTCAACCAGAGCGTCATCCACGCAACCTATGTCAACACGAAGAAAAAGCCGTTCGACGATCCGCGCGTGCGGCGCGCGATGCACCTGGCGCTGGATCGCCCGATCCTGATCGAAGCGATCAAGGACGTGGCGCCGATGCAGATCGGCGGCTTCCTCTATCCGTTCTCGGAGTTGGCCACGCCGAAGGCGGAATTGGTCAAGCGGATCGGCTACCAGGACGACCCGACTGCCGCCGAAACGGAGGCAAAGGCGCTGATGGCGGCGGCCGGCTACAAGGACGGCATCAAGGGGCTCGATTACCTGATCCGCGATCTCGCCAGTTATCGCGTATGGTCGCAGGCCATCCAGGCCATGTTGCAGCAGACGCTGAATATCCAGTGCAACCTGCGCAATGTCGTGGAATCGGTGTGGTTCGACGACATTGCGAATGGCCACTTCGATCTGGCCATCGGCGCGGTGGTTTCAACGCTGCTGGACCCGTCGGACTACTTCAATGCGTGGTACCACACCGGCGGCCCGCAGAATTATTCTTCGTTCAGCAATGCGAAGTTCGATGTGATACTGGATCAGATCGACCGGGAGGTGGATCCCGCCAAGCGCCAGGCGCTGATCCGGGAATCGGAAATGATCTTCGAACAGGACCCGCCGCTACTGCCGGTGGCATGGGAGAAGATCGACGACGTCTGGTACAACTACGTCAAGGGACTGCGACCGGACGACTACTTCGGCGCTTATGACGTCTGCCGGCAGGACACGTTCTGGATGGACAAGACATAACAGCCAACTAATCGTCACAGGGAGGCAAACAAATGAACAATGGCAACCCACAGTGGACCCGCCGGGGCTTTCTTCAGGGCAGCGCGGCAGCGATGGCCGCGGCATACGGGCTGCGGCCGGCCAATGCGCTCGCTGACATCCCCAACCAATTTGACGGCTCGAAATTCCAGCTTGCCGCGCCGGAACCTAACCCGAAGCACGGCGGCGTGCTGCGCGTCGGCATCCTGAATCGCCCGCCGCATTTCGACTTCCACCAGTCGGGGACGGTCGGCAGTCTCGGCACGCAGGGCTGCATGTTCGACAATCTGATCCGGCATGATCCGCGCGACAGCGGCAAGACGATCATCCCGGACCTGGCGCACAGCTGGGAGATTTCAAAGGACGGAACGACCTATACATTCTTCCTGCGCAAGGGCGTGCTTTTCCACGACGGCGCGGAGCTGACAGCCGACGACGTGAAGGCGACGTTCGATCGGATCGCCAAGCCGCCGCCCGGCATCAGCATTCCCCGCAGCACACTTTTCCGGGCGGTGAGTGAGATCAACGCCCGCGACAAATACACGGTCGAATTCAAACTGTCGGCCCCGCGTCCCACCAGTTTCATGATGGCGGCGATTGCCAGCGGCTGGAACGGCATCGTCCGCAAGCAGACGCTCGAGGAGAACAACTACAATCTGCGCAAGCTTCCGAACATTCCGGGGACCGGTCCATTCAAGACCGTGCGAAGGGTCGAGAACGAGGTCTGGGTCGTGGAAAGGAACAAGAACTACTGGAACGACGGGCTGCCGTATCTCGACGGCATCGAATTCTATAATCTCATCCCATTCTCACCCGATCTGGGCTCGGCGATCCTGTCCAACCGGGTGGACTATGCGCGCATCGTGGACCCGGTGACCGCGCGCAAGGCCAAGGCGACACCGGGAATGTCCACGACCGCTTTCAACCAGAGCGTCATCCAGGGAACCTGGATGAACGACAGGAAGAAGCCGTTTGACGATCCGCGGGTACGCCGGGCGTTCCATCTGGCACTGGACCGCCACGTGCTGGTGGATGTGACCAAGGATGTGGCGCCGATGCGCGTCGGCGGGTTCATCTATCCGTTCTCCGAATTCGCCACGCCGACGCCGGACCTGTTCAACCGGGTTGGCTATCAGGTGGATCCGGCCTCGGCGCAGAAAGAAGCGCAGGCGCTGATGGTCGCGGCAGGATATGCCGACGGCATCAAGGGCCTCGACTTCATGGTGCGCGATGTCGCCAGCTTCAAACTGTGGGCGCAGGCCATTCAGGCCATGCTGCAGGAAGGCATCAACGTACAGTGTAACCTGCGCACCGTGGTGGAGTCCGTGTGGTTCGACGACGCCGCGGCCGGACATTTCGATCTGTGCATCGGAGCCATCGTCTCGACGCTGCTGGACCCGTCGGACTACTTCAACGCCTGGTATCGCACTGGGGGGACGCAGAACTACTCGTTCTGGAGCAGCCCGAAGTTCGACGGCCTGGTGGACCAGATCGACGCGGAGTTCGACCCCGCCAAGCGCCTTGTGCTGATCCGGCAGGCCGAAGCCATCATGGAGCAGGATCCGCCGCTGCTGCCGCTCTGCTGGGAGCAGATCAACGACGTCTGGTGGAACTACGTGAAGGGCTACAACCCGTACGACTATTTCGGTGTCTACGATGTGGTTCGCCAGGACATATTCTGGCTGGACAAATAGCCGGCCCAGCAGCGGTCTCGTCGGCACGGACGCGACGAGACCATCGCATGGCGGACTACTTGGCCTTCGGCTGCCACATGCCCAGCGTCGCGCCGGTCGGGTCAACGATGATGGACATCGACCCGGCGCCCGGCACCTCCATCACGTCGCGCACGATCGTGGCGCCGAGCGATTTCGCCTTGGCGGTCGCTGCCGCGATGTCGGCCACCAGCACGTAAGGCAGCCAATGCGAGCCGTGATCCGGCATCGGATGCTTCATCATGCCGCCGCCGGTGCCATCTCCGACGTCGATCATCGTATAAATCATCCCACCGCCCATGTCCTCGTCTTTCAGCTTCCAATCGAACAAGGACTGGTAGAACGACTTCGCCTTGGCGACATCGGTGGTTGCAAGTTCTACGTGCACGAACGCATTGCCCATGTCTGCTTCCCTTGGTTGTCTTGACTTCGGCTACTGAGCCTCATGTTGCCGATCATCTCAAGTGAATAGCCGCACGGAAACGGAATCGTCATCGCTTGCGCCGACGATCGGGCGGCAGCAGCATCGCTGTCGCATCAAAAGGGGAGCCAAGTCCGCATGCCCACCGTGATCCTGTGCCGCCCGCTGCATCCCAGCGGCATGGCACTGCTGGAAGCCCGAGGCGACATTACGGTCCGTACGCTCAGCCGTCCGTCGCAGACCGAACTTGCCGCCGCCATGCCGGGCGCGCACGCCGTCCTCGTCGGACTGGAAGAGGTGGACGAAGCCCTGCTGTCACAGTCGCCAGACCTGCGCATCGTTTCGCGCTTCGGCGTTGGCTACGACACGGTGGACATCGCTGCCTGCACGCGCCGCGGCATCGTGGTCGGTGTGACCAATGGCGGCAATGATCTCTCGGTCGCCGAGCACACGATGATGCTGATGCTCGCGGTTGCGCGGCGCACGATCGAGATGGACGCCTCGGTACGCGCGGGCAGATGGATGCTGCGCGACGGCCGCCCGATGGGCGAACTCGCGGGCCGCACCGTCCTGGTGGTTGGCTATGGCCGCATCGGCACGCGCGTCGCCCGCCTGTGCTCGGCGTTCGGCATGAATGTGATGGTGCGCGATCCCGCCTTCCCTGTGCCCCGCATCGCAGCCGATGGCTAC
This sequence comes from Acetobacteraceae bacterium, assembly GCA_035569235.1. Classification (GTDB taxonomy): domain Bacteria; phylum Pseudomonadota; class Alphaproteobacteria; order Acetobacterales; family Acetobacteraceae; genus JAMXLO01. The sequence goes on along the minus strand of DATMND010000207.1, from coordinate 10,951 downwards.
ACACCGGTCACCGATATCGCCGCGGTGCTGCCGGAGATCGACGTGCTGACCTTGCACTGTCCGCTCGGCGAGGACACGCGACACCTGATCAATCGCGAGATGCTTGAGCTGATGAAGCCGACCGCGTGGCTGATCAATGCCGCGCGTGGCCCGCTTGTGGACGAGGCGGCGCTGATCGAAGCGCTGTCGTCGGGTCGGCTGGAGGCGGCCGGGCTCGACGTGCAGTTTCGCGAACCGCCCGATCCGGCCAACCCGCTGCTGAAGCTGCCCAATGTGGTGCTAAGCCCGCACAATGCCGCGGCGCCGATCGAGTGCAACGAGAAGATGTCGATCCGGGCGGCAAAGAACATGCTGGAACTGTTCGACGGCGTGCTGGACCCGGGCTACGTGGTCAACCCGGAAACGCTGCCGAACCGTCGGAACGATTGATCCTGATCAATGCGGCCTGCCTGCGAACCGTCCATCACATCGCGTCGCAGGCAAGACAAGGAGAGTAGCTCATGGCCGGTGTTACGTTGTCGGTGGAAGAGATCCGCGCCGCGCCACCCGAGGTGCGCCGCTGGCTCGAGCAGGAGATCGTCCGTGCGCTCGGGATGCATCCGTCGCAGGAGCACCCCGCGCAGCCGCCGCCGCCGCCGCTGATCGGCTGCAATGTCGAGGAGGTGCGGGACATGCTGTCGCTGGTGCAAGGCGTGCTGCCGGTGGTCAGCGTCTTCTTCGAACTGGGGCGCGAAGCTGCCGGCGTACCGGTGCACGGCATGCGCGCGTTTGCCATCGCCGACATCCAGCGCCACAGCCGACTGCATGCGCCGGCGCAGGTGATCGAGTGCCTCGATCTGTTGACCGACGCACTACGACGCGTCCGCGGCGACGCCGAGGCCGCGTTCTATGCGCTCGATAACCTGGGCCGCTGTCTGGTCGCCGAGGCCACGATGCACAGCATCCTCAGGCTCTGGCAGGAGATCGTGGCGCAACAGGCGCTGCAGTCGTCGTCCGCCGGCACATCGGCCAAGTCTGAGTAAGGATCTGCGCCGGATTAACTGCATTAGTTGCCAGCAGATCTGCTTCTGTTGTTGTCATCCCCGTTCTGTTGTTGTCATCCCCGCGAAAGCGGGGACCCAGGCGTTAACTGGGTCCCCGCTTTCGCGGGGATGACAAAAAGAGGAACCGGCCGTGCTGCAGCTGATTTGCTTAATTCCCAGCGGGCCCTCAGCCCGACGCGCGCGCCATGCCGACGGGAGCCGGCGTTTTCTCGCCGAGCGTGTGCCGGGTCAGCGTGAACGACACCACCGCGCCGATCAGCGCGATTGCGCCGGCGAGCATGAAGGCCGAGGAGAAGCTGCCGGTGGCCTGCACGATGTAGCCGGTGACGATCGGCGCCAGCAGGCCGAACACGTTGCCGCCCAGCACCATGAAGGCGAAGGCGCGTCCGCTGTCGGACTGGGACCGCAGCAGGTCGTTGGTGAGCGCGGCATTCGTTGCGGTGGCCGTGTTGCCAAAGCTCACTGGAAAGATCGTCAGGATGACGACCAGCGTCAGTGAGTCGACGAACGGAATTGCCAGGCCGAGTGAGCACAGCACAAGGCATGCGACCACGACGAGTCGCCGGCTTCCGCGGCGCATCGTCTCCGGCGTGAGCATCCTGTCGCCGATCCAGTTGGTCAGGACGATCAGTGCGGCGCCCACAAGGAACGGGACCGACGTGAACAGGCCTGACGACACCAGCGACAATCCACGCGCGGTCTGCAGGTAGTTGGGCAGCCAGCTCAGGTAGAGATACACCGAATAGACCGCGCAGCCCTGCGAGATCGCCAATCCCCACATCGAGGGCGAGCGCAGCAATCCGCGATAACCGATCCCGTCATTCGTGGCCGGTGCATCGCCGCCATGGCGTTCTGCGAGAATGAGGCGACGCTCGAATTCCGGCAGCCAGCGCGTGTGCTCGGGCGTCGATACGAACGCGAGCCATACCACGACCCAGACCAGGCCTATCGCGCCGGTGACCACGAATGATGTGCGCCAGGAGGTGAGGTCGATCAGCCAGGCCACCAAGGGCGCACTGAGTGCGGGTCCCAGCAACGTTCCGGCCTGGATCAGGCCGACCGCAAGGCCGCGCTCGGTATAGGGCGCCCAGTCGCGGACGCTGCGATAGCTGACCGGGAAGGTTGGTGCTTCGCCGACGCCAAGTCCGAGGCGGGTGAGCAGCATGGTAACGAAACCGGTCGCGGCGCCGCCGAGCATCTGCGCAATCGACCAGAAGGTGGCGCCGATCGCGGCCATGCGGTGGGGACCGAGGCTGTCCACCAATCGGCCGCTTGGCAGCATCATCACGACATAGGCCCACAGAAACGACGAGAACAGGTAGCCGAGTGCGACCGGCGAAATTTCGAATTCCTGCGCGACCGAACGCCCGGCGACCGACATGTTGATGCGGTCCAGGTAGCAGATGACGTTGAACATGAAGAGCAGGAAGTACACCCAGTATCGCCGGTGCGTCATGGTCTTGATCTAGCCTCCTCGGCTTCCGCCTTGCTTGCCACAGAACGTAGCAGAGGAGGTCCGCAAGTCGAATCGCGCCGACAGGACTTGCCCGACCATCATCCCGCGATGCCGATGCAAGATTTCACTTGGCACCGATTGAGCCCCGGATGCAGGATCACAGTGCGCCAAGAAATACCAATCCCAAAAATCTCCTGCCAGAGGACATATCGATGCTATGTGTATTGCTTCGGTCGAGCACTACGTGGCGTGGCCTCGTACTTGGCGCAACACTAGCCGCCGCGGTCCCCGCACGTTCCAACGCCGCCGAGCCGTCGCTGCCGGCCTACAATGCTGATATCGCGCAGACGTCCGTGTCGGGCATTTCATCCGGCGCCTACATGGCCGTGCAGTTCGGCACGGCATGGTCGTCGATCGTCAAGGGTGTCGGCGCGATCGCGGGTGGACCGTTCGGCTGTTCGGAGGGTTCCATGTCCGCGGCGCTCAGCACCTGCATGGGCGGTGCACCGGCCCCCGATCTGCCAGAATTGATCAAGCGCACCGATGCATGGAGCCGCAATGGCGGCATCGATGATACCGGCAATGTGGCCGCGCAGAAGATCTATCTGTTCAACGGCTACAACGACGATGTGGTGGCCAGGCCGGTGACCGACTCGCTGCGCGCCTACTACGCGCACTATCTGGGTCCAAACGTGGGGAATCTGTTCTACCAGAATGCAATAGGTGCGGGCCATTCGCAGGTCACGATCGCCTATGGCGGCGCGTGCAATGCAAACGGCGGCAAGTACATCAACAGATGCAACTACGATCAGGCCGGTGTCATCCTGCAACACATTTACGGCGCGCTCGACCCACGCAATGCCGGCGCGTTGACCGGGCAGCTTCTGTCGTTCAGTCAGGCAGACTTCACGGCGCCGGATCAACCAAACGACGACAGCATGGACGACAAGGGGTTCGCCTATGTCCCGGCTTCCTGCGCAGCGAAGGAGCCTTGCAGGCTCCATGTCGCGCTGCATGGCTGCCTGCAATCCTTCGACAATATCGGCGAGGACTTCGTAAGGCACGCCGGCTATAACGAATGGGCCGACACGAACCACATCATTGTCCTCTATCCACAGACCCGCGCACTGGGGCTCACCAATCCCCAGGCGTGCTGGGACTGGTGGGGTTATCTGGATGCCAATCCCACCGAATTACCCACCTACCTGCTCAAGTCCGGCAAACAGATCAGCGCCATCAAGGCGATGGTCGAACGTGTGACCAGCGGCGCCGCGGCCTCAGCTGCTCCCACCGGGTCGCAACCTGCCGCGCCGGCCACCATCCTCGCAGCAGATCGCAGTGACACCGCGATCGACGTTGTATGGTCGTCGGTCCCCGGAGTGACCAGCTACGACGTGTTCCGTGTTGGCCCGGGCGACACGGACTTCCGCCAGATCGCCACTATCGGCGGCCTGAGCTATGGGGATGCCGGACTCAAGCCGGCGACGCAGTATCAGTACAAAGTGCGGCCATCGTCTGCCCGCGAAGCAGGGTCGTTCTCGCCCGTTGCATCGGAACCGACGTTGCGCCGGGTGCCGCGCTGCGACGACCCTGGCAACTGCGCCGTGCGTTGAGCGCCTGGCGGCCAGCGTACTAAAGCTGTCACACTTGGCGCGCGCCCACCTTCTTGACAGGATGCGCCCACGCCATCCATCCAAGCCACAGGAGCGACCGGTGCCAATCAACAGGACAACACGGGGAACGATCACCGCGCCGACCAGGCGCGGCATGCTGGCTGCGGCGGGAGCCGCCGCATCGCTGCCATTGCTTGGACGCCGGGTTCGCGCGGCCGGTGAGCCAGTCGCCATCGGATGGGTCGGCCCGCTGTCGCCGCCCGGCGGTTACGCCGAGGGCACCAACATGAAGAACGCAGCCGAGATCGCATCGGCGGAGATCAATGCGCAGGGCGGATTGCTCGGCCGGCCGGTCGAGATCACCTATGCCGATACGCGCGGCATGCCGGCGGAAGGCCGCACCGCGGCGGAACGCCTGATCCAGCAGAACAAGGTGGTCGCCGTGTTCGGCGAGTTCCACAGCCCCGTCGCGCTGGCGGAGATGGAAGTTTACCACAAGTACGGCACGCCCTTCATGGCGTGCGATGTGTGGTCCGATCAGATCACCGCAAAAGGCTATCCGGAGGTGTTCCGCAACGCGCCTGCGGTGTCGCTGATCGACGTGACCATCGGCCAGTGGATCGCCGCTGCTGGGTTCAAGAATGTGGCGATCATTGCCGAGAAGGACGATGTCGGTCTGTCCGCGCGCACGCTGGTGGCCGAGGAACTGAAGAAGGCCAATATTGCCTTCACGGCGGTGGACGCCGATCCAAATCTGACCGACTTCACCGCGCAGATTTTGCGTTTCAAAAGCAATTCGCCACCGTTCGACTTCTTCCTCAACATCTACGCGGAGGCGGGCGCCTATCCGATGATTCGCCAGGCGCACGACCTCGGATTTGCACCGACCGCGAATTGCGGAATTTACAATTCCGGTGGCGAGGCAGTCGATCCGACGTTCTGGGAAAATGTCGGCGAGGCCGGCAAGTACCTGGTCACCGAGAATGTCGGCCTGCCGAAGGCGGCATGGAACGACAAGACCAAGGCGTTCGTCGCGGCATACAAGGCAAAGCACAACGCCGATCCATCGGGTGCGGTGATGGAGAGCTACGACGGTGCGTGGCTGCTGTTCGATGCGATCAGGACCGCCGGCAGCACCGAGGCGAAGGCGATCATCAATGCGCTGGAGAATACAAAGTATATCGGTGCCCGCGGCCAGTATTCCTTCTCCACCAGTCACGAGCCGGCGTGGCACTATCATCAGTTCCTGGAAGCGCCGCTGAGCATCCTGCAATACGCCGAGGTGAAGCAGGGCCAGGCCGACGCGCCGATCGTCTGGCCGCGGCAATACGCGACGGTGCCATACGTTTATAAGAAGCCTGGGAGCTGAAAATGTACTCGTCACCCCCGCGAAAGCGGGGGCCCAGGCGGGACCCCCGCTTTCGCGGGGGTGAGGAATATGTGCGTCTGGACGTGCCCGCGCCATGACCGACTACCTGCTGATCCAGGCACTCAACGGACTGGTCATCGGCGTCATCTATGCGGTCATCGCCGCGGGGCTGACGGTGATCTTCTCAATTCTGAAAATCGTCAACTTCGCCCACGGCGAGGTCTACATGATGGGCGGCTATTTCGGTTACTTCGCCATATCGCTTGCCGGAATCCCGCCGCTGCTCGCCGTGCTGGTCGCGATGGCGCTATCATTCGTGTTGTCGGTCCTGGTCGAGCGCACATTGCTGACGCCACTATACAGCCCCACCACCGAGCGCAAGGGCGACTACGGTATCCTGATCACCTTCGGCATTTCGATCTTCCTGCGCGCCCTGGCGCTGATCATCTACGGCCCCTACCCGCTTCGCCCGCCCTCCTTCTGGCCAGGAGTATTTGTGGTCGGCAGCTTGATAATGACCTGGGACCGCGTGTTCGCCGGCGGCGCGGGCGTCGCGATGCTGATCGGTCTGGTGTTGTTCATGAACCGCACCGCCTGGGGCGAGGCGCTGAACGCCGTCAGTCAATCACGTGAATCGGCAGCGATCGTCGGCATCAACGACCAGCGCTTTTACATGCTGGCGTTCGGCCTCGGCGGCGCGCTGGCGGGCGGCGCCGGTGCGCTGGTGGGACCGATCTACTCGCTGTTGCCATCGATGGGATTACTTCCCGACACGCAGGCCTTCGCCATCGTCATCCTCGGCGGCATGGGCTCGGTGGCCGGCTCAATCATAGCGGGACTGATGATCGGCGTGTCGGAATCGATGTTCGTGGCGCTGTTTCCCGACCCGAGCCGCAGCCTCACCTACGCCCAGGCATTCAGCCTGCTCATCCTGATGCTGGTGCTGCTGATCCGGCCCACCGGCCTGTTTGGACGCGCGCATGTCGCGATGGAATAGCGCGTGCGCATTTGTGCTGGCGGTGCTCGCGCTGGCATTCCCGTTCATGGTGAATGCCTACTGGCTGTCCGTCGGCGTGCTGGCGATGTTCTACGCCATCGTCACTGCAAGCTGGGCGCTGCTCGCCGGCTACGCGGGACAATTTTCCTTTGGCCACATGGCTTTCGTTTCGCTCGGCGCCTACACCTCCGGTCTGCTGGTCAAGTGGTTCGACATACCGATCCCGCTCGGCATGATGGCCGGCGTCCTGATGTGCGCACTTGTCGGCAGCTTCATCGGCTTCGTGTGTCTGCGCATGCGCGGACCCTATCTCGCGTTGTTCACCGTGGCGTTCTCTGAAGTTCTGCGCATCGTCATTGTGTCGGAGAACGAAGTCACCGGCGGTTCCGGCGGGCTGGAGGTGACACCGCTGTTCCACGGCCGCACCGACACGCCGTTCTACTATCTCGGGCTGGCATTACTGATCGGATCGCTAGCGATCATGCAGTTCTTGGTAACGTCGCGCTGGGGTCTGTTCTTCCGAGCGATCCGCGAAAATGAGGACGCGGCGGCGGCGTCCGGTGTGAAGGTGGTGCGGTTCCGTATCCTCGCGTTTGCCATCACGTCGAGTTTCGCCGGACTGGCCGGTGGTTTCTACGGCCACTACATCGGCATCCTGACCCCCGACATAGGCTCGGTTGACCAAATGGGTCTGGTGGTCGCCATGGCGGTGATCGGCGGCGCCGAAAGCATTGTCGCCGCGATGATCGGCGCGCTCGGGTTGGAATTCCTGGTCGAGGCGCTGCGCAGCTACGGCCAGTGGCGGCTTGTGCTGTTCGGCGCGCTGTTGTTGCTGACGATCCGCTTCGCGCGCAACGGTCTGCTGGCATTGGCGTGGCAGCAGTTCAATGCAATTCTCCCCCTCCCCGTGCGGGAGGGGGTTGGGGGAAGGGGGCGGTTCGGCACTGGCACGACCCCCTCCCCCCAACCCCCTCCCGCAAGGGGAGGGGGAGTCTCATAGCAATGCCACCCCTGATCGAAGCGTGCGACCTGACCAAACGCTTCGGCGGCATCGTAGCAGTCAGCAACTTGAACTTCGCCGTCCAACAAGGCGAGCTCGTCGGGTTGATCGGCCCCAACGGCTCCGGCAAGACCACCACGATCAACCTGCTGACCGGTCATCTGACACCGGCCAGCGGCCACATCGACCTGCGGGGCAAGCGTGCCGACGGCCTCGCCGCCAGCGACTTCGCAGCATTGCGCGTCGGTCGCACATTCCAGATCACCCAACTGTTCAGCCGCATGACCGTGCTCGAGAACATGCTGGTGCCAGGCCTCGCACGCCCCCATTCGCACAAAGCCGCAGCGACCCGCGAGGCGCGCCAGCACCTCGAATTCCTTGGCCTTGCCGCACTCGAATCACTGCAGGCGAAGAACCTGTCGGGCGGCCAGCAGAAGCTGCTGGAGCTCGGCCGTGCACTGATGTTGGACCCGGACATCCTGTTCCTCGACGAACCGTTCGCCGGCGTGAACCCGTTCCTGCGCGACGAAATCATCGTGCTGGTGCGGAAACTGCACACCGACGGCCGCACCTTTGTCATCGTGGACCACGACATCGAGGCGTTGCAGCGATTGGTGCACCGCATGGTGGTGATGTCACGCGGCGAGAAAATCGCCGACGGCACGGTCGCCGAAGTGCGCGACAACCAGGAAGTTCTGCGGGCCTATGCCGGTGTCTGATCCCGCACCAGTGCTCACCGCGCGCAATCTCGTGGCGGGCTATATGCCGGGAATCAACATCCTGAACGGCATGTCGGTGGACGTGACGCGTGGCCAGGTGCGCTGCGTGCTCGGACCCAACGGCACCGGAAAATCGACGCTGCTGAAGGTGCTGTTCGGGTTCCTTCCGGCACAGCAGGGCGAGGTGCACCTGGGCACGACATCGCTAAAGGGCGTGGCGTCGCACGACATGAGCAGTCACGGCATCACCTACCTGCCGCAGCGGCCGAGCGTGTTTCCGTTCCTTTCAGTCGAGGTAAACCTGCGCCTCGGCGCCTGGCAGTTCCGTCGCAAACGCACACTGGTGCGCGAGAGGACCGAACGGGCCTATGCGCAGTTTCCGATCCTGCAGGAGCGCCGGCGTCAGGCTGCCGGCACGCTGTCCGGCGGCCAGCAGCGGCAGCTCGAAATCGCGCGCGCGCTGATGGCCGATCCAACGGTGATGCTGATCGATGAACCGACCGCCAGCATCGAGCCGCGCATCTCCGCACAGATCTATGCGCTGCTCGCCGGCCTGGCGCGCGACGGCAAGGCGATTCTGCTGGTGGATCAGAACATCAAGGGCGCGTTGGGTATCGCCAACCACGTCTATGTCATGCGCACCGGCACGCTGTTTGCGGAAGGCCCGCGCGATGAATTCAGCGATGACGTGGAGACGCTGGTCAGCCGCTGGTTGTACACCACCTGACGATTGACGGCCGATCCGGCGCACCACCATCATGGCCGATAGGAACCGGGGGAAACCGCATGGACAATCGGGCCACGAAGCGCATGGTAATGCTGGCGACGGCGGGCATTCTCGCATGCACCGGCGCCGCCCGCGCGGGGAAGTTCGAATGCGGACGAACCGGTGGCGACTTCACCTATGGGCTGGAGGCGAATGTCGCTGGGCTCGATATGCAGGCAAACGCCGCCGCCTCGGTCCGCGACATCGCAATGAACACCTACGAGACGCTGGTCACGCGCGACGAGAGCATGAAGCCGCTGCTGCAGCTTGCCCAGTCGGTGGACGCGAGCGAGGACAGCAAAGTGTACACGTTCAAGCTTCGCCAGGGCGTGCACTTCCACAACGGCAAACCCTTCAAATCGGCCGATGCGCGCGCCTCGTTCGGGCGCTACGCCCGCGTCGGCATCGATCGCTCGATTCTTGCGCCGGTGGATCACTACGACACGCCGGATCCCGCCACCTTCGTCATCGCGATGAAGGACGCGCGGCCGAGCTTCGTGGAGGCGATGTCGTCGATCACCGTGCCGATCATAATCATCCCCGAGGAGAACAAGGACGCGCCGCCGCAACAGCTTCCCTCGATGGGGACGGGGCCGTGGCAGCTCGATCAGTTCGTTGCCGATGCCTACGTGAAGCTGAAGCGCTTCGAGGGCTACACGCCGGATACGCGTTACGACGATGCATCGGGCTTCGGCGGCTACAAGGTCGCATGTCTGAACACGGTGACGTTCCGCATGGTGCCGGAACCGGGTGCGCGCGTCGCGGGGCTGGAGACCGGCGAGCTGCAGGGCGTGCAGGATGTGCCCACGATCGCGCAGAAGCGGGTCGGCGCGAACAAGGATATCCGGCTGTTGAAGCTGGAGAACTTCTGGCTGAACGTCACCTACGGCAACTGGTCGGCGCCGCCTACAAACAATTTGAAGTTTCGTCAGGCCGTGCTGGCTGCGCTCGACTTCGATGAGGTGATGGAGGCAGCGAGCGACGGGGATTTCAAGCACAACCCGTCATTCCAATATCCCGGTACCAACTACTATACCGAGGTCGGCAAGGAGCTGCTGGATCAGCACAATCCGGAGAAGGCGAAGCAGCTTTTGAAGGAGGCCGGCTATCACGGCGAGAAGGTCGTGCTGCTGACCAACAAGGACTATCCTAGCCTCTACAACACCGGACTCGTCGTGGCGCAGCAGTTGAAAGGTGTGGGCATCAACGCGGAACTGCTGGTGCTCGACTGGCCGACCGCGTTGCAGAAGGCGATGAACGGAACGCCGGACTGGAACTTCTTCTTCACCGGCTGGATCACCTACGTCGCGGTCGGCGGAGTGCAGACCCTGCGCCCGATGGCGGAACCAAATCCGGTTTACACCCCGCCAGGCGGCAAGACCGATCCGGACTTCATGAAGGCATTCGATGAGGTCGCGAACGGGCCGACCCTGGAGGCGCGCCAGGCGGCCTTCGTGCGCGCACAGAAGATCGCGCTGGACGACGTGATGGTGATCCCGATGGGCGTGATGCCGAAGGTGCAGGCGGTGCGCGCCAATGTCGAGCACTACCTTCCGTTCTACAATCCGCGCATGTACAACGTCTGGGTGAAGAACTGATGCGGATCATCGTGATCGGCGCCGGCGTGATGGGCGCCTCGGTTGCGTATCGCGCGGCAGTCGCCGGCGCGTCGGTCACCGTGCTCGAAGCGGGTCGCATCGGCGGCGGCACGTCGGGCATCAGCTTCGCGTGGACCAACTCCAACGGCAAGACGCCACGCGCCTACCACGATCTGAATGTCGCTGGCATGAAGGCGCACGTCGCCCTGGGCGAGGAGTTCGGCGCGACGCCGTGGTGGCACGGTGGCGGCAACGTCGAGTGGACGGCGCCGGAGGACCGCGCGGCGCAGCAGGCGAAAGTCGAGCGCCTGCAATCCTGGGGCTATGCGGCCGAATGGATCACGCCTGCGCAACTGCTGGAACTCGAGCCCGACATCGATCCCGCACAGA
>DATMND010000206.1:0-6158 GCA_035569235.1 Acetobacteraceae bacterium | reverse complement strand
GGCGGCTATCTGCATCGCTTCGGCGGCCACGCGAACCCACAGCGCACAGTGCAGGCGTACGCATGGGCCATGCAGGATCACGGCGGCCGGGTGCTGCAGCATACTGTCGTCGAAGGATTCGACACGGCCGGGGGAAAAGTGATCGGCGTGCGCACCGATCGGGGCACCATCGGCTGCGACACGCTGGTTATCGCGGCCGGACCGCAAATCAACCATCTGGCGGCCTCGCTTGGCGTCAGCGTGCCGATGGTCGCCGCGCGGGCGGAGATGATCGTTACCGAGCCACTGCCGCTGATGCCCATCGGTGGGGTGGACGGCAACGGCCTGTATGGACGGCAAACCCTGCGCGGCAATCTCGCGTACGGTGGCGGCCCGCACGAATGGCTGGAGATCGGCGACAACACGGTGCCGCATCGGTCGAGCACGCCGCTGATGCGCAATATCGCAGCGCGCCTGGCCGAACTGTTCCCGCGCGCCGCGCATGCACGTGTGATCAGAAGCTGGGCCGGCATCATCGAGAACACGCCCGACGGCCGCCCGGTGATCGAGCGCATGGCGTCACCGGACAACCTGGTGATCGCCACGCTGTCGAGCATCGGTTTTGGTCTGTCGCCGGCGACGGGCCGTGCGGTGCGCGACCTCGTGGTCGATGGGGTCTGCGGGTTTGCCGATCTGAGCAGCCTTCAGCTTTCACGCTTCGACAGGCTGGAGCCCGATTGGATCGATCGGCAGGGTTGGCGTCCGCCGTCGCAACCGGTCGCAGCCATTGGATACGTGCAGAAATCAAACAGATCGCGCGAAGACTTGGCCTGAGTGGGTCGCGTGTGCCAGTGACGGCCGCGAAGGAATTACGTCAAATCTTCCTTAACCAGTCGTCGGCAGCATCGCAAAGGAAGGTTTGAAACGCAGATGTAAGAAGATGCACCCCGGATCAAGTCCGGGGCAGGCTCCGAAACACGCAGATAGTGACAGGCTAAATGATCTGTCTGGGCGTGTGATAGGCTGCGCGTTTACCGTGCTCAGCACACTTGGGGTCGGATTCCTGGAAAAGGTCTATGAGAATGCGTTGGCATACGAACTGCGTGCCGCCGGCTCTGCGGTTGTGCAGCAATGTAGTGCCAGGGTGCACTACAATGACGTGGTGGTCGGCGAGTACCTCTCGGACCTGTTGGTCGAGGGCGTGCTTCTGGTGGAGGTAAAGACCGTCAAAGCGCTGGACGACGCGCATCGGATGCAGTGCACCAACTATCTCAAAGCGACCGGACTGCGGCTCTGCCTTTTGCTGAATTTTGGCAGACCACACCTGGGAATCAAACGTGTGGTCCACGGTGCGTGAACCGCTCTAAGCCATTTGCGTGTTCTGCGTGCATCTGCCCTCATCTGCGCTAAATGCTTTCTAGCTGCTGCCGCCGCTACAAAAGGCACGCATAGGGAGGGTCCGGTGAACCAACCGACGCCTACATCCAAAGTCCACTTCGTGCCAGACGCAGTTAGCGCGTACAGTCGGCGGTTGCACCGCGTCGTATCGCAATCATGCATTCACTCAAACTTGCTGCGGCGCGACAGCCGACGCCACTGCGACGGCTTGAATGCGAGCAAGATTGTCCGACGGGATATGGCAAAGGATGCGATGACCGTCTGGTGACATGCGTTCCGGCGGGCGCTCGGTTTCGCAGATGGCGCCGAGCTTGCGATGACAGCGTGTGTGGAACGGGCAGCCGGAGGGCGGAGCAAGCGCACTTGGAAGTTCGCCCGATAGCACTATCCGTTGCCGGCGCTTGCCGGTGTCGATCGTGGGTGCAGCCGAGAGCAGCGCCTCCGTGTATGGATGGTATGGCGGCTGGAAGACACGTTCCGCCGCACCGGCCTCCATCACCTGGCCCAGATACATCACCACCACCCGATCCGCGATATAGCGAACGAAGCCGAGGTCGTGGCTGATGATGATAAGCGTCGTCTGCTGTGTGCATTGAATGTCGAGCAGCAGTTCGGTGATCGCCGCCTGCACCGACACATCGAGCGCGGAGACCGGTTCATCCGCGACCACCAGCCTTGGCGCACCGGCAAAGGCCCGCGCGATTCCGACACGCTGCTTCTGCCCCCCGGACAGCTGGCCTGGCCGGCGCGCTGCAATGCTTGCGGGCAGGCGCGTCATGCCGAGCAGTTCGCGCACCCGTGCCTGAACGCCGGCGCGGCTGCGGGCAATGCCGAGCTTGCGCACGGCACGCGCGATCTGCGTGCCGACACTATAGCTCGGGTTCAGGGTCTCGTCCGGGTTCTGGAACACCATTTGCATGTCACGGAGCAACGCGGCCGGACGTCGCTCGACCGAAAGATGCGCGAGATCGACAGTCTCGAACAGGATTTTTCCAGCGCTCGCCATCGTAAGGCCCATCAGAACCTTGGCGAAGGTGGACTTGCCGCAGCCTGACTCACCCACGATCGCGAGGGTTCGGCCGCGCTCTGCCTCGAAGGACAATTGCTGGTTCGCCCGCACAATCCACCTGGCCGAGCGGCCGATGGCGTAGAACTTGTCAAGGCCGGCGACCGCAACGAGCGTCCCTCGATCGTGGCGCGCGTCAACTTCGGCAAGTTGCGGCACAGGTTGCGACGCTATCGCCTCGGCGCGCGCACACCGGACGGCCGTAATGCCATCCGCATCCAGCGTTTGCAGCGGAATTCTGACCCGATCGCAGATTCCGCCTCGGAAATGCTCGCACCGAGGACCAAAGCTGCATCCGGCCGGTCGTTCATTTGGCGATGGCACCTGACCGGGAATTGGCGACAGACGTTGCATTTCGCGCGGCAGGTCGGGCCGTGGGATGCAATTGACGAGCCCGATCGTGTAAGGATGGCGGGGGTGCGCGAACATTTGCCGCACTTCGCCGGTCTCGACGATCTCGCCGGCGTACATGACCGCCGCGCGGTCGCAGATCTGCCCGACCAGGCCGAGATTGTGCGAGATGAACAGCATTGCCGTGTTGTGCGTGCGCCGCAGCTTCGCCAGCAGATCGACAATGCCGGCCTCTATCGTGACGTCGAGCGCGGTGGTCGGCTCGTCCAGCAGCAAAAGTCGAGGCTGCGGTAAAAGCGCCATCGCGATCACGATGCGCTGTTGCTGCCCGCCGGAAAGCTGATGCGGGTAGGCGGCCATGACACGCCCCGGGTCGGGCACCTCCATCTCGGCGAGCATGGCAGCCGCAGCTTCCCTGCCCCGCCGATGCGACAGCCCGCCATGGACGATGACCGTTTCGGCAAGCTGTGCGCCGACGCGCAGGCTCGGGTTCAGTGCCGACATCGCCTCCTGGTAAACGATGCCGATGCCGGGGCCGCGGATGTGCCGCAGTTGCTCTCGCGTCAGCCGTGCGATGTCCTGGCCTGCGAACCGGATGCTGCCGCCGGTGAGCCGGCCGTTGCGCCCGAGATGTCCAAGGCTCGCCAGAGCGAGGGTCGATTTGCCGCAGCCGGATTCTCCCACGAGGCCGACTGCCTCGCCTTCGTCGATGCTCAGCGACACACCGGTGACCGCCGGCACGAGCCCCGAACGCGTGCGGTATGAGATTGCCACATCGGTCATCTCGAGCAGCGGTGCGCGCGTCGGCGTCATTCCTGCGTCACGAGTTCGCGCAGCCCGTCTGCGAGCAGGTTCAATCCAAGCACCAGCGACGACACCGCAAGGCACGGAAACAGCACCATGTGCGGAAACACCAGCGCGAATTTCCGCGTTTCGTTCACCATGCTGCCCCAGTCCGGATCGGGCGGCGGCAGGCCGAGCCCGAGAAAGCCGAGGGTCCCGATGGTGATCACGACATAACCGAGGCGCAGACAGGCATCGACGATGAGCGGGCCGGCGGCGTTCGGCAGGATTTCGATGAACATGATGCGCCACGCCGGCTCGCCGCGCAGTTGTGCCGCGGCGACGAAGGCACGGTCGCGCAGTGCGAGTGTCAGGCCGCGGGTCAAACGCATGATGCCTGGGCTGGACGCGAGCGTCACGGCCAGCACGATGTTCAGCCCGGAGGCGCCGAACTTCGATACGATGATGATGTAGAGAACGAGTGCCGGGAAGGCGAGCACGAGATCGGAAAGACGCGACAGCGATTCGTCCAGCCACCCGCGCCGGTAGCCGGCCAGAAGACCGCCTGAAACGCCGACGGCAAACGACAGCGCCGTCGCCAGCGGCGCATAGACCAGTACGGTGCGCGTACCCCAGATGACACGCGACAGGATGTCGCGGCCGAGATGATCGGTGCCGAACCAAAATACCGCGCCGTTCGGTGCGAGCGCACCGGGCGATGCCATCGGACGCACCGTCTGGTTGGGCGGGAAGGGCGCAATCCACGGCGCAGCGATGCCGACGAAGATCCAAAAGGCCAGGATCGCAATACCAAAGATCGCCACCTTGCTGTGGCCGATCTGACGGAGCCAACCGAACCGCGTGCCGGCCGCGTTCGCCGGCAGCAGTTCGGCCGCTTCGACGCCGATATCGCTCATGCCGGCCGCATCCGTGGGTTGAGCGCCAGATAGCCGAGATCCGAGACGGTCTGTGTGATGGTGGCGATCGCGACCGTGATCATCGTGCAGGCCTCCAGCAAATAGAGGTCCTTGCCGAGCGATGCCTCCAGGATGAGCGAACCAAATCCCTTGAACGCGAAGAAATACTCGACGACGATGACGCCGGCGATCAGCCAGTTCACATGCAGCATCAGCAAGGTGAACGGCGCGATCAACGCATTCCGCAGTGCATGCCGCAGGATGACGCGACGATGCGGCAAACCCCGCAGTATTGCCGCCCGAATGTACGGCGTCTCCATCACCTCGGCCATCGCCGTCCGTGTAATCCGTGCGATGTAGCCGAAGTCGTACAGCACCAGCACCATCACCGGCATGACCAGCTGCCTATACGAAAATCCGTCCAGCATCGTGCTGGTTCCGGGCAGCCAGTGCAGCCCGTAGACGAAGACCGCCGATACCAGAACCGTGCTGGCGAACGGCGGGATGGAGGTCGTGAGTATGCACACCGCGGACACGGCACGATCGAGCCACGATCTTTCCTTCATGCCGGCCAGCACGCCCATGCCGAGCGAGAGCGGAATGAGAAAGGCAAAGAACCAAAAGCCGAGGATCGCCGTATTCTCAAGCCGCGCCCAGGCGATGCGGGCGACCGGCTGCATGAACAGGCGAGACTGCCCCCACTGGCCGATCAGAAAATGCCCGAGCCAATCGAAATAGCGAACGACGGCCGGCCGATCGTATCCGTTCGCGACCAGCCAGAGGGCCCGTTGCTCCGGCGTCGAATAGGGGCCGAGTTCGCTCAGTGCCACATCACCGGGAAGCAGCTCGAACAGCAGGAACAGCAGCAGCGACGCGGCCAGCATCGTGACCAGCATCCAGCCGAGCCGCCGCAGAATCTGCTGCGCCAAAGCGGGAAGTCCCTGCGGTCAGGTCTTTTCGACCGCCAATTCGTCGAGGAAGATGTACTGCGTCGGATGCATGCGAAAGCCTTTCACCTTCTTGTCAAATCCGGTCTGCACGACGCGCCAGAGCGGCTGCACGATGGGACCGTCTTCCTGGAGGATCTGTTCAAGCCTGGCCATCACCTCGCGACGCCGGTCGGCCTCCAGGACGCCTTCCGCCTGGGTCAGCAGCTTGTCGAATTCGGGATTGGCGTAGCTCGATTCATTCCACGGCACGCCGGTGCGATAGGCGAGGCCGAGCACCATGACGCCGAGCGGGCGATGGGTCCAGGCCGTGTATCCGAACGGTACCTTCTGCCAGACATCCCAGAAGCTGGCCGACGGCATCACGTTCATCTTCACATCGATCCCAGCGGCCTTCCACATCTCCACCATCACCGTGATCGAGGCCGCCTCCCACGCGGGCTGGTTCTTGCACGCGATCTCCAGCGACAGACCGTTCGGATAGCCTGCGTCGGTCAACAGTTTTTTGGCTTTTGGAATGTCCTGGCCGACAGCGGGCAGCCTGGCGTATTCCGGGTGCACGGGCGCCACGTGATGGTGCTCGCCGATCGTGCCAGTGCGGCGGAAGACGATGTCGATCACCTTCTGCTGATCGATTGCCAGCTTCAGCGCCTGGCGTACCCGCACATCGTTGAACGGCTTTTGATCGTATTTCCCGCGCACCACGGCGGTCTGCGC
>DATMND010000205.1:0-36715 GCA_035569235.1 Acetobacteraceae bacterium | reverse complement strand
CGCCGCCTATGCCATCCTTAAGAAAGCGGCCGCCAACGCAAACCATGCCGGAGGCCGGTTGAACGACCAGGCGCATGGGCTGATCGTTCGGACCTGCGACGAGATCCTCCATGGCCAGCACCAAGACATGTTTCCGCTGCATGTCTGGATGACCGGCAGCGGCACGCAGTTCAACATGAACGTCAACGAAGTGATGTCGAACCGCGCCTGCCAGCTTGCCGGCACCGCGCTCGGCAGCAAGACGCCGGTGCATCCCAACGACCACGTCAACATGTCGCAGTCGTCCAACGATTCGTTCCCGTCGGCGATGTACATCGCGGCAGGGCTCGGCGTGACGCAGCGCCTTGTCCCCGCCGTGCGCGCGCTGCACGACGCGATCGCGGCAAAGGCCGGCGAATGGCAGGACATCGTCAAGATCGGCCGCACCCACATGCAGGATGCGACGCCGATCACGCTCGGGCAGGAATGGTCGGGCTATGCAGGGATGCTCCAGGACGATCTGGAGCGGCTGGACGACGCCATGAAGGGCGTCTATCGGCTGGCGCTCGGCGGCACCGCGGTGGGCACCGGGATCAATGCGGCTCCCGGGTTCGCTGAAGCGGCGGCAGCGGAGATCGCGCGTCTGACCGATCTTCCCTTCGTCAGCGCGCCGAACAAGTTCACCGTGCAAGGATCGCATGACGCCCTGGTGCATCTGTCCGGCACACTGCGGACGCTGGCAGTGTCGCTTTACAAGATTGCCAACGATATCCGGCTGATGTCGTGCGGGCCGCGCGCGGGATTTGCGGAATTGCTGATCCCGGAGAACGAGCCGGGTTCGTCCATCATGCCCGGCAAGGTCAACCCGACGCAGGCCGAGGCACTGACGATGATCGCTGTCCAGGTGATGGGCAACGACGTGGCGGCCGGGTTCGGCGGCGCCGGCGGCTATCTGGAAATGAACGTTTACAAGCCGCTCATCATCTTCAACATCATGCACTCAATCACGATCATGACCGACGGGTGCACGAATTTTTGCAAGTTTCTGGTCGAGGGTACCAAGCCGAATCTGAAGAAGATCCAGGAATACGTGGACCGTTCGCTGATGCTGGTGACTGCACTGGCGCCTGTCATCGGGTACGACAAGGCCTCGAAGATCGCGCACCACGCGATGGACCACGACCTGACGCTGAAGGCCGCGGCGCTCGACCTGGGCTACGTGACGGAGGCGGAATTCGACCGCGTCGTCGATCCGACGAAGATGGTCAAGCCGTATGTAGCCACCGCAACATAGGCATATTTGGATCTACCTCAAACGCGGGAGCCGACTTTCATGTCCAACTCCAGCCATCAGGCACCGACAGGTGCCGACCTTCTGCGCAACACGCACCTGAACCGAGGCAGCGCGTTTCCGCTCTCGGATCGCCGCGCGCTCGGCATCGAGGGGCTGCTGCCACCGGCGGCCGACACGCTCGACATCCAGGTTGCGCGCGTGCACACGCAGCTCGCCGTGCTCGACAACGACCTGCAGAAATACCTGTTTCTCACCGACCTGCAGTCGCGCAACGAGGTTCTGTTCTACGCCGTGCTGATGTCGGACCCGGCGACCTTCATGCCGCTGGTTTATACCCCGACCGTGGGTGAGGCGTGTCAGAAATTCGACCACATTTTCCGGGCGTCGCGGGGTCTCTATCTGCCGATCACGGCGAAGGGGCGGCTGCGCGAGCTGCTCGCCAACTGGCCGCAGCCGGACGTGCGCTTCATCGTGGCGACGGACGGTGAGCGCATCCTCGGCCTCGGCGATCTCGGCGTGGGCGGCATGGGAATCCCCGTCGGCAAGCTCGCCCTCTACACGGCCTGCGCCGGCGTGCCGCCGCAGCTGACGCTGCCGATCACGCTCGACGTTGGCACCAACAATCACGCGCTGCTGGAGGACCCGCTGTATCTCGGCCTCCGGCAGAACCGCGTGCGCGGCGCGGAATACGACGCCTTCATCGGCGAGTTCGTGCAGGCGGTGCAGGAGCGGTTCCCGAAATGCTGCCTGCAATGGGAGGATTTCGCCAACATCAACGCGGTGCCGATCCTGGAGCGCTACCGGGACAAGATCTGCACCTACAACGACGACATCCAGGGCACCGCCGCCGTCGCCCTCGCCGGTATCCTCGGTGCGCTGCGGATCACAAAGCAGAAACTTGTCGAGCAGCGGTTCCTGTTTCTCGGCGGCGGTTCGGCCGCCACGGGCATCGCCGAACTGATCAGCGAGGCGATGGCGCTAGAGGGCCTGCCGGTCGAGCAGGCGCGGGCCCGGAACTGGCTGTTCGACGTCAACGGCCTGATGATCACGTCGCGCACCGACATGGCCGAATTCCAAAAGCCGTTCGCGCACGAGCATGCGCCGGTCAGCTCGTTCGTTGCGGCGGTGGAGGACATCAAGCCCACCGCCATCATCGGCGTCAGCACAGTTCCGAAACTGTTCAATCAGGCGGTGATCGAGGCGATGGCCCGGATCAACGCGCGGCCGATCATCTTCCCTTACTCCAACCCGACCTCGCGTTCGGAATGCACGGCGGCGGAAGCCTACAAGTGGTCCGGCGGCCGCGCGGTCTTCGCCAGCGGCAGTCCGTTCCCGCCGGTGGAGATCGACGGCAAGCGGCTGGTCCCGGGGCAGGGCAACAACGTCTATATTTTCCCGGCAATGGGCATGGCCGTGCTTGCGACGGAATCCAAACGGGTCACCGAGGCGATGTTCATCGTCGCCGCCCGTGCCGTCGCCGAGCAGGTCACCGAAGCCAACCTGGCGCTCGGACTGATCTATCCGCCGACGAGCAACATCCTCGACGCATCGCTGCACACCGCCGCGCGGATCGCCGAATACATCTTCGACCACGACCTTGCCGGCGTCGCGCGCCCGTCGGACATCGACGCCCATGTGCGTGCCCAGGCCTACAAGCCTGTCTACCCTGGGCCGGCCTACCCAGCGTCGGTCTGAACGCGGCGTGGCGGACCTGATCGCCCCGGATGCGGCACAGGTCGAGGACGTTGCCCACCTGTCGCTCCTGGTCGGACGCCTGCTGCTGCTGAACGGCGCCGATACCGAGGGCGTGCAGATTGCGGTCATGCGCTTCGCCGCGGCGTTCGGCTGCGAAGCCCATCTGATGGTGACTTACGAAGCGCTGCTGCTCACCGTCGTCGCCGGCGACCATTTCCGCACCAAGATCGGCCACCGGGTGCCGGCGATGAATGTCGGCCTGACGGCGATCGACGCGGTCAACCGCCTGGTGGACCAGGCGGAGGGCGGCCGGCTCGGTCTGGCGGAGGCGCGGGCCGGGTTGGATGCCGCGGAACACCGGCCCCCGGAATACGCACGCTGGCTCGTCATAGCTGCGCTCGGTCTGACCGGTGCCAGCCTGAGCCGTCTGTTCGGTGGCGACTGGCCGACATTCGCGGTCGCGTGGCTGGCCGGCGCGGCCGGGACATGGTTGCGCCTGGATCTGGGGCGACGGCACGTCAATGCGATCACTGTCCCGTTCGCCGCCGCCACCCTGAGCGGCATCATCGGCGGCGGTGCCGTGCTGCTGGGCGCGAGCGGAACGCCGTCGCTTTGCCTGGTCGCGCCCGGAATGATCATCGTGCCCGGCGTGCCGTTCATCAACGGCGTACTGGACATGATCCGAAACCACATGACCCTGGCGATCAGCCGCCTGGCTTTCGCGGGCGTTGTCACCGCGGCAATCGCATTCGGACTGTTCGTCGCCACGGCGCTGACCGGCGTGACCATCCCGGTGGAAGCGCCGGCACGAGCGATCGGGGTGCCGGAAGACGCCCTGTTCTCGGCCCTGGCAGCGCTCGGCTACGCCTTCCTGTTCAATGTCCCGGCGCGCGTGGCGTGGGCGTGCGTCGTGTGCGGCATTGCCAGTCACACCACTCGGACGTTCTGCGTGCATCTGGGGATCGACATCATCGTCGGCACGCTCATCGGAGCGCTGATGACTGGGTTTCTGGCGCAGGCCTTCGCCCGGTTCTTTCATGCGCCCGCCGCCACTTTCGCCTTTCCCGGTGTGGTGGCGATGGTGCCCGGCGCCTATGCCTTCCGGGCTGCCATCGGCTGCATCCAGATCGTGCAGCAGAGCGCCGCGCCGCCATTGGTGGCCGAGACACTGGCATTGGGCATCACGATCGTGCTGATGGTTGGGGCCATCGCCATCGGCATCGCCGTCCCGGCCGTTCTATTCGCCGCACGGAAGATCCAATGAGCCGCCCAGGTTTCCGCGTGCGCAGAGTTGAACCGGCGAGACGGGACGTTCAGGCTGGGCCTGGCGGCACGGTCAGTCGGGCGGCGGCACGTCGGCGCTCGCGATGCGGGTCGAGCGCGCGGATGACAGCCTCAGGCTCCGCGGCGATCACGCGCAGCAAGGTTGACGCGGGACCTGAGGGAACCCGGCGGCCCTGTTCGTATTGCTGCACGGTGTCGACGCTGAAGCCGAACATGAGCGCGAACTGCGTCTGGCTCAGCTCCAGCCGAGCGCGCAGCGCGCGCACCTCTTCGGGCTTCGGGGGCGGGTAAACCGGGACGGCCTCGGCCAACTCCTTGTCGGTCCAAGCATCGCCGTCCTCAGCTGCCCACTGCTCAATTTGCTCTTCGCTTGGCTGCGGCCGGGCTGCCAGATCCGCGAGCAGCTTCTCGCGGTCGATGTCAGCTCGGGTACGCCGCACGATAGGCATTCCGTTCTCTCCTGCTTGCGTAACGCAGACTGATGATCCGATGGGCCGCACCTCGATCGGTAAAGACACAGGCCATGAGCAAGCCACCGACAACCCCGATTGCTTTCATGCGGATCTCGCCATAGTTACGCCGAGCGTCGACCTGTTCGACCACTGGCCCTGCGAACAACTCACGTGCCAGTCCGAACGGCAAATCACGCTCGACGTGGTTTCGCTCGCTCTTGGCCTCGTCCCAAATGAAATCCATGCCACTATACGTCAGAGACAGATATACGTCAAAGACAGACGGGTGGACCGGACGCACCGACAGAGCGGGTCGTGTGACAGGTGGGAAGGCAAATGCTACCTACCGGATTGCGTTCTCACATTGGCCTCCAACCCATTGATTTGCGCTTAATGCCCAAGAGCCTTCGCATTGGCTGAGCCAGCAGACCCTGCATGAGCGATTTGCTTGCACCATCGGATGAGTCGGGGATCGCCACCGCGGTCGCCGAAGCGGCCGAGGCGCGGGAACCGTTGCTCGTGGTCGGCAACGGCACCAAATCCGGCATGCTGCGGCCGGTCCAGGCGGCGCGCAGCCTATCCACGCGCAACCACGCCGGCATCACGCTTTACTCGCCGAACGAACTGGTCATCTCCGCGCGCGCCGGAACGCCGCTGGCGGAAATCGAGGCGACCTTGGCCGAGCGTGGCCAGCACATCATCGCCGAACCGCCCGATCTCTCGCTGGTGTTCGGCGTGGCGCAACCACAGACGCTTGGCGGCGTGATCGCGACCAACCTGTCGGGTCCGCGGCGCGTCGCCTGGGGCGCTATGCGCGACCACGTGCTCGGCATCCGCGCGGTCACCGGACGCGGTGAGGTGATCCGCTCCGGTGGGCGCGTGCTGAAGAACGTGACCGGCCTCGATCTGTGCAAGCTCCTGACCGGCAGCCATGGCACGCTGGGCGTGATCACCGAGGTGACGCTGAAGGTACTGCCGGCGCCCGAAGCCGTCGGCACGGTGGTGCTGCCTGGTCTGGATGCGGTGGCCGGCGTGGCGGCGCTGTCCGCCGCGCTTGGCTCGCCGTTCGGTGTCTCTGCCACCGCTTGGCTACCGCCCGAAGCATCTGCCCGCATACCGGCAGTCGCCGGGTTTGGCCGTTCGGTCGCCCTGGCGCGCATCGAAGATTTTTCCACGTCGGTGACCTACCGGACCGCCAAGCTTCGCGACGCACTGGCCCATAACAAGTCGGCGATACTCGACGATGCGACGTCACGCGAAATCTGGCGGGCCGTCCGCGACCTCGTGCCATTGGCCGCAGGCACGAGCGACGCGATCTGGCGCGTGTCGGTGCGACCGTCAGCCGGTCCCGTCGTGCTGAGCGCCGTGATCGATGCGTTCGGCGCGAGCGGCTTCCTCGACTGGGGCGGCGGTCTGGTCTGGATTGCAGGTCCCGCTACCGCCTCGGCGCATGCGTCGGTGGAGGCTGCCGCACGGTCCGCCGGAGGCACCTGGATGCTGATGCGCGCGGCCGAGCCATTGCGCGCCGCGGTGGATGTTGTTCCGCCCGAACCGGAGCCGCTGGCGCGCATCACGCGCCGCGTAAAGGCCGCGCTGGACCCTCACGCCATACTCAATCCCGGCCGGATGTACGCCGGGCTGTAGGTCGCATGATCATTCCCACTGCCGTCATCGTGCCGCTCTTCCTTGTCAGCTTCGTCCTGCTGGCCTTCCAGTATTTCCGGATCAATCCGGACCGACGGCTACTCAATCTGCACTTCGGGCTTATGATATGCGCGATCGTGCTTGCGCTTGTGCAGATTGCGTATCCCGGCCGGCCCATGTCGATGGTGCTGTTGCTGCTTGGCCTGTTCTGGCTCGGCTTCTCGCTGTATCTTTTGCGCCGGCTGCCGCCGCCCAGGCACTGACCCATGCAGACCAGTTTCACCGCCGAGCAGTTGCGCGATCCCGATGTGGCTTCGTCCAATCAGGTGCTGCGGACCTGCGTGCATTGCGGCTTTTGCACAGCGACCTGTCCGACATTCCTGCTGCTGGGCGATGAACTCGACAGCCCGCGCGGGCGCATCTACCTGATCAAGGACATGTTGGAGACGGGCCGGCCCGCCACCGAGGAGGTCGTCCGCCACGTCGATCGCTGCCTTTCCTGCCTTGCCTGCATGACCACCTGCCCGTCCGGCGTGAACTACATGCATCTGGTCGATCACGCCCGCCGCTACATCGAGGACACCTACCGACGCCCGTGGCACGACCGCATGCTGCGCGCGATGCTGGGCATGATGCTGCCGCAGCCGGCGGTATTTCGCATAGCGCTGCATGCCGCCCGGCTCGGGCGTCCGCTCGCCTCGCTGGTGCCCGCTTCTGGGCGTATCGGTCGACGCCTGCGCGCGATGCTTGCGCTGATGCCCGACAGGCTGCCGGCACGCAGCCTGGTCGAGACGCCGCAGACCCATCGTGCCCAGGGCGAACGCCGCGCCCGCGTGGCTCTGCTGGCGGGTTGCGCCCAGCAGGTGCTCGCACCACAGATCAATGAAGCGACGGTCCGGCTGCTCACGCGGCTCGGCGTGGAGGTGGTGGTTGCGCATGGCGCCGGTTGCTGCGGAGCGTTGACCCACCACATGGGACAGCACGCAGCCGCGATGCGCAGCGCGCGGGCGAACATCGAGGCGTGGAGCGAGGAGATCGAAGGCCAAGGACTGGACGCCATCGTAATCAACACCTCCGGCTGCGGCACGACGGTGAAGGACTATGGCTTCATGTTCCGTTCCGTGGCCGAACCATGGCGAAGCCGCGCTGAAAGGGTCTCGGCGCAGGCGCGCGATATCAGCGAATTCCTGGTGCGCCTTGGCTACGCCCCGACGCGTGAGAGGCCCGACCTTTCCGTGGCGTATCATTCGGCATGCAGCCTGCAACATGGCCAGCAGGTCACCGCCGAACCGAAGGCGCTGTTGCAGCGCGCCGGCTTCACCGTGGTCGAGCCGGTTGAGCCGCACATCTGCTGCGGCTCGGCCGGCACCTACAATCTGCTGCAGCCGGAGATCGCCGAACGGCTCCGCGAACGCAAGCTCGGGAACCTGCGCGCGACGCACCCGGACCTGATCGCCGCCGGCAATATCGGCTGCATCACACAGCTCGGCGGCGGCGGAATCCCGGTGGTGCACACGGTCGAACTGCTGGACTGGATGGCCGGTGGACCGCGTCCCGCCGCGCTCGCGCAACTGCGAAGCAGGGAGCCCGCCTGAATGCTTGCGCTGACGGGCCGCACCGCGCCAGCATCGGCCATGCGACGGATCCTGCTGCCGATCATGATGCTGTCATGTGTGCTGCCGGCATTCGCCCAGAATACGGGCGGCCCCGCGGCCGAGAAGCGCGCGGCACTCGATAGGCTGCTCGGCACTCTGAAGTCCGCGCCCAGCGAGGAGATTGCCGGACCGCTGGAGCAGCAGATCAGG
Source organism: Acetobacteraceae bacterium (assembly GCA_035569235.1). Lineage (GTDB taxonomy): Bacteria > Pseudomonadota > Alphaproteobacteria > Acetobacterales > Acetobacteraceae > JAMXLO01. The sequence continues at coordinate 28,562 of DATMND010000205.1, read as the reverse complement.
CAGCTCTGGCTCAATTCCGGAACGCCCGCGGTCACACTGCTGATGAGCCGAGGCCTGCGCGAGATGAAGGCCGATGCCACGCCGGATGCCATCGAGGACTTCACCGCCGCGATCACGCTCGATCCGAACCTCGCGGAGGCGTATCACCAGCGCGCCATCGCCCGCTTCTCGGCTGGCGACACGGCGGGCGCGATCGCCGACATCCAGGTGACGCTGCAACGCGAGCCGCGCAGCTTTGCCGCACTACAGACGCTGTCGGCGATCGCCGAGGCACGTAAGGACTGGAAGGGTGCCTACGACGCCTGGCAGAAGGTACTCGAAGTGGATCCCAAGACCCCCGGCGGCCAGGACCGCCTGAAGGACCTGCGCCGCCACGCGCTCGGTGAGGAAGCTTAGTGGGCCTCAGGCTGCAGCAGCGGCCGCGCTCATGCTGATGGTCGGGTTGAGGCGATAGCCGCCGCCCTCGGAAACCAGCAGCACCGGCTTCCGCGGATCGGACTCCATCTTTTGGCGCAGCCGGTAAATATGTGTTTCCAAGGTATGGGTCGTCGCGGCCGAGTTGCGGCCCCAGACCTGGTGCGAAAGGTCGTGGCGCGTCACGGCGCGGTCATCCGACAGGCGAAGGGTCCTGAGGATTGCCGCCTCCCTCCTGGTCAGCACAATGCGACGGTTCTTGACAGGGTCCTGCAACAGCATCTTGCCGGGCTGGAAGGTGTATGGCCCGACCGAGAACACGGCCGCGTCGCTGCTGTCGAATATGCGCAACTGAGCGCGGAGCCGCGCGAGCAGCTCGTTCAAACGGAACGGCTTAGCAACGTAATCGTTTGCACCGAGATTGAGACCGCGAATGACATCCGCCTCGCCGTTTCGGCCGGTCAAGATGATGATCGGCATCTTGTGCCCCTGGCGCCGGAGTCCGGCGCAGAAATCGCGCCCATCGCCATCAGGCATGCCGATGTCGAGCAAAACCGCATCGAAGCGCCGCTCTTGGTCATTGATGATCGTGTCGGCCTCATCGAGCGTCCTTGCCAAGATGATCTCGAACCCATGTTGTCCGGCGAGATAGTCCAGCAACATCTCGCGGATGGCCGCGTGATCTTCCACGAGTAAAATCGATCGCTTGCACGACATACGCCCGGCCCCTCTCCAAAGTGTTCCGCGCCGACGAACCCTGCGGTCAGGCCGGCAAGCGGTTTAATAACGGCAAGAGACTGTTTACCGACGCCAACGACAGGGTCAATGCTAATCGTTACCGAAACAGATTTCGCGGCTTCAAGTTCGCGTGAGGAAGGAATAAGCACAATTCCAGGGTTGTGTGGGGCCATCTGCCCATGCGCCAACGCGGCCTTAAGAGGAAATAACACAACCCTGCGTCGTAAGAGTTAGGATATCGCTCAACGCAATCAATACTGAAACAGTACGAAATTATGCGATGAGCCTGCAGGGCGTCCGGGACCATTCCATCCACGCTGCCGATCCTGCGTCGCCGTTGCTGGGGTAGCCGGACCAACGCTGGCCGCCGGGGATCAGAGATCCGGCTTCGCCTCCACCGCATAACCAAGCGTCGGACGCCTGACCACCACCCTGGTTGCCGGCAGGAATGCGAACCGCACCAGCAGCCATTCTGCCAGGTGCTCCATGGTCGTCCCGCCGATGCTGTCATTCAGCAGCGTATGATCGACCACCGACCGAACCGCCTGGATTTCCGATTCCAGGGCCGCGAAATCGCGCAACGTCGCGGTCCACACCTCGACCAGATAGCTATGGCCATGCAGTCGAGGCTCGCCCTCGGATAGATGGGCCGCTTCGATGGCAAATGTGACGGATTGTTCGATCAAGGCAGTCCCCAACTTTTGTGCGCCTGTATGGCAAGCCGCCACTGCGGATGCGCCAGGCAATAGGCGGCGGCCGCCTCGGTATTGCGGCGGCACTCATGGCCGTCCATCGGCGACAACCAGTGGTGGCTGGCAGGGAACCCGGCAAACATTTCAGGCTCCGCACCCACCTGCGGATACACCAGCTTCAGTTCGTCGGCGCTTCCCAGCACCAAGGGAGCGCCGGCCTTCGGACTGACGCACAGCCAATCGACCGGCGCCGGCAGCTTCTGCGTGCCATTGGTCTCGAGGGCGACGTAGAAGGCGCGCTGCCGGAGCGCCTCGATCAGGGCCGCAGCAACCTGCAGCAGCGGTTCGCCTCCGGTCAGCACGGTCATTCTAGCTGCGGCATCCGGCGTGCGCCATTTGGCGGCGGCCGCATCGGCGAGTGCTTCCGCTGAGCCGAAGCGCTGGCCGCCGACAAAGTCCGTGTCGCAGAACCGGCACACGGCCTTGCCCCGGTCTTCTTCACGTCCGGACCAGAGATTGCAGCCGGCGAAGCGGATGAACACCGCGACGCGACCAATGTTCGCGCCTTCTCCCTGGGCGGTAAGGAACAGTTCCTTGACGGTGTAGCTCATTCCAACTCCAGCGGCGCAATTACCAGCGTAGGTCGCCGGTTCGCTGCCTTGTTGTCCCGGATGCGTGAAGGCCTTGTCAAAGGCGACGGTTCGCTGGGAGTGCGCAACCTGGCGTCAATCCAACGGAAGCAGCGCACTCACGCTTACGTTACCCCGAGCCAGGGAATGGACGCGATTTCAACGTGTCGATTGATCAAGAGCCGCGTGCGGCAAGTCCGGGCACGCCGGACATGCGTTCCATGCGATGGTGCGGCGGCGTGCAGTTCCATGGGAGACGGGAGGTTCTCAATGCGCCAGTTCGCACCCGTCGTGACTTTCGTTCTCGCCTGCTCCGGTTGTGTGGTGGCGCCGGAACCGCAACCGATATTCTCCGCGGTCACCAGCGACGTGGCACCTGACGATCCGCATTGTCGCGACTACCGGGCATTGGCGACGGTGGACGGCCAGCCGCAGGAGATCGTGGGGCGCGCCTGTCAACTGAGCGACGGCTCCTGGAGGGTCGTCGAGGGGCCGGCCAGTGCGCCGCCGCAGATGCTGGCCCTCTATGCGCCGCCGCCGTACGTCTACGACCCATGGCTTTGGGATTTTCCGATCGGTTTCAGCCTCGGTGCCTCGGTCGTCTTCGTGGATCGGCAGCATCACTTCCACCATATGCAGGTCGCGAACGGTCTGCGGCGGTTCCATTTCGCCAACGGAGGTTTCCACGCCGTGCCCATGCATCCGGTGTCCAACGGCATGGCCGGCATGCATCGCGGGTGATGTGGGATGACGTGCCGCTGCCGGATTGCGTGCATCCCGATGCACAGTGGCGCGTTTATTGAGAACGGGCCGCGACTTCGCCGGCCATTTGCAAAGGCATGTCATGAACGCTCAACCGACGGAGCCGGCTGGTCCTGACCTCACGAAGGGTGTTGATGTCGGGCAGCTTGACGACGGCGCCATGCTTCTAGGCCATGTCGGCGAGGATGCGGTGCTCCTCGCGCGATCCGCGGGGGAAGTCTTTGCGGTCGGAGCGACGTGCACGCATTACGGCGGCCCACTCGCGGAAGGGCTGCTGGTCGGCGACACGGTCCGCTGCCCCTGGCATCATGCCTGCTTCAGCCTGCGGACCGGCGAGGCCGTTCGCGCGCCCGCTCTGAACCCCGTGACGTGGTGGACGGTCGAGACCATCGACGGCAAGTACGTCGTCCGCGGCCGACGCGAGACGCCATCGCGGTCGGCAGTGCGGGGTTCCGCCGACACGCCGGCTTCGATCGTCATCCTGGGAGGCGGCGGGGCCGCGCAGGCGGCGTTGGAAACCCTTCGCCGGAAGGGATATGCCGGGAGCATCACGGTGCTCAGCGCTGATTCCGCGCCGCCATGCGACCGGCCGAACCTGTCGAAGGACTATCTTGCCGGCACCGCATCCGAGGAGTGGATCCCACTTCGGGAGCCCGACTTCTATCGCCAGCATGACATCGACCTGCGGCTCGGCACCCGCGTGACCGCGATAGACACCAAGGCAGCCACGGTCCGGACTGAAGATGGCGGCAGCTTGCCGTACGGCGCGCTGCTGATCGCGACCGGTGTCGAACCGGTGCGGCTCGACGTTCCCGGCGCCGATCTGCCGCACGTGCATTACCTGCGGTCGCTCGATGACAGCCGCTCGATCATCCAGGCCGCCGGACAGGCGAAGCGTGCGGCGGTGATCGGCGCCAGCTTTATCGGGCTGGAGGTCGCAGCTTCCCTGCGCGCGCGGAACCTGCACGTGGAGGTGGTCGCACCGGGCCGAATCCCGATGGAGCGGGTCCTGGGGCCGGAGATCGGCACGCTGATCCGTACGATCCACGAGGCACAGGGCGTTCAATTCCATCTTCCCAGCAAGCTGCGGTCGATATCGGAGCGCCAGGTTTTGCTAGAATCCGGCGAGACGCTGGAGGCCGATCTGGTCGTGGTGGGCATCGGCGTCAGACCGTCGGTCGGCCTCGCCGAACAGGCAGGACTTGCGGTGGATCGCGGCATTATGGTCGATCAGCACCTGCGAACCAGCGTTTCCAACATCTTTGCGGCCGGCGACGTCGCGCGCTGGCCCGATCCGCACTCAGGGCAGAAGATTCGCGTCGAGCACTGGGTTGTCGCCGAACGACAGGGCCAGACCGCGGCACGCAACATGCTGGGGCGGAATGAACCGTTCGATGCGGTGCCGTTCTTCTGGAGCATGCACTACGACGTGCAGGTGCAGTACGTCGGTCACGCCGAACGATGGGATTCGTTGGACATCGACGGCTCGGTCGAGGGCAGGGACTGCCGGGTTGCATATCGCAACGCCGGCCGCACGCTGGCCGTGGCGACCATCGGGCGCGACCTCGATAGCTTGCGTGCCGAACTGGAGCTGGAGGGCGCGCGGCCCGGATAAGGTCTGCCGTTCGTTCAACCTGCTTCAGTCAACGTGCGGCAGGTAACGATGGCAGGAGGGGGGAAGCATCATGAAGCCAATGGCGGCAGCCGTGGCGTGCCTGTTCGCGATCCAGGGCGCGGGCGCATCGGCGCAGAATGCGAACGAACCGGGCCTCGAGTTCTACCGGATCGGCGATCTTCCGCTGGAAAGCGGCGAGACGATCCACGACTTCAGCATTGCCTATATGACCCAAGGCACGCTCAACGCGAGCAAGTCCAATGCGGTGCTGATGGTGACCGCCATCAGCGGCAATCACCATCGGATCGATTACCTGATCGGGCCAGGCAAGGGGCTCGATACCGATCATCTGTTCGTCATCAAGACCAACGCGATCGGCAACGGCCTGACAACGTCGCCCAGCAACAGCGCGACGCAGCATGGGCCCGCATTCCCGCACTTCGCCATCCGCGACATGGTGCAGAGCCAGTATCTGCTGTTGCAGCACCTCGGCATCGAGCGTCTGGTTGCGGTCGCCGGCGCCTCGATGGGCGGCATGCAGACCCTGCAATGGGGCGTCAGCCATCCCGACATGATGGCCAGCCTGATCGCGCTGACGCCGATGGCCCGCACCGCGCCGTGGTCGATCGCGATCAACGAGGCGACGCGGCACGCCTTGATGCTCGATCCGGCGTTCAACGGCGGAAACTACACGGCGCAACCAGACAAGGGCTGGCGCATGCGTGCCGATGTGCTGCAGGTGATCGCGACGCGCACGCCCGAAGCGATGCGCCGGCAGTTTGCCAATGCGATGGACGTGATCCCGTGGATCGCGGCGCAGGAGCAGGGTGCGGCCAAATCGGGCTTCGATGCCAATGACTGGATCGCGCAGACCTGGGCCTATGACCGGCACAATGTCGGCGATACGTTGATCGACGGGAAGGCGGTCTTCGCCGGCGATCACATCAAGGCGCTGCACAGCATCAAGGCCAAGGCGCTGTTGATGTCTGGCGAACTCGATCTGTACAACCCGGTCGAGGAAGAGATCGAGGCGGCGACTGCCATTCCGGACGGGCGGCATGTTACCATTCCCTCGGTGCAGGGCCACGTCGCGGCAAGCGCCGGTTACAAACCGGCGGATCTGGAGTTCATCAACCAGACGGTGCGCGACTTCATCGCCGTCGTCACGGACGACTGGAAGAAGCTGTAGGAATATCGGTAGCGCTGAAGCGTCCATGGTTTGTTGCCGCGGCGCATTCGTGCAACCGGCCTGGAACCGGTGGCGTTGCCCGGATTGCCGGTATATAGTGAAGGAGGCGCGCGGTTGGGCGGTTCAACAGTGTGCCCGAGCAGGGGATAGCCCATGCACCAAATCACAGATTCGTGTTTTCCGCGAGCCGAGGCAGCGGGAAAGTCGAGGCGCGCTCTTGCGGCAGTGGTGGCGGTATCGCGGCTGATTGCCGTGGCGGGGCTGGCGGGCGTGTTGCTCGCAGGCTCTGCGTCCGCGCAAAGCCGTGGCGGAGGTATGGGTTTTGGCGGCCATGGCGGCTTTGGTGGTCATCCCGGCTTTGGTGGTCATCCCGGCTTTGGTGGTCATCCTGGCTTCATTGGTCACCCCGGCTTCTTTCCCAATCGCGGCTTTTTTCCCAACCGTGCGTTCTTTCCGAACCGGGTATTCTTCAACAATCGTGTGTTTTTTCCGAACCGGTTTTTTTTCGGGGGAGTGGTCGTCGCGCCGCCGGTCTTCTGGCCGCCGTACCCGTGGCCGTACTGGTATCCGCCCTACCCCTACCCGCCATAGCCTTAGCATCCGGAGCAAGTTGCTTTGACTGGAAGCGGCGCCGGCTCGCGCTCGGTCGATGGCCGTCGCGCATCCTGACGGCATGACGTGGCGTGATCGCGTCGTCGTGGTGACCGGCGGTACTTCGGGCATCGGCCGGGAGTTCGCGGTAAGGCTTGCAGCCGATGGCGCCAAGGTGATCGCCTGCGCGCGGAACGAGGCGGCACTTCGCGAACTCCAGGCGGAATGCCCCGCGATCGAGGCGCTCCGCTGCGACGTTTCCGTGCGCGCGGACGTGCAGGCGCTCGAAGCGGCCGTTCGCGACCGCCACGGCAGGGTCGATGTGCTGATTAACAATGCCGGCATCATGGAACGGGTCGAGCTGCTGGATGGGTCGGTCAGCGACGAACGTATCGCCCATGAGATCGCGGTGAACCTGACGAGCCCCATCCTGCTGACGCGCGCATTTCTGCCGCTGCTGCGGTCCGGCCGAAACCCGCTGATTGTGATGATCACCTCGGGGTACGCCTTGCTTCCGGCGACCCGTGCTCCGACCTATTCCGCGTCCAAGGCCGGGCTGCGCTCCTTCACGATGGCGCTGCGGCGGCAGTTGCGCGGCGTCGGCATTCGCGTCGTGGAAGTTCTGCCGCCGCTGGTCGATACGCCGGCCACACGCTCCGTCCAGCAACCGAAGATGTCGCCGGCTGTGCTGGTTGACCGCGTGTTGCGCGACATCGCGCGCGGGCGCGACGAAATACTGCCCGGACTGGTGGGCGTTTTGCCGTGGCTGATGCGTCTGGCGCCGTCATACGCGGCGCGCCGTGTCGCGGGGACATAGGGGACGCTGATCGGATCACGCCGCGGGCCGAGTGGAGGGTGATCGATGACAATTCGCCTGGACGCGGACCCGATACAGGAATTCACGCAGCCGGATTTCGATATCGTGTCGCTGTTTTTGGAGCGTGAGTCGCAGCGCTACGCACTTCATTCGCGCCACATGAATGAAATGATGGTGCGCGTGTTGCAGACCATCGGGTACGACGTGGGCTTCCGTAGCGGAACCGGCCAGTATCTCTTTGATCGCGCGGGCGTGCGCTACCTCGATCTGCTGAGCGGCTGGGGCGTATTTGGCATCGGCCGGAATCATCCAAGACTGCGCGACGCCTTGACGAGGGTTCTTGCGACCGATTTTCCCAATCTGGTGCAAATGGACGTTTCGCCGTTGGCCGGCATCCTGGCGGAGAGGCTGCTACGATATACGCCCTGGCTCGACAAGGTGCTGTTTGCCAATTCGGGAGGGGAAGCGGTCGAAGCGTCGATGAAATTCGCACGCAGGGCGACCGGGCGTCCCGGAGTGGTGTATTGCACCAACGCCTTCCACGGCCTCTCTTATGGGGCGCTGTCGTTGAATGGCGATAGCAATTTCCGCGATGGGTTCGGACCATTGTTGCAGCACTGCACCGCGGTTCCGTTCAATGATCTTGCGGCACTCGACAAGGCGTTGGCAACGCGCCAGGTGGCCGCGTTCATTGTCGAGCCGGTTCAGGGCAAGGGCATCAACATACCCGACGACAGCTACCTTTCGGGCGCCCAGGAACTTTGCCGCAAATTTGGAACCTTGCTCGTAGCCGACGAGATTCAGACCGGGCTTGGACGTACCGGACGCTTTCTGGCGATCGAGCACTGGGGCATCGAGCCGGATATTGTGCTGCTTTCCAAGACGCTGTCCGGTGGTCATGTTCCCGTTGCGGCACTGCTGGCCCGCAAGTGGATATTCGACAAGGTCTTTGATCGGATGGATCGTGCAGTCGTCCACGGTCTGACGTTCGCCGGCAACGATCTCGCGATGGCGGCGGGTCTTGCGACATTGGAGGTGCTCGAATCCGAACGGCTGGTCGAGAATGCAGCGCGCTTGGGTGCGCGTCTGCTGACGGCGCTCCGGGCGATGGCGTCGGGCTATGAGATGGTCCGGGAGGTTCGCGGCAAGGGCCTCATGATCGGGATTGAATTCGGGCGCCCGCGTTCGCTGAGGCTGCAGGCGGCGTGGGGGTTGCTGGAGGCAGTCAGCCCGGGGCTGTTCTGCCAGCTGATCACCATTCCGCTTTGCAAGGATCACCAAATTCTGGCTCAGGTCGCCGGTCACGCCAGCCATACGGTGAAACTCCTGCCCGCGCTTGTCATCTCGGACGAGGATTGCGATTGGATCGAAGGCGCGTTCGACAAGGTCATCGCCGACAGCCATCGCGTTCCCGGGGCTATCTGGTCATTTGGAATGAACCTGGTCGAGAATGTGCGGAAGGCATCTTCCATGAAGGCGGCGGGCCACTGAAGCACAGGCAGCCATGACGGACCAATGCCAAGTGCCTTTCCCGTCATGCCGACGAAGGTCGGTATCCACGTCTTTGCCGATAGCAGCAAGGAAAGACGTGGATGCCGACCTCCGTCGGCATGACGGAGTCGACGGATCCCGAGATGATCACGATGAATCCCACAATTCGCTATAATTCGGGAATTTCTTCAGCGTCGGATCGTATCGGGTCGGCTCGATCCAGGGGAGAATTCGCTTCAGTAGGGTGTTGATGATCGACGAGGTATGCCTGACGTAAAGATCCGTTGGGTCCAACACGTGTCTCAGGTGCAATTTTGGATCGTAATTCAGGCCACTGCTGCGCAGCCACTTATAGCCTTGTGATATCGCCCATGAGATCATGTCCCGGACGGCGTAATGATAGAGATGCAGATCGAGTGCCACCGAATAGTCCAGACCGATGTACTCGGCATAGATGGCGTCACCCTCGATCATGCACAGGGTGAAGGCGACAAGCCGTCCGTTCTGGCGCCACAGGAAGAATCGCACCTTGTCAGGCATCAGGCGCCCGAGGCCGCAGAAGAACGGTTCCGTAAGCTTTTCAAAATGGAGCTTCGATCGGTTGTAAACCTGCAGATACAGCGGATAGACTTCGTCGATGACAGGCGCGACATCGCCGATGACACTCATTTCAATCGGGAAAGCCGAGGCGGCGGCTGCGAATTTCTTTCGTAGCTTTCTGCGGGTCGCGCCATTCAGGGCCGTCGCCATGTAGGCGTCGAAGCTCGGATAATCGATGTTGAGCCGGGTCATGGGAAGGCTGGGCACTCGGCCGAAGCCTTGGTGCTGAAAGCAACTCAGCGGTTCGCGGTATTTTGCCGAAAACTCCTTCAGCACGATGAGTGGCGTCTTCAGCTCACGTGCATGTGCCACGATGGCGGACGCGAGCAGGCGGGTATTGCACGCGTGCGAAAGTGCGACCCCATCAAGGCGCCCTTCGCCCACCGCGCATCCGACCATCAAGGTCCGCATCTTCAGGAACCGGGGCCACACGCTCCGGACAGACCCGACAATACCCCGTATCTTTGAATCGATGCCGGCGAGTAGGTCCTGATCGAGAATGAAGAACGGCTGAATTGCCTGAACCTCGCCATCACCGTCCTTGATCGCAAAATATCGGTATTCAAATCCCTGCCGTATCGTGTCTTCGACCAGCTCATAGAAACGATGGTCCTTGCGCTGATCGGCAAAGGCGTTCGGCCAATGGCGGCAGTGCGCCAGGGCCGCACGTGACATGATGTGCACTCGGCCGTCTCGCGGGGATTGGCCCACGGACAACGCTGCTTCATGCCCTCCGGCGCGTCTTTTGCTTCGTTGCGCGCATCAGCAGCGGCGCCAAAAAACGTCCGGTGTGGCTCTCGGGATTCGCGGCGATGTCCTCGGGCGTGCCCTCGGCCACGATCCGCCCGCCCCCGTCGCCGCCTTCCGGACCGAGGTCCAAAATCCAATCGGCGGTCTTGATGACTTCCAGGTTGTGCTCGATCACCACCACCGTGTTGCCCTGATCGACCAGCGCGTGCAGCACCTCCAGCAGCTTGCGCACGTCCTCAAAATGCAGCCCTGTCGTCGGTTCATCGAGAATATACAGCGTGCGACCCGTTGCGCGTCGCGCCAACTCCTTCGACAGCTTTATCCGCTGCGCCTCGCCGCCAGACAGCGTGGTCGCCTGCTGGCCGAGAGCGATGTAGCCGAGCCCCACCTGCTGCAGAATTTTCAGCCGATCGTGGATGCGCATCTGCGCGCTGAAATACGGCACCGCCTCGTCCACCGTCATCGCCAGCACCTCGGCGATCGACTTGTCGCGGAATTTTATTTCGAGCGTCTCGCGATTGTAGCGCTGGCCCTTGCACACGTCGCAGCGGACATAGACGTCGGGCAGGAAGTGCATCTCGATCTTCAGCACGCCGTCGCCCTGACACGCCTCGCAGCGCCCGCCCTTCACGTTGAAGCTGAAGCGCCCCGGCTTGTAGCCGCGCGCGCGTGACTCCGGCAGTTCGGCAAACCAATCGCGGATCGGCGCAAACAGATCGGTGTAGGTGGCGGGATTTGACCGCGGCGTGCGGCCGATCGGCGACTGGTCGATGTCGATGATCTTGTCGAGGTGTTCAAGACCTTCGATGCGTTCGTGCGGCGCAGGGACCTCGCCCGACCCCATCAGTCGCCGCGCCGCCGCCTTGTACAGCGTGTCCACCACCAGTGTCGATTTCCCCCCGCCCGACACGCCGGTGACGCAGGTGAACGTGCCCAACGGAAATCCCGCGGTGATCGACTTGAGGTTGTTGCCGCGCGCATTCACCACGCGCACGAAGCGATCCTTCTGCACCGGCCGACGCAGCATCGGCACCTCAATCCGCCGCCGGCCGGAGAGATAATCGCCAGTCAGCGACTTGGGATTCGCCGAAATCTCCGGCGGCGTGCCCTCCGCCACCACGTGCCCGCCGTCGATGCCAGCCGCTGGCCCCATGTCGATCAGATGATCCGCCGCGCGAATCGCCTCCTCGTCATGTTCTACTACCAGAACGGTATTCCCCAGATCGCGCAGCCGGCGCAGCGTTACCAGCAGCCGTTCGTTGTCGCGCTGGTGCAACCCGATCGAGGGTTCGTCCAGCACATACAGCACGCCGGTCAGGCCGGAACCGATCTGGCTGGCCAGCCGGATGCGCTGGCTCTCGCCGCCCGACAAGGTGGCGGACCCGCGCGACAAGGTCAGATAGTCGAGCCCGACATCGACCAGGAACTGGAGCCGTTCGCCGATCTCCCGAAGGATGCGGCGGGCAATCTCCTGACGCTGCGGCGTCAGCGTGTCGATCACCGTGGCGAACCACGCAGCCGCCGCGCGGATCGACAGTTCGGACGCCTCGGCGATGTTCTTGCCGCCGACCCGCACCGCCAGCGCTTCTGGTTTCAGCCGCGCACCATTGCAGACGGCACAGGGCTTCTCCGCCTGATACCGGGACAACTCCTCGCGCACCCAGACGCTGTCGGTTTCCTGCCAACGACGCTGCAGATTGCGCAGCACGCCCTCGAACGGTTTTGTTACTGTATAGGCGCGCACGCCATCCTTGTAAGTGAACGCCACAGGCTCCTCGCCGGTGCCGTTCAGGATGGCATCGCGCGCGCGCGCCGGCAGGTCGTGCCACGCCGTGCGCGTGGTCACCTTGAAGTGCCGCGCAAGGCTTTGCAGCGTCTGGTCGTAATAGGGGCTCTGCGCGCCGGTCCATGGCATGATCGCGCCGTCCGCCAGCGACAGCCTTTCGTCCGGCACAACCAACTGCGGATCGAAGAAGCTCTCCAAGCCCAATCCGTCGCACGCCGGGCACGCGCCGTGCGGGCTGTTGAAGCTGAACAGCCGCGGCTCGATTTCTTCGATGGTGAAGCCCGATACGGGGCAGGCGAAGCGTGACGAGAACACGGTGCGTTCGCCGCTATCCGCGTGTTCCGCATAGACCACGCCATCCGACAGCACGAGTGCCGTTTCAAAACTGTCGGCGAGCCGAGGCGCGATCCCCTCGCGCACGACGATGCGGTCCACCACCGCTTCGATCTCGTGCTTGGTCTTGCGGTTCAGCGACGGGACCTCACCGATTTCGTACAGCGTTCCGTCCACCTTCACGCGGGTAAAGCCGCGACGCTGAAGTTCCGCCAGTTCCTTGCGGTACTCGCCCTTGCGGTCGCGCACCACCGGGGCGAGCAGCAGCAGCCGCGTTCCTTCCGGCATCGCCATCACGCGGTCGACCATCTGCGACACTGTCTGCGCCTCGATCGGCAGGCCGGTGGCGGGCGAGTAGGGCACGCCGGCGCGCGCCCAGAGCAGGCGCATGTAGTCGTGGATTTCCGTTACTGTGCCGACGGTGGAGCGCGGGTTGCGACTGGTCGTCTTCTGCTCGATCGAGATCGCCGGCGACAGGCCCTCGATCGAGTCGACGTCCGGCTTGCCCATCAGTTCGAGGAACTGCCGCGCATACGCCGACAGCGACTCGACGTAGCGGCGCTGGCCCTCCGCATAGATCGTGTCGAACGCCAGCGACGACTTGCCGGAGCCGGACAGGCCGGTGATCACGGTCAGCCGGTCGCGCGGGATGACGACATCCACGTTCTTCAGGTTATGCTCGCGCGCGCCGCGAACGTGGATGGAGCCGGCCATGCCGCAGCGTCCTACTTGTTCTCGGGATGTTCCCGGACTATATGGCAATTTTCTGGGGTATTGGGAAGGCCTGTTAACCGATGCCCGTATAGGATGGCAGCGTGCGGGGGCAGCGGCTAGGTTGCCTCCCTTGGTGAAGGATTGAAAGCGATGGCGGGCAGCGTCAACAAGGTGATCCTGGTAGGCAACCTCGGCAAGGACCCGGAGATTCGAACTCTCCAGTCCGGCACCAAGATCGCCAACCTGTCGGTGGCGACCAGCGAGAACTGGAACGATCGTCAGACGGGCGAGCGGAAGGAACGCACCGAGTGGCACCGGGTGGTCATCTTCAACGAACGCCTGGCGGACATTGCCGAGCGCTTTCTCCGCAAGGGTCGGAAAGTCTATCTGGAGGGGGCGCTGGAGACCCGGAAATACACCGACCAGTCGGGTCAGGAGAAATACACCACCGAGGTGGTGCTCCGGAATTTCCGCGGTGAACTGACGCTGCTGGACAGCGCGGGCGGCGGCGAAGGCAGCGGCGCGGGCGAGGGCGGCAGCTATCGCAGCGACCGCCCGGCACCCCAGCGAGCGGCAGTGGGTGCGCCGCGCGGCGGTGGCACGCCATCCTGGGAGGCTCCAAAGGGCGGCGATCTGGACGACGAAATTCCGTTTTGACGAGCCGGGGTGCCACGCCAGGTAACGCTCGCCGATGTCATTCTAACGTAAGAACGTACAGAGTCTGGTGAGACAGCACTTTTGCTGTATCGAACCGGCATCGTACGGGCGGGAAAACTTGCGACGGCGCACGGTGATCCTTTACGGTTAGTTACCAAACACTTACACGCGACCAAAGGGAAACACGCAGTGGTACATCGAGGTTGGGCTCGTGCCGGAATATCCGGCGTGGCTGTATTGGGTCTGTTGCTCTCGGGTTGCGCGCAGACGCCAATGGGGCCGACCGTTCAGGTGATGCCCGGCCCCGGGAAATCCTTCGACGCCTTCCAGTTCGATCAGGCCGGCTGCCGGCAGTTCGCGGAGCAGTCGGTCGCCGGCCAGGCGCAGAATGCCAACAACCGCGCGGTCGGCGCGGCGGCGCTCACCACCGTGCTCGGCGCGGGTCTTGGTGCTGCGATCGGCGGCGGACGCGGCGCCGCGATCGGCGCGGGCGCCGGTGCTCTAGGCGGTACCGGGATCGGTGCGGCGGGCAGTTCTAATCAGCAGCTCAGCATCCAGCAGCAATACGACAACGCCTTTGCGCAATGCATGTTCGCCAAGGGCAATATGGTGCCCGGCTTTGGTCCGATGATGGTCCAGTCGCCGCCGCCCCCCCAATTCGCCGGGCCAGATCTGACGCACGCGGTGCAGACGCAGTTGATCCGCCTGGGCTATATGCGCGGCCCGGCCGACGGTGTTGTCGGGCCGCAGACCGCCAGCGCGATCAGCCAGTTCCAGGGTGTCTCCGGACTACCGGTAGATGGCTCGCCTTCATCGCCCCTGCTGGCGAGGCTGCAGGCCACGCCGTAGCCGCGGCACCCCTCGTCATCGCGGCCGAATTGGCCTATCTAGAAGGGCATGATGCGGTGCAGCGCCGGACACGCCGGCGCGCTCCGCCGAACCAGTGAATCGAGCCCGGATTGAGCGATACGCCTGACGACACGCCTCCGGGCCCGCCCGAGGACACCCAGCCTGTGACCATCGAGGTGGAGATGCGCCGCTCCTACCTCGATTATGCCATGAGCGTTATTGTTGCGCGGGCGCTACCGGATGCACGCGACGGGTTGAAGCCGGTGCATCGCCGCATCCTCTACGGCATGCAGGACGCGGGCTACACGTCGGACAGGGCCTACCGCAAGTCCGCTCGCGTGGTCGGCGAGGTGATGGGCAAGTACCACCCGCACGGCGACGCGGCGATCTACGACGCCATGGTGCGCATGGCGCAGCCGTTCTCGATGCGCGTTCCGCTGATCGACGGGCAGGGCAATTTCGGCTCGGTGGACGGCGATGCGCCGGCGGCGATGCGCTACACCGAGGTGCGGCTGGCCCGCGCCGCCGCGCTGCTGCTCGACGACATTGACCAGGACACGGTCGATTTCCAGCCGAACTACGACGAGACCGAGAAGGAGCCGCGCGTCCTTCCGGCGCGCTTCCCCAACCTGCTGGTGAATGGCGGCAACGGCATCGCTGTCGGCATGGCGACCAACATCCCGCCGCACAATCCGGGCGAGATCATCGATGCCACGCTGGCGCTCATCGCGGAGCCGGACACCTCGCTGGACGAACTGATGCAGATCGTGCCGGGGCCGGATTTCCCGACCGGCGGCATCATCCTTGGCCGCTCCGGCATTCGCTCGGCGTTCGAGACCGGCCGCGGTTCGATCATGATCCGCGCGCGCGCCGAGTTCGAGGAGATCCGCCGCGACCGCGAAGCGATCGTCATCACCGAAATTCCGTATCAGGTGAACAAGTCCACCCTGCTCGAGCGCATCGGCGAACTGGTGCGCGCCAAGCAGATCGAGGGCATCGGCGAGATGCGCGACGAGAGCGACCGCTCCGGCATGCGCATCGTCATCGAACTCAAGCGCGACGCCACCGCCGAGGTGGTGCTGAACCAGCTGTTCCGGTTCACCCAGCTTCAGGTGAGCTTCGGCGTGAACATGCTGGCGCTGGATGGCGGACGGCCGCGCCAGATGGGGCTGAAGGACGCGTTGCAGTGCTTCATCGCGTTCCGCGAGGACGTGATCCTGCGCCGTGCCCGCTTCGAGCTGAACAAGGCGCGCGACCGGGCGCATCTGCTGGTCGGGCTCGCCATCGCGGTGGCGAACATCGACGAGGTGATCCGGCTGATCCGTGCGAGCAACGACGCCGCTGCGGCGCGCCAGGCCTTGATGGAGCGCGACTGGCCGGCCGCCGATATCGGCGTGCTGCTCGACCTGATCGACGAACCGGGCAACGTGATCAGCCCCGACGGTAGCGTGCGGGTAACCGAGGAGCAGGCGCGCGGCATCCTCGAATTGCGGCTGCAGCGTCTGACCGGGCTGGAGCGCGAGAAGATCCAGGAGGAGATGACCGAGGTCGGCGCGAAGATCCGCGACCTGCTGGACATCCTGGCCTCGCGCCCGCGGCGGATGGACCTGATGCGCGAGGAACTGGCGAAGGCGCGGGCCGAGATCGCCTCGCCGCGCCGCACCGACATCGTCGAGGCAGCGGCCGACCAGGACGACGAAAGCCTGATCGAGCCCGGCCAGATGGTGGTGACGATCACGCGCGACGGGTTCATCAAGCGCACCACGCTCGAGACGTATCGCGCGCAGAATCGCGGCGGCCGAGGGCGTGCGGGCGCGTCTATCCGGGGCGACGACATCGTCACGCGCAGCTTCCATGCGCATACGCACCAGTGGGTGCTGTTCTTCTCCTCGGGGGGAAAAGCGTTCCGGGAGAAGGTCTGGCGCTTGCCGGAAGCCGGACCGACCGCGAAGGGCAGGGCGCTGATCAACCTGCTGCCAGAGCTTGGCTCCGACACGATCACCACGGTGCTACCGCTGCCGCAGGACGAGACGCTGTGGGACAGCCTGCATCTGCTGTTCGCGACCGCGTCTGGCAATGTGCGGCGCAACCGGCTGTCGGATTTCCGCAATGTGCGCGCCGCCGGTCTGATCGCCATGAAGCTCGACGATGGCGACCGGCTGATTGGCGTCGCTACATGCCGCGAGGGCCAGAATGCGTTCCTGGCCACGCGCAGGGGCCGGTGCATCCGCTTCGCGCTTTCGGACGAGACGGTGCGGGTGTTCGCGGGCCGCGACAGCTCCGGCGTTCGCGGCATCCGGCTCGCGGCGGGCGATGAGGTGATCGGCCTTTCGGTGATCGAGCATGTCGAGGTGAGCAACGACGAGCGCACCGCCTATCTGCGGATCGCCAACGCGAAGCGGCGTGGCAACGGTAACGGCAATGGCGACGAGGACGTCGAGCCGGGGGTCGATGCGGAAGAGCCGGTCGCCGATGTGCAGCTGGACGATGCGCGCGTGCAGCAATTGGCCGAGGCGGAAGAATTCCTGCTCACGGTGACCGATGTCGGCTTCGGCAAGCGCTCCTCGGCCTATGAGTACCGGGTGACCGGGCGTGGCGGGCAGGGAATTGCCAACATTATATTGACCCGGCGTAATGGCATCGCAGTGGCCGCGAGCTTCCCGGTGCGGCCCGGCGATGATGTGATGCTGGTGACCGACGCGGGCCGGCTGATCCGTGTGCCGGCGGACCAGGTCCGCGTGACCGGCCGCCAGGCGATGGGGGTTACGCTTTTCCGGGTGGACGCAGGCGAGCACGTGACCAGCGTCTTCCCGGTGATCGAGGCCGTGAGCGACGACAATGGCGAGGCGGAATCCGTGCCGGAGGACGAAAACTAGATGGCTGAGCCAGTGAAGAAGCTGCGTGTCGGGCTTTACCCGGGGACCTTCGATCCGGTGACCAACGGGCATCTCGACGTGATCGCGCGTGCCGCCCGCCTGCTCGACAAGCTGGTGGTGGGTGTGGCGATCAGCACCGGCAAGGGGCCGCTGCTCTCGCTGGAGGAGCGCGTCGAACTGATGCAGGCGGAGATTGCCCGCATCGCCACGCAGAACGGCATGGTGATCGACGTGCTGCCGTACGACACGCTGCTGGTCGATTTCGCCCGCAAGGTCGGCGCATCAATGATCGTCCGCGGCCTTCGCGCGGTGTCCGATTTCGACTATGAGTTCCAGATGGCCGGCATGAACTATCGTATGGCGCCGGACATCGAGACGGTGTTCCTGATGGCGAGCGAGCGGCATCAGTTCATCGCCTCACGCCTGGTGAAGGAGGTGGCGATGCTGGGGGGCGATATTTCGTCCTTTGTGCCGCCGCTGACGCTGAAGCGCGTGTTGGAGCGCGTCCGCGGCTGATGGCCGGGTCTTGCCCGGCGATGACGACTTCATGAAGTTCCAAGGAGGGCGCCAATGCACCGACGTACCCTGATCGCGGGCGCCGCGATCGCAACCCTGACAACTGGAGTTACGATGGGCGAAACCGCATCAGCGCAACCGAAGTCTGACCCGGAGAACACGCTCTATCTCGACCTGAAGCAGGGCCGCGTGGTGATTGAGATGTTTCCCGACATCGCGCCGAAGCACGTCGAGCGGTATAAGACGCTGGCGCGCGAAGGGTTCTATGACAACACGCCGTTCCACCGGGTGATCGAGGGCTTCATGGCCCAGGGCGGCGATCCCACCGGCACGGGGACCGGCGGTTCGAAGCTGCCTGATCTGCCGGCGGAATTCACTACCAAGCGGCATTTCCTGCGTGGCACCGTTGGCGCGGCGCGAACGTCGGACCCGAACAGCGCGAACAGCCAGTTCTTCATCATGTTCGCTCCGGCGCCGCATCTGGACGGGCAGTACACGATCTGGGGCCAGGTGACGCAGGGCATGGAACTGATCGACCAACTCAAGCGCGGCAGCGGCTCGGGTGGTACCGTGCAGAACCCCGACCGTATCGTGCATATGCGGGTCGCCGCCGATGTGAAGGACTGAAGCCCGCGAGTATTGACCGCCGACGGGGCCTGGCGCTCTAAGGCGGGCAGCGAGCCCGTAGCTCAGGTGGTAGAGCACGAGACTTTTAATCTTGGGGCCGTGGGTTCGAGTCCCACCGGGCTCACCAATTCACCGCCTACATCAAAGACTTATCATTACATCTTCCAAGCAAAAGGCAAGCCAGGTCCTCATAGCGGACTCCCGGTCCCAGAGTGGCGCCGGACGTCCGCTGCTATGTGGTGACCTTCGCGCATGCCTTGCCAACGCTCGGCGCCCCGGCCGCCGCCGGTATTCCGGCACACCGTGCCCAATAGCTGGGCGTGACGTGCGCGTTACTGTTTGACTTCTGCTCAGAGATCATTCTATAAGTGCACTCTCTTTTTCGTGATGCCGGGCCAATGTTGAACCTCCGCCGCAAAACCGAAACGACAAGGCCTGTGCCGCACAGCCGGCGTCATGCCGGCGACGGCCAGGCCACCGTGACCGCGCCGACTGTGCTCGGCCAGATCGAGGCATGCGTTCCCTCGCTTCGTCGCTATGCGGTGGCCTTGCTGCGCGATCGCGACGTGGCGGATGACCTGGTGCGTGACTGCCTGGTGCGCGCGCTGGACATGCTGCACACCAGGCGCGACGACGCCGATGTGAGGACCTGGCTGTTCACGACCATGCACCATCTGTGCGTCACCCGGATGCGCCGCCGTCGCTACAGCCCGCCGCGCGAGGCAGCCGACGAGGACGGTGAAGCGGCACACAACCAGTTCCCGTCCCAAAAAGATGGGCTGCAACGGCCGGATTTGCTGCGGGGCCTGGATCGTCTGCCGGAAGAGCAACGCGGCGCGTTGCTGCTCGTTACGGTCGAGGATTTTTCCTATGAGGAAGCTGCCACGGTGTTGGGCATGCCGTCTGGCATGATGATGTCGTGCCTGGCGCGGGGCCGCGAGCGGCTGCGCCAATTCACCAGTACGGACGCACGTCCGGCTTTACGGGAGGTTTAGGTGTACAGTCACTTCAGCGGCGTGGGTGCCGAATTGAGCCGCCCGGTCATCGACGAGGATCTGCACGCCTATGTGGACCGCGAACTGGAAGCGGAGCGTCGGCCCATAGTCGAGAGCTATCTGCAGGAACACTCCGAGTCGGCGCTGCGGGTCAGCGCCTATATCGCCCAGCGAGAGGCGCTTCGCGCGGCGCTGGCCGGTCCGGCCAGCGAGGCAATTCCGCCGCGGCTCGACCCACGCCTGCTGTACCAGGAGCGCAACACCGGGCACCAGGTCATATGGCGCATGGCAGCCACGGTGCTGCTGGCCGTAGGCCTTGGCGGTGCCGGCGGCTGGGGGATGCATATCGGATACGACCGCCTCGGACAGCACCCGGCGGACACGTTCGGCCAGCAGGCTGCTGCCGCGTATCTCACGCTTGCACAGGCCAACCCACAGCCGCTCCAAATCGCTTCGATCGACGGCCTCTCAACCAGCGTCTCCAAGGCGTTGGGTGTGCCGGTGGAATTTCACGACACCACGGCAGCGGGCTTTACGCTGCTTGGCGGCTGGGTTCTGCCCGCAGCCAATGGGCAGGCGGTACAGCTTTCGTTTCGCGACGTCGCCGAGAACAAGGTGATCACGATGTATCTCGAAGGTCGCCCTGGCGCCAAGGAGACGCCGTTCCGGCGTGTCGCCGGCGGCGGCGTGTCAACGGTGGCGTGGGAAGACGACGATCTCGCCTGTGCAATCAGCGGCCCGGTTGAACCGGCGCAGTTGGAGCAGATCGGCCGTCGCGTTTACGACGCGTTGCTGGGCTGACAGCAGCGCTTGGCCGCTGATGGCGATGGGGGGGAAGCAAGGGAGGCCAGCGATCACGGCATGCTCTGACCCCGTTGGGCGTGGTTGAGTTGCCACTCCTGCGGACCACGATGTGCGGCGCCGCCGCTGGCCGGTTGTGGCTGCACGTGTCTCATCCACAGAGCTCAGTGGCCCGTGTGATCAGCATTCGCGTCGCCATTCGGTCCTGTGGCAATCTGGAAATATTGTTTATCAGGAATCAGTTGAGACCCGGAACCCTCTAGCCGGTCACAATGCAGCGGATGCCGAGTGCGGTTCGCTCACCATTTCGGCCGCACGGATATCCACAGATTGTTGCTCCCAAAAGGGAATACTGCCCCCGTTCTTACCGGCGACCATTGAGATTGATCCGCAGGCCGCCATGACGGGGTAGGCCAAGTTGGAGAGTCAACGGTATCGGCCGTTAGCATGAGCCGCACGCATGCATGAGTAGGGGCGGAGCACCTCTGAGTTTGTCGCGGTAGTCGAACCTGACGAGGAGACATTTTCCTTCCGATATCGATAAGAAAAACATTGCACATCACGTTATAAACTCGTTACATAGACGTCTGGCGGCGCAGGTGCCGTTTGGGGGATGGGCCGATGAGCAACGACGAAACCGATTTCCTCGGCGAGTATGCGCAACACGGCGCGTCGGCGGCGCAGGCTTTGGACCTCCCAACCACCGTGCGCCAATTGATGCGTGCATTGGCCCATCTGGCGGTTGGCGGCTCTCTTTTGTGGACAGTGGCTGCTGCTGCTAGCCTCGCCAATTCGTTGTAATCCGGCACCATGGAGCCGGTTGTCGCCGTCTCGACAACTCCCGTTCCAGTCGCGGACGCATGACCTGGTGAACCAGGGTCCGAGCTCGTGGCCGCCTTACACTCGCCAACTCTGATGGCCCGTCCGTAGGTCTCCGTCCACCTGGTGTCCGACGCAGTGTGGCGCACCGGCAGGTTCCGGCCGAAGAGCGCCGACCGGCGCCCGGCTAAGCGAGCAGCGAAGCTGCCGGTATCCTCGCCCCGGGCAGACCTTCCACGTCCAGAATGCCGAGGGCTCGACCCTCGTCATCGACCCATACCTGTCACCACCTGAATTCCGCCCGACCAGCACGCCATCGGTCGTCAGGTCCACAATTCAGAACTCCGGAATCCGCGCCCTGGCATACAGTTCCAGCTTGGCCCCGAGATCGGTCTCCCGGCTTGTGTCCGCCACCTCGATCACCAGGAACATGTCTCTGGACTGCGGGTTGCGGGTCGGGTAGCTGCGCGATGGTCGCGTGACCAGAACGATGTCCGGTTACGGTTCCGTCGCATCGTCCAGCACTAGCTGGCCCTCGATAGCGGTGGTCGTTGCGCTGTCGCCGGCTTGTGGGAGTTGGTGCGGGCGGTCGGAATCGAACCGACACTCTGTCACCAGAACTGGATTTTGAGTCCAGCGCGTCTACCAGTTCCGCCACGCCCGCATGTCACGACGCCAGTTCCAAGACAGGCGCGACTCGCTCCTATACAATGACTTTCGCTTCGGCGTAACTGCCTCGGGCGCGTGTGTTCCGTCAGCGCGGTTCGATGACGCGGCGATACAGGTGCCAGGTTGTGTGCCCCAGCACAGGCATCACGATCACCAGGCCGAGCAGTCCCGGCAGCGATCCGATCACCAGGCCGGCCGCGACGATCAGACCCCACGCCGCCATCGGCACCGGGTTGGCCAAGACCACCTGGATCGACGTCGAGATCGCCGTCTCCATCTTCACGTCGCGGTCGAGCAGCAGTGGGAAGGAAACGACGCTGATCGAAAGTGCCACCACCGCGAACAGGAAACCCACGCCTATACCCACGGCGATCATGGTCCAGCCCTGTGACGTGGTGAACACGTCGCGGATGAACGCTGAGACCGATACGGGCGGCTCCGGTCCGAGCGTCGCCACATAGATCACTTCCGCCACGACCAGCCAGAGCACAAAGATCGCGATCAACCACATGCCCAGGCCGATGATGGCGCCGATCGACGGCGAGCGCAGCACGCCGAACCAATCGATCCAGCTCACCTCCGCTCCCAGTTCGCGTCGCCTGCTCATCTCGTTCAGCCCGACCGCGGCGAACGGCCCCACCAGGGCAAAGCCGGACGCGAGCGGAAACAGGAGCGGCACCACATCATAGCCGGAGGCAAGCCGGCCCAGCAGGAGACCGACCAGCGGGTAGATGATGCAGAGAAAAATCACGTCGGTGCGGTTCGCGGCGAAGTCGGCAAGACCCTTGGTCAGCGCCTGCCCGAGATCGGCCAGACCGATGCGGCGAACCGCCGCTGCGCCAGCCCGGCGGTTCTCGTGCCAGTACTCCTCGTCGCTGGCCGAACCAACCGAGCGGAATGCGCGATCGAGCTGATCCCCGATCCAGGCAAATGGGCTTTGGATCATGTTCGTCCCTCCAGCGGTTTTGCTTGTAAGGGACGCAGTCCGAAGCGTGGCAGGATGCCCGATCTTCCTGCGGTCACGCGACCAGAGCCGCGACCCAGTATTGTGGGAGAATATAGCGCGCGCGATGCAACCTTGCGAGGGCCCTGGAACGCAGCGAGCATCTCCGAGGCACATCGACCAACCGTGAAATGTCGGCTAGGAAGCCCGCGACCCGGAACACACGGGCATGGGAGGACGGAGATCATGACAGTGGGGCTGGATCGGCGCACATTCCTGGCGGGCACCGCCGCGGCCGCGACACTACCGATGCCGGCGATAGCGCAGGGAGCGCCGGTGCGCATCGGCCTGCTGACGGTGAAGACCGGCCCGCTGGCGCAGGGCGGCATCCAGATGGAGCAGGGCGTCAACCTGTTCCTCAAGGACCGCAACTATACGATCGCCGGGCGCAAGGTCGAGCTGATCGTCGGCGACACCGGCGGCAATCCGGCGGGAACCAAGGCCAAGGCACAGGAACTGATCGAGCGCGACAACGTCGACATGATCTTCGGTCCACTGGCCGCCTTCGAGTTGTTGGCCATCACCGACTACGTTGCCGCGCACAAGACGCCGATCCTGAGTCTGGCCGCGGCCGAGGACATGTCGCAGCGCAAGCCAAACCCGTACTTCGTGCGCGCCTCGGGCACCTCGGCGCAGAACATGCACCCGCTGGCCGACTATGCCGCGAAGGAGCTGAAGTACAAGAGCGTCATTACCATCAGCGAGGACTTCGCCTTCGGATACGAGCAGATGGGCGGCTTTCAGCGGGTGTTCGAGGACACCGGCGGCCGGGTGGTGAAGAAGCTGTGGCCGCCGATCGTCACGCCCGATTACACGCCCTATCTCGCACAGCTTACCGGCGTCGATGCAGTGGTGCAGGGCTTTGCCGGCTCCAATCCGCTGAAGTTCATGAAGCAGTACAAGGACGCCGGTCTCAAGCTCCCGGTACTGGGTGGCGGCACGGCTGGTGACGATGCGCTGCTGAAGAGTTTTGGCGACGAGGCGGTCGGCCTGATCACCGCGTCCGCCTACACCTCCGATCTCGACACGCCGATCAACAAGCAGTTCATCGCCGGCATGGTCCGCGACACCGGCGCCATTCCCGGCCTGTATGCCGCCGGCCTCTATATCAATGGCATGGTCGCCGAGGCGGCACTGAAGGCCACCGGTGGCAACACGGAGGACAAGGACGCGTTCATCAAGGCGCTGCGGGCCGTCTCGCTTGAGGACTCGCCGCGCGGGGCGTTCCACTTCGACCATTTCGGCAATGTCGTCGGCACCGTCTACATCCGCCGGCTGGAACGCAAGGATGGCAAGCTGGTGCAAACCACGATCAAGACCTATCCAAATGTCAGCCAGTTCTGGACGTTCGACGAGAAGTGGTTCCTGGAGCAGCCGGTCTATTCGCGTGATTATCCGCCACTGAAGAGCTGAACCCCGGACAAGCCGCCCGACGTGAACCTTTGGCTGATCCTGTCGATCAACAGCGTCACGCTGGGTGGTCTGCTGTTCCTGCTGTCCGCCGGGTTTTCGCTGATCTTCGGGCTGATGCGGATTCCCAACCTGACGCATGGCTCGATGTTCATGCTCGGCGCCTATTTCGGGGCGAGCTGCATCGCCTGGGGTTTCGGCTTCTGGGTGGCCACGATGTTGGCAGGGCTAGGAGTCGCGTTATTTGGCGGCATCATCGAGCGGTTCGTGCTGCGTCGACTGGTGGGTGCCGAACTGGCGCAGGTGCTTGTCACGCTCGGTCTGTCCTTCATGGTCGCCGATGTCTGCCTGATGCTGTGGGGCGGCGATCCGATTTCGGTGGAGACGCCCGACACGCTGCGCGGCACGACCTCCGTGTTCGGCCTGGCGTTCCCCACCTATCGGCTCGCCATCATTCTGATTGCCGTGGTGATCGCCGCGGCGCTGTGGGCGTTGCTCGACCGCACGCGGCTTGGCGCCATGATCCGTGCCGCGGTGGACGATCCCGCGATGGCGCGCGCCACCGGCATTCGCGTGTCGCACCTGTTCACCATAGTGTTCTCGCTTGGGGCCGGGCTGGCGGGGTTTGCCGGTGTGATTGGTGGGCCGATCCTGTCGGTGTACCCCGGGCTCGATCAGGACATGCTGCCGCTCGCACTGGTGGTCGTCATCCTTGGCGGCACCGGACGGTTGCTCGGTTCGCTGGTCGGCAGCTTCGTCGTCGGCTTCCTTTACAACTTCGGCCAGGCGATCTTTCCCGAGCTGGCCTACGTCATCCTGTTCCTGCCGATGCTCATCGTGCTGGTCATCCGGCCGCAGGGCCTGTTTGGCCGGGCGGTACTTTGATGTGGGCGGGCAGTGCAGACAGTCGTTATAGCAGGAGCGCAAACTCCCTCTCCGCCCCGAGGGGCGGAGAGGGCCGGGGAGAGGTGGGGCTGACGCCACAGTGGCGACTGCCCATCACGGTGTGCCGGCCCCCACCTCACCCTGACCCTCTCCGCCCCCAGGGGCGGAGAGGGAAATGCAGCGCACGAACGGGGTGGGTGGTTTGAAGCGTCTAGCGCTGCTCATCGCGCTGATTGTGTTCGCGACGCTGCCGTTCTGGGTCGGCAACAGCTACTACATCAACATCGCCACCCAGATCCTGATTTACGCGATACTCGCACTCGGCCTGAACGTGCTGGTGGGCTATGCAGGCCTGGTCACGCTCGGTCATGCCAGCCTGTTCGGCATCGCCGCCTACGTCGGCGCGATCCTGATCAACAGCGGCCACGGCCATTTCGTCGTCGCACTCGGCGCCTGCATTGCGACACTTGCAGCAACCGCGGTGTTCGCGCTGTTGGCGCTGCGCGGCACAGGGCTCGGCTTCGTCATGATCACCGTCGCGCTCGGCCAGATCGTCTGGGGCATTGCCTATCGCTGGATCAGTCTGACCAATGGCGACAACGGCGTGTCGATCAACGCGCGGCCCGCTCCGTTCGGCCTGTCGCTGGCCGACGCCCCGGCGTTCTATTGGGCGAGCTTTGTCGTATTCCTGATCACGATCGCCGCCATGGCGATCTTCGTCGCCTCGCCGTTCGGAGCGGCGTTGCGCGGCGCGCGCGACCAGCCACGGCGCATGACGGCGCTCGGCTACAATGTTTGGTTGACGCGCTTCCTCGCCTTCCTGTTCTCCGGCTTCTGGAGCGGCATCGCGGGGTTGCTGTATCTATACTACAACCAGTTCATCAGCCCGCAGGCGGTCGCACTCAGCGCATCGGCCGAGGCGTTGCTGATGGTGATCGCCGGCGGCACGGCCACGCTGCTCGGACCGATCGCCGGCGCGGCGTTGGTCATCGTCATGAAGTACGTGGCCAGCGCGTACATCGAGCGTTGGAACTTCGTGCTCGGCGCGATCTTCGTGCTGATCGTCGTGTTCATGCCTGAGGGGCTGGTGCCCGGCTGCGTGCGGCTATGGCGATGGGCGATGACCACACGCGGATCGGGTGCGACGGCGCCCGCACTGAAGCGGGAAGCCGGACAATGACCGCGCTCGAGGTGCGCAACGTCCACAAGTCTTTCGGCGGGCTACGCGTTGCCACCGCGGTGAATCTCGCTGTCGCCCCAGGCGAGCGCCGCCTCATCATAGGTCAGAACGGCGCCGGCAAGACCACCCTGTTCAACCTCATCACCGGCGAGCTGCGTACCGATTCCGGCAGCATCACCCTGTTTGACAGTGACATCACCGGCGCGGCAGCCCGCCGTCGCGCGCATCTCGGGCTCGCCCGCACGTATCAAATCATCACGCTGTTCCCCGGCGAGACACTATTGCACAACGTGACGCTGTCGCTGCTGGGCCTGTCGCCGTTGCGCTGGAACCCCATTGTGCGTCTCGACCGGCAGCGCGATCTGCTGGACAAGGCGCGCGCCGCGCTCGCCCGCGTCGGCCTCGACCATCTCGCAGAACGGCCGGTGGCGCAGACCTCCTACGGTGAGCGCCGACGCATCGAGATCGCCATGGCGCTGGCACAGAACCCCAAGGTCCTGCTGCTCGACGAGCCGTTCGCCGGCCTGTCGATCGAGGAGCGGCGCGACGTGCTGAATTTGATCGCCGGCATTCCACGCGTCGTGACGGTCGTGATGATCGAGCATGACATGGATGTGGCGCTGGAATTTGCCGAGCGCATCACGGTGCTGCATTTCGGCCGGGTTGTCGTCGAGGGAACGCGCGCCGAGGTGGTCGAGCATCCGCGCACCAAGGAGATCTATCTTGGCGCATGATGCGCTGCTGCTGAGCGACATCGACGCTTACTACGGCGACAGCCACGTGCTGCATCGCGTGTCGCTGCGATTGGGGGAAGGGCGGTTGCTCGGGTTGCTGGGTCGCAACGGGGCTGGCAAGTCGACGTGCATAGGCGTCATGATCGGCTGGGTGCCCGCACGGCGTGGCAGCATCATGGTTTATGGTGCCTCGGTCGCCGGCTGCGCGCCGGAATCGATTGCAGCATTGGGCGTCGCACTGGTGCCGCAGGGCCGCCGCATCTTCCGCAGCCTGACCGTGCGCGAGAACCTGGCGGTGGCAGCGCGCAAGCCGCGTGGCGGCGATGCGGCGCCGTGGACGATCGACCGTGTCTGCGCAACGTTTCCGCGACTGAGTGAGCGCCGTGAACAGTATGCCGGCTACCTGTCTGGCGGCGAGCAGCAGATGCTGGCGATCGGCCGCGCGCTGATGGCCAATCCGCGCGTGCTGCTGATGGACGAGCCGTCGGAAGGCCTCGCCCCGCAGATCGTCGCCGAGGTGATGGCGACGATCCGGCAGTTGAAGCAGCACGGACTGTCGATCGTGCTGGTGGAGCAGAACGCCAGGCTCGTGCTCGATGTGGCGGATGACATCGTCGTGCTCAACAGCGGCCGCGTCGTGGTGGACAGCACGGCCGAAGCATTGCAGCGTGACGGCATCGATCTTCATCAGCACCTGGGGATCTTCTAGCCAGGTCAGCCATATTGCCGGAGATGCTCCGTGAAAGCCGTTGCGTTATTGTTTCTGACCCTGTGGGCGGTCTCTGCCTGCGGCCTACCGCGCACGAACGTCAACATCTATGGCGAGTTCGGCCCGCACTACGGCGACGGCGGAGGCTGAGTCTGGCGAGGGTCGGCGGCGCCGGTGGTCACCTTACCGTGCCGGTGCGCTAGTAGTACCAGCCGGGACCCCAGGGACCCCAGTTCATCTCGTTGATCTGGGCCGTCATCTGCTGCTCATCGGCTATCTGCTTCTGGAACACATTCGCGCGGTAGCGGTCGTATGCGGCTTGATCGCCGACATAGAGGCAGTCGCAGATCGTCGGGTCGGCATAGGTGAACAGGACATTGTTGCCCCGTACCTGGTGGACGAACTTGTGCGGCGGGAGTGACGACAACGAGGCCTGACGCTGTGGTGTGTTCGCCGGCACCAGTGTGAAACCTGCCGCGGCCAGCATGTCTTCCTTGGTCTGCACCTGGTTCGCGCAGCCGGCCAATGCAACGGGAAGCACAAGCATGATTGCAAACCTGAGCATGCACGTTTCCTCGGTTGAAATGTTGCTGGTTGAGCCTGCACCAACCTGGAGCCCAACGCCACCCCGGCCCAAAACGCCGCGTCTATTCATGAGCAGGTGGCCAGCTTCCCCCGCCGTGACATCAACCTGCCGCAATTAAGACGCTT
>DATMND010000204.1:0-5467 GCA_035569235.1 Acetobacteraceae bacterium | reverse complement strand
TGGCAGGACCCGGCTCTGCACCACACGCGCAAATACTGCGTCGATCGCTTGCGTCAGCGCGGTCCGCCGGGCCCCGGCCGGCAGCAGAGCGACGCCAAAACGGAGTTCCGCTTCCGTGATGACGGTCGTGCATAGCTCAGCGACCGGAACGGCGCGCGCCCAGGCCAAGACAGTCGGGGCCGGCTGTCACGTTGCTGCTTGGACGGAGAATAGCGTCAGAATGAGCTAATGAGCTATACTGCCGTTTGAAATGAGAAATCCACGCTCATAGTTTTCTCAATTATGCGGCAATAAGCGCGAAAACTGGCCCGTTACCGCCCAGCCGGCCGGGGTCCGTTCAACGGGTCGGCCAGGACGATCCAGCAGGTCACGAATGACGTTTCGATCGTCGCTATCAACGAGTTTCCGATTAGAAATTTGTCGCCATACGTGATCGTCGTCGACGAACTCTTCGAGCAGGCAGATGGCGACAAGCTGGGCTGGTATGCTCCAGCAGCTTACCTCCACCATCGCCCCAACGTTGCTGCAACGTGCGGGCACGATATTCTCAATTTAACGGCAACAAACCAAGTGAATTCTTACTCCAAGCGGCATTCTCTCAATCAAACGGCAACATCTACGTCATTGATCTGACTACGATTCGCTGTCTCATTCCAAGCAGCAGCGTGACAACCGAGGCCATCGACAGGGGAGGGGTTCCGTCCCCCAGCGTCCGCTTCCACCCCTACAGCCTGCTGAAGGGCATAAGGCGGCCGACGGGCGGCGACCACTACAAGCGCCTTCAGGACGCGCTTCGCCGCCTGGCTTCAACCTACGTCGAAACCAACATCCGCGTTCCGAAGGGCAGCCGCAAGAAGGTCGCGGGCTTCCACTGGGTAGAACACTGGGATTCCTACGAAGACGGCAACGGCAAACCCACGGGCATGTCGATCACCCTCCCTGCGTGGCTTTACGAGGGCATTGTTCAGGGCGGTGGCGTCCTCAGTATCCACGAGGACTATTTCCTGCTGACGGGCGGCGTCGAACGCTGGCTTTACCGCGTCGTCCGCAAGCATGCGGGGGTGCAGGAGTTCGGCTGGTCCTTCACCATGCGGCAGCTCTACGAGAAATCTGGGTGCGTCTCCCGCTTCTCGGATTTCGCGCTGGACGTTCGCAGGATCGTCGAGGCCGGAACCCTGCCTGAATACGCCCTCGACATCAGCCGCAACGCCGAGGGCGACGAGGTCGTGTCCATGGTCCGGCACAGCCGTCCGGCCGTCGATGACGCCCGCTTCGAGATTCCCCACAGCCCGCGCCGCCGCCACGGCGGCGGCATCACCCGTACGGTTCTCCGCTTCGTTGCGGGCGCCTGAAGGCGACTCGGCCTATTAGGCGCATTCGGGCTGTTCGAGGCCCATCCCGGCAAGCTCGCAGGGCAGGGAGGCCGGCCTTTCACGCACTGGACAGCAATTTTCGGCCGTTTCATCCCGCTGTGGAGGCATGGATCAATCACTCGGCGCTTCCTACGGGCGTGTGTGGATCGACACGGCCTATTAGGCGCAAGGGACACGGCCTATCAGGCGCAGATTGACTCGGCCCATTAGGCGCAAAGTGTCGGCCTATTAGGCGCGCGGATTCCAAACGACTCGCGGGAAACACTGCAACAACGGCATCGCTAACTGCTTAACTGATTCTTTTACAAAGAATCTTTCTAACTTCCTTAACGTCTGGATAAGCCCGCCGCCTGTGGACATGTCACAAGACAATGGCCGTGACGAATCCCGGCAGGTGGAGGCCTTCCAGGCCGTCTTGACGGCTGTCCGCGAGGCGCATGCGGGCGAGGTGGCGGCCCTTCGGGAGCAGGCAAAGACCGCTGAAGCACATTGCAAGCTGGAAACCACCCCGCCTTGCTCACATGCCTGCATAGTTCACGCAGAGAGCCGTCGCGCGGCTTCGGCAATGGGCCAGAACAGGCTTGATGGGCGGCTGACCAGCGGCCGGAATCCCAGGTGTCGGTAGAAGCGCCCCGCATTGTCGTCCTTGGCATCGACAATGAGGGCGAAGATCGCCGGTTCGGCCCGCGCGGCCCGTACGGTAGCATCGAGGATGAGAGCTGCGCCAAGTCCCTGCCCTGTGCACCGCGTCGCCACAGCCAAGCGGCCGATCAGTCCCGCCGGCAGCAATGGATAACGTGGCAGCCGCTTCGCTTCGGCCGGTGAAAGATCGGTCATCGGCAAGCTGCTGGCCGAAAATGTGTAGTAGCCGGCGATCTCGCCCGCCGCATCGACCGCCACGAAACAGTTGCTCAGCCGCCGGCGGATATCCTGCGAAACCTGCTCTCGGAAATAGCGGTCAAGTGCCTCGACGCCACAGGTAAAGCTGCGGCGGTTGTGAGCGCTTCCCAGAGGCTCGACAACGCACGGCCCTGTCACCGAGAGGCCGAGATGATCTTACGGTGCCGGGCAACGGCCCGTTCCATCGCCGGGGTTAGCGGCGGCGGATTGAGGATCACCGCGGCAATCGCGCGCTGGTCTTCGACCGAAAGACGAATGATCTGTGCCTCTTCGATCGTGCGAGTAGCGGCCTCCTGGGCGGCGGCCACGACGAAATCGCTGACGCTGCGTCCTTGCAACTCAGCCGCACGTCTGACGACGGCGAGAGCATCGGGGGCGATCCGCGCCTCGATGCGCGCCGTACGGTTGGGTTCAGATGGCATCATCTTGTCTCACTTGATGTCATAATTGTACGTGTTTTTCCCGGACAATTCAAGTGTCACGGTACTCAGCCGCGCAAAGAGATGGGTGTCCGCCGAGCTGTGGGCGCGTGCGGCGCTTTTGACCCGTCCTGCGCCGCCGGAGTCGCCTGAAAGCGTCGGGACAGGAAGTTGGGGACATAGGCAGATCAAGATTGACAACGCCCACCCCAACAGCGTCTGCGAACGCGCGGGGGCCGGCGCGGCGCAACGGCGTTGCATTAGTCGTTCACCGGCTCCGCCTCCGCCAACTCCCAACCGAGTTCCTGGATTTCGGCAAGAACTTCTTCGTCAACCAGGCCTTCACCCGTGGAGCAATACCAATCCATGTAATCGCCCCGGCAGCGCAGACCCGCCACGACAGCGCCGGCGTGGCGCCAGCTGCAATGCCACGGTGTGCCGGTGGCTTTGTGCAACCAGGTCGTGTTGCACAGCGCGCCGTACAGCAAGGTTGCGAACAATTCGCTTTCCACGAGGCTACGGATGCGCGGCGAGAGATCGAGATCGCGTTCCAGGCTTGGTGTGGGCAACCCCGTTCCGGAAGAGGCCGCCGCGAGATCAGCCGCGGGTTCATCGACGAACAGCAAGGCCTTGCCGGGATCCACAACGAGGCGTCCCCGGCGGCGCAATGCCGATCCTGGCAAGCGTCGCGTCCAGACCCGCTGGGTGTCGTCCCCGACCTCAATATAGGGCACCAGGCATTCGGCATCGGTGAGCGAGCCATTCGGCAGTAGGCAGGCTGTTGCGCGGACGGGCCTGTCGTCCCGCAATTCGAGCTCGCCTTGGCCATGCCGCTCGCGGCGCGCGTGGCCTTCCTGCGCGGCATGCAATTCGGCCAACAAATCTTCCAGGCTCATCGCCGAACTCCTTCAGTCGAGAGCCGAAGGCGGCGGTGGGACGGACCCGACCTTTCCGCCTTCGGCGGGGGTCGTGGTCCGGATGCGGCCGGTTTACCGGCGCACGCGCTCCCTCGCCCCGCGCTGCAACAGCACGTGGTGCCAACGACCAAACGGGTGCGAGATGGTGAGCATGGGAACCTTCTACAGCGGCGGGCGATGAAGCACCAACGCCAGTTGACCTCCTGATCTGGGTACCGCGCAGACGTCATCGGTCGAGGGTTGCGCCAGTGCCGTCGGATACGAAACCAAGCCGGCCGACGTCGGGCACATCGAACGGTAGACGCATGATAGCGTTCATCCTGGCGGAACGAGCGCCTATGAGACGTAATGCCCAGCCTGGGCACACAAGGGGAGGAAGCGGCAGGGACGACGGCGGCGTTCACCAGGGCGGTGCCGCTTGCCATCGGGTTTTCTGGGCAGATCAAGGCGGCAATACGAGCCAAAGGCAAACCGGTAGACCGCAAGACACTCAGCGTGGCGATCTACCTCTGGACGCGGCAGAGCGCCTACCTGCGTGTGATGGCGCGCGGCGAGATGCGCCGCAATTTGGACGGCAGCGAAGCGGGCCTTCCTGATGACGCGGCACGCCAGGAGGCCCAGCGGCTACTGGATGAACGCGCCGTGCGGCACGCGGAGCGTGCGCGGCGAGAGCGAGAGCGAAGGCTGGCCGCCGCGCCAGCAGCGTGAAACCTGCTGCCGGCGAAGGTGCGGCACGTGATGTCTGGCGTGTCAGGCTGGTGCTGTCCTGTCGGGCTGTGGGTCCGATCGTTCCTTCCCGGCTGTGGCGTTACGATCGGCATCGAAGGCGCGGAGGCCGCGGCGGCGCCAACGTGCAGCGAGGTGACTGGGATCGTCGCTGTGATCGTTCGATCCATGGAGCCGGTCGGCCAATTCCATGAAGGCGCCGAGTAAGGTGGCGCGGTCGTCGTCCACCAGCTCGACTAGCCCAGCCTTCTGTACCAAGGCGCGCGTCACGCGGAGAGGAAGCGGAGCGGGCGGCGGATCACGAAGCCCTGGCGCGGCGGAACGGGGAACGGATCATTGCCGATCCGGCGCTCGTGCTGGGAACGCTGACGCGGCAGCAATCGACCTTCACGCGGCGCGACCTGGCGCGAATGGTGGACCGGCACACGGCGGATGCCGAGCAGTTCGCCGAGGCGATGGCGAAAGTGGAGGCGTCGCCCGAGCTGGTGCGGCTCGGGGCGGACGGGCGCGGGCAGGACCGGTTCACCACACGGGAGATGTTGGCGACCGAACAGCGGATGGAGCGGGCGGCGGGTGAACTCGCCGAGCGGCAGGCGCACCGGGTCGATTTTCGTCGTCGGCTGAAGGAGTCGACCACGCTGGGACGAGACCAGGCGCTGGCATACCGACACGTGACGCAGGCGCGGGATCTCAGCGTGGTGGTGGGCTACGCCGGCACCGGCAAGAGCACGATGCTCGGGGTGGCGCGCGATGCGTGGGAAGCCGAAGGCTACCAGGTGCGCGGAGCGGCGCTGTCAGGAATTGCCGCGGAGCAGCTGGAGGCTGGTTCGGGGATCGCGAGCCGGACGGTGCACAGCCTGCTCTTCCAGTGGGAGCAGGGCAGGGAGGAGCTCACCGCGCGCGACGTGCTGGTGGTGGACGAGGCCGGGATGATCGGCTCGCGGCAGATGGAGCGGCTTTTGTCGCACGCACGGGCTGCCGGCGCGAAGGTGGTGCTGGTCGGAGATCCGGAGCAGTTGCAGGCGATCGAGGCTGGCGCGGCGTTCCGGGCGATTGCCGAGCGGGTCGGCGCGGCGGAGATCACCGAGGTGCGACGGCAGCGCGCGGGTGGGCAGCCGGGAGCGGCTGACCC
>DATMND010000203.1:0-2024 GCA_035569235.1 Acetobacteraceae bacterium | reverse complement strand
TCCGGGATGGCCAGCAACGGACTCAAGACGGCAGCGATACCGTCGCCCTGTCGGCTGTTTCGGGCATCCCGAGAGCGAAGACCGTCAGGGCCGCCGCGGCGGCCGCCGCCAATGCGAGAAAGGCCGAGCTGTATCCGAAGTCATCGACGATCACGCCGGCAGCCAGCCCGCTCAGCGAGGCCCCGATCCCATGGACCGTGGCGATGGCGCCTTGGGCCAGGTTGTAGCGTCCGGTGCCGCGCATGATGTCCGCGATCACCAGGGGCGTGAGGGCGCCGAAGAACCCGGCGCCGACGCCGTCGAGCAGCTGCACACCGATCAGCCAGAAGCTGTTATCGGAGAAGGTGTAAAGCACCGCCCGGATCGGCAGGATGGCGAACCCGGTCAGAAACAAGGGCTTTCGTCCCCAGCTGTCGGCGGTGCGTCCGACCAGCAAAGCGATCGGCAGCATCACCAATTGGGCAGCGACGATGCAGGACGACATCATGGCCGTCGCCTCTTCGGGATGAGCGGCGGCCAGCTTCTGTCCCACCAGCGGCAGCAGCGGCGCATTGGCGAAATGGAACAGCATGACGCACAGACCGAAGATGACCAGCGGCCGGGATTCGAACAGGATGCCGTAGCCGGCAGGCCCGACGGGGTGCCCGGTCCCGTCGGCCTCGTGGTCGAAGTCTCTCGCCCGGTCGAAATCGATCGCCTCGGCCGGAATGGATAGCACGGCGATGCCCGCAAGCACGGCGAAAATCGGCACGAGAAGGAAGACGGCACGCTGCGAGAAGGCATAGCCAACCGCGCCCGCCACGATGGCGATAGCGACATTGCCGGCATGGTCGAAGGCCGAGTTCCGCCCGATGCGTCGAGCCAGCTGTTTGCGCGCGTAGAGGCCCAAGGTCACAGCCGCGACCGCCGGGCCGAAGACATCGCCGACAATTGCCACCAAGGAGTTGGCGATCATCCCTTGCTGTTCTTCGGCATCATCGCTGTGTTTCCAGTAGCAGTGCTACTGCTGGTGCAAATCAACGCACTCCGATACCAAGATGTTCTGATAACCAACGTCCAGCGCGTCTGGTTTGTGATCGATCTCGCAGTCCTGGTCTGGTTCTTTGGCCGTAATCCGCTCCACACCGCCGGTGAGGGACGCGTGCGGCCTTGGTGGCGGATACTTCG
The DNA here is from genome assembly GCA_035569235.1 of Acetobacteraceae bacterium. Taxonomy (GTDB): domain Bacteria; phylum Pseudomonadota; class Alphaproteobacteria; order Acetobacterales; family Acetobacteraceae; genus JAMXLO01. The sequence continues at coordinate 857 of DATMND010000203.1, read as the reverse complement.
CTCGGGCTTGCGGGTTGGCCTGGCCGCCCTCTTGATCGGGCTCAATTTCTTCTGGCTGCGCGTGGCGCCAGCGACAGTCGACCCGGTCTTCATTCGATCCCCGTATTATCTTACGCTGTCGGAATTTCTGTCGGAATTTCTGTGGGTGATCAGGGATGATCAACCGGACGCCCGTGAGGAACAGGCCTGGCGCACTGGGGTCAACCCGCTCGACGTGGCCTGCCTTCATTTAAATTGGGGCTGCCGCTTCTTGCGTGTCGATCACCGCACGCTCGTCGCTAAGGTTTGGGACGACAAAGCGATGAGCAACCTACGCGCGGGCGGCTCGGAGGTAGCGACGGCGCTGGCCGGCATTCAGGGTGTGGATCTGCGCGAGCGTTCCCTGCGTTTTGCGGTACTGGATGAAAGCCAGCTTTATGCGGTGCTGGTTTCCGCCTGGCGCAAATCGTTACGTGGACCTTTGGCGCCCAGCAGCCGGCGCTCGCGCTCGCTTACCGGCTTTATCAAAATGCCTCGCGAGCGGATGATTTGATTGCGCGCAACGATCCGCCGCATCCTGGGTTTATGTCGGTTAGTATTGAGGCACTGGCGCCGTGACGTATCTTCCGTTATCGCCGATTTCCCCGAACGGCGCCGCTATATGCAACTGATCGTCAGCATCAAAGGGTGGTTTTCTGCGTCCCGCGTTGGCTACAGCCGAGTTGGGTGGTTTGCGAATGTTTGGCGGCCAGCGCTCTTTGCCGGGTCACGGGCCACTGAACGCTGCCGCCATGACGTCGGGACGCCCCTAGCCACAAACCGCACGTCTGCCCGATTGCAACGCGCCGCAGGCCGCCATGACTGCGCCATGATCTTTG
>DATMND010000202.1:0-20630 GCA_035569235.1 Acetobacteraceae bacterium | reverse complement strand
CTGATGCCATCAAGATCGGCATGCCGCTCGCCCTTACCGGCCCGCTCGGTTCGGTCGGGCAGCAGATGAAGAACGGCGCCGAGCTCTGGGCCAAGATCGAGAACGCGAAGGGCGGACTGCTCGGCCGGCCGATCCAGCTTTTCATCACGGACACCGGCGGTGACCCCGCGACCTGCGTGCGCAAGGCGCAAGAACTGGTGGAGCGCGAGAACTGCCATGTGTTCTTCGGCATGACGCTGTCATCCGAAGCGCTGGCGGTCGTGCCGAAGCTCGCCGAGTGGAACGCGATCTTCGTATCCTCCGACAACGGCGACGGCCGCCTGACCGGCTCGTCGTTCGTGCCGAATTTCTTCCGCTCCAACATCTCGGGTCCGATGGGAGCACGCGCGGTTTCGCTGTATCTGCGCGACGCGCCGTTCAAGAGCTTCTACGCGATCGGCATGGACTACGCCTGGGGCCGCAACAGCGTGGGCGTGTTCGAAGACGAGCTGAAGAAAGCAGGGCGCGCACTGACCGGCACGGTGTTTTCGCCGACGGGGACAAAGGATTTTGCGACATACATCAGCAAGATACGCCAATCCGGCGCGGATGCGCTGTACCTGGTGCTGGCCGGCGACGACTATAATGCGTTCCTGACCCAGGCGAAGCAGTATCGCCTGTCGGACAAGGTGCAGTTGCTGACCGAGGTCGTCGATATGAGCTCGATCCGCGCAGTCGGCGACGCGGCCGTCGGGCTGATCGGCTCGACCCGCTACACCTATACGCTCGACAACCCGGCCAACAAGGAGTTCGTCGCGCTCTGGCAGAAGGAATACGGCCAGGTGCCGGACAACAATGAAGGCGAGCAGTGGCAGGCGTGCCAGATCCTAGCCGCCGGTATCACGAAAGCCGGCGGCGTCGAGACCGACAAGCTGCGCGCCGCATTGGAAACGGTAGCGATCGACGGCATCAAGGGCCATGTCGCAATCCGCGCCTGCGACCATCAGGCGGTGCAGCAGGGATACATCGTCAAGGTGGTGAAGCAGGAGGATCCGCTGCCGGTGCCGCAGGTCATCGCCACCTACCCCGGCGATCGAACCACGCCGGCTTGCAACAAGATGACCTATGATGATTGATACGGCCGCAACCAACCGAGGAGCGTAATTCGTGGCAACGATCCCCAAGACCCTGCAGCCGCATATCAACACCGCATTCCCTGATTTCGTGTGCCTGGTGGCGACCGCGTTGCCAAACGGCTACGCACAGGTCAGTCCTCGCGGCAGCACGATGGTGTTTGACGACGACCACCTCGCGCTGTGGGAACGCGGCAAGGGATCGACCAACGAGAACCTGAAGGATGGAACCAAGATCACGGTCTATTTCCGCAAACCTGCGTTGCGCGCCGACGGCACGCTGCCGAAAGGCGGCATTGCGCGCTTCTACGGTACCGCGACGATACAGAAATCCGGGCCGGCTTACGAAGAAGTGTGGCGCAAGCTGGTCCAGCCGGAGAAGGACCGCGACCCCGACAAGAAGGGCTTTGCGGTGCTGATCAAGGTGGAGCGGGCGGAGGACCTGGAAGGACTGCCGCTGACGCTCGACTGACGCACGGACCGCAGAAAGACCAGGTTCACCACAAAGACACAAAGACACGAAGGAAGACCGCGCTTTCGACTGCAACGCTTGCAAAACGTCTTCGTGTCTTCGTGTCTTTGTGGTTGAATCTTCACTCGGATGGGGCACGGAACCCCATCGCTACCACGTACAACTCGCTCGACTCCTTCCGGCTCGCTGGCGGCTTCGCATGCCGCACGGTGGCAAAGCGCCGCTTGAGCCGATCCAGGATTTGCCGCTCCGCCCCGCCCTGGAACACTTTCGCGACGAACGCGCCCCCCTCGGCCAGTGCCTCGACCGCAAATTCCAGCGCCGCCTCGGCCAGCGCCATGATGCGCAGGTGGTCGGTGGCGGTGTGTCCCGTGGTGTTCGGCGCCATGTCCGACAGCACGAGGTCGACCTTGCCGCCCAGCATCTCGATCAGCCGCGCCTGGATCGCGGGCTCGGTGAAGTCGCCCGACAGGAACTCCGACCCCGGCACCGGATCCATCGCCAGCAGATCCACCGCCACGACCCGCGCCGCGCCAGCCCGCACCGCGACCTGAGTCCAGCCTCCCGGCGCCGCGCCCAGATCCACCACGCGCGCGCCGCGACGGATCAGGTGGAACCTGTCATCGAGCTCCGCCAGCTTGAACGCGGCACGCGAACGCCAGCCCTGCTGCTTTGCCGCCTGCACGTAAGGGTCGTTGAGCTGCCGGGCCAGCCAGCGCTGCGAGGCGCCGGTTCGCCCCTTCGCGGTGCGGACCGCGACCGCGAGCCGGCGCGGTGGCGTCGTCTTGCCGGAGCGTTGGGTCATGCGGTCGGGCGGGGCTCCCGCCGGCGCGGCGCCTGGCGCGGCCGGTCAGCGCGGATCATCCGCAGCAGCATTCCTTCCCGCAGCCCGCGATCGGCCACGATGATGCGGGGAGCGGGCCACAGCCGGGTGATGGCCGCGAATACCGCGCAACCAGGCAGCACGAAATCCACCCGGTCGGGACCGACACAAGGATGAGCCGCCAGACCATCCCGTCCGAGCGCCCGTAGATTGGCAAGCGCCGCGTCGGCGACATCACTGCTCAAAACCGTTCCGTCGACCAGTGGACGCCGATATCGCAGCAGTCCCAGGGCAACGCCGGCCAGGGTAGTGACGGTGCCGCTCGTGCCGAGCAGCTTAACGCCGCCATTGCGGATCTCGCGGCCGATGCAATGGACGGACTCGAAGCTGGCCAGCCTGACGGCCACATCATCGACCATCTCCTCGAAGCCGTCGGGATCGAACCCGGCGCGCCCGAACCGCTCGGCCAGGGTAACCACCCCAACAGGGAGGGAGTCGTAGCCGATCAGCGCGGGACGTCCGTCCGCATCGATGCGAACCCAGGCAAGCTCGGTCGAGCCGCCGCCAATATCGAACAGCAGCGCCCGCCGCCCGCCGTCAGCCAGCAGCGGGGCGCAACTTTCCAGCGCCAGTTCAACCTCCTCGCGGGAGGAAATGATGGCGATGTCGAGGCCGGTCTCGTCCTTGACCCGGGCGAGGAACTCGGAGCCATTGGCGGCGCGCCGGCAGGCCTCGGTGGCGATTGCGCGCAGGCGCCGGACGGGGCGGCGGGCGAGACGGGCGGCGCAGGCTTGGAGCGCCACGAGCGCCCGCTCCATCGCGACGGGACTGAGCCGGCCGGTCTTATGCAGCCCTTCGCCGAGGCGGACGATGCGGCTGAAGCTGTCCAGGACACGAAAGCCATCGCCCGCGGGGGCGGCCACCAGCATGCGGCAGTTGTTGGTGCCGAGGTCGAGGGCGGCGAAGGATGGACAGGAGAACCGCCGCGTGTCGGTGGTCTGCAGGTCGGCAGCGTCGGCCAGCGAGTGGGCGTTCCGCGGCATCATCAGGTTATTCTCATCCGTGCGTGCCGGAATGGGCAAGAGTCGTTTCGGCGGGTGTCCCGGATTTCATGTGGGCATGGCCTTACGGCTGCCAAGCCACTCATTCTGTAGCCCGGACCGACCAGGACGACCGCTCATGGGCGCAGTGGCTGACACAGCGAACGCCCCGCATCTGTCGCGCAAGCAGATTGTCCGGCGTAACTGACCCGAACGATCGGCCACAAAAAGCCACCTCGAATCGCACCGAAACCCGCAACAATCCAGCGGCTTGCAGCCAAGCCCGGCGAGCGCGTGGACTACTTCGACGCGGGCCATTCGGGGCTCTCCGTGCGCGTCACCGGAGCCGCCGACCGGCAGCAGGCCCGCCGCACGTGGACACTGACCTACCGCATCAAGGGCAAGCAGCGCCGGATGACCTGGGCACTGCCGGCAAGGCTCCCGGCCTATCGCTCGCGCAGGCCCGTTGGCAGCAGACGAGGCGCTGGCCCAGGTCCAAGCGGGGGTAGTCCCGCAAGAGGCCAAGGCGGCCGAGGAAGCCGCCGCGACGGCAATGGCGGAACGAAGTTGCCCAGATGAAGTGGACCGATCTCGATTTACCGGAGGGCCAATGGACCTTGCAAGCGACGGTCACGAAATCCAAACGACTCGCGATCGTGCCGTTGTCTAAACTCGCGATCGGGATTCTCGCCGATTTACCGAGGTTTGGACCGTATGTGTTCGCGGGTGCAAGCGGTAACAAACCGATCTCGGGCTACGCCACGGCAATGACAAAACTTGGTTCGCTCCCCGGTGGAGAGGCAATCAAGCACTGGACATTTCACGATCTCAGGCGCACCGCAGCGACCGAAATGGGAAGGCTGGACACTCGCGAGGATATTATCGGAAAGGTTTTTAACCACTCGGCGAAAGGCATCACTGGCCGAATTTACAATCGTTACGGGTATTTATTCGAAAAAAGCGAGGCGCTGGAAAAATGGGCCGCGTATTTGGCCAACCCGAGCAGCCCACCGACGCCAGCCAACGTCGCCGATCTGTCCGCGGCGCGGGAGCGGCGACATGCCGCCGTGTCGTGAACGATTCGCCCAGACGGATGGGCGGCAGCAGAGACACGCTGCTGCTGCGCGCAAACCGCGTAGCCGGACCACCTGATATTCTGCATCATGGACCGCGTGGTGCCCATCACCCATAGCCCACCCGGCTTTGCAGCCGTCCCCGGAAAATATTCCTTGCCACCGCCCCTCCACCTATGTTCTTGTCCCGTTCATGTCCGCCCCGCCGGCCGCCGCTGTCCAACCCAACCGCCCCGATCCCCACCAGGATCGGCCGGCCACCGGCGCGGACTCCCCCAGCCGCACCGGGCGCCTCCTCACCCTCGTCCGCACGCTGATCGACTACGGCAGGCAACTCGCCAGCACGCTGCAACAGCACACCTCCGCCACCAACCTCGCCGACGTCACGCGGCATTTCGGCACCATCGACATCGGGGAAATCCTCGCGCGCATCGCCCGCGGCCTGCTCCGCGCCGCCGCGCTCGAAACCAGACTGGCCAGCCGCCTCGCCCGCCAGCAGGCCATACCGGCCGCACCAAGCGCCCCACCCCATCGCCAACCGCGCGCTGCTCGCCCCGTGGACCGAAGCGCCAGCCCCACCGACACGAGTCTCGCCCACCTGCCCACGCCCGAGGACATAGCAGCCGAGGTCCGCCGCCGCCCGGTCGGCGCCGTCATCGCCGATATCTGTCGCGACCTCGGGATCGTGCCGAGCAACCCACTGTGGCGCGAACTCTCCCTGGCCATCATCGAAAACGGCGGCAACCTCGCCACCCTGTTCAAGGACACATTCAAGCGGATCAGCGTGTGGCTGACCGATCCGCCCGCCCCCGCGCATCCCGCGGCACCGGCACCGCACCTGCCATTCGCGGTGACGCCCGGCACTGGCCCGCCCTGAACCCGCAGGTCGGACCATTAAGGCGTGACGCACGGGCCTGCCCCGGCGAAGGCCGGGGGCCGGCCCATGGCTGGTCCCGCCGCCCGCGCGTCGACAAAACTCGCGCTGCGGACCTTCGCACGCTGCGATCAGTTCACCATGGACGCAAATGGAAACGAGCGACGATCAATTACTCGCAGCATTACACCCGATGCGGATTGGCAGATGGCAATGTATCCGCCGCCAATGCATGCGAACATGCGCAAGAGCGGCGGTGTGTGCTCACCTCACTCGCCCCCGATCCGAGCACCCTTCTCTGCGACGGAGCGTTTCATCAGCAGCACAACGAACACAAGCGCGACCATGACAACGGCCAGCACCCAGAACACATCGAAGTAGGCGAGCGACGATGCCTGTTGCTGGCGCAGGTTCGCCAGCGTCTGCAAGGCCAGTTGCTGCGCCGCGACCGGATCGCCGGTCTGCTGCAGGAACGGCCCGGTTGCCTGATCGAGGAAGGAACGCGTTGCCGCACTGAAGGGATCGAGCGATTCGCCAAGCCGCAGACTGTGGAACTGGTCACGGCGCTCCTGCACCGTCTGCGCCATCGAGGTCCCGACGCTGCCGCCCTCGTTGCGCAGCAGGCTCAACAGGCCGACCGCCGCCCCGCGCAGCGCGAGCGGCGTATAGAGGTAGGCCGCCACGTTCGCCGGCGCGAAGCACATCGCAAGGCCGACGATCAGCACCACCCGCGGCCAGACGGCCTGCCCCGGACTGATCTCCAGATTCATCTGTGACATCCAGTAATTCCCCGCGGCCATGGTCAGCAGACCCGCGGCAAGCACCCACCGCGCATCGGTTCCACGACCGAGCAGGCGCCCCACGATCGGCATGGCGACGACGGCAAAGAAGCCGGCCGGCGACATGACCAGTCCGGCGCTCAGCGCATCGTAGCCGAACAGCGACTGGAGCAAGGCAGGCAACGAGGTGCTGGCAGCATACAGCACCGCGAAGGCGCAGAAGATGATGATGCAGCAGGCGGCAAAATTCCGCTCGCGCAACGGCCGGAAATTGACTACCGGACTCGGATGCCGCAGTTCCCAGATGATCAGCCCGGCCAGGCCCACGGTGAACAGAAACACCAGCGTCTGCACACGCCAGAACGGGTCGCCCAGCCAGTCCCATTCCTGGCCCTTGCTGAGCGTCACCTCCCAACAGACGATGACGATGACCAACAGCGACAGGCCGACGCCGTCGAAGCTGAACGGCCGCTTTTGCAACTCCTTGCGCTGTGCCACCAGATAATCGGGATCCCGCAGTGTGATGGCGCACGCACCCAGCGCCATGAGGCCAACCGGGACGTTGATCAGGAACACCCACCGCCAGGAGTAGCTGTCGGTGATCCAGCCGCCGAGCGTCGGACCGACGACGGGCGCGATCAGCGCGGCCAGGCCGAACAGCGTCATGGCCACGCCTTGCCGCTCGACCGGGAAGGCGTCCAGCAGAACGCCCTGGCTCGACGGCTGAAGACCACCGCCGGCAAGACCCTGGAGCACGCGGAACATGATCAGTTGGCCGAGACTCGTGGCCATGCCGCACATGCCCGAGGCGAGGGTGAAGACAGCGATGGAGAGCAGGAAATAGTTGCGGCGCCCGAGATGCGCGATCAGCCAACCGGTGATGGGCAGGATGATCGCGTTGGCGGCCAGGTAGCTGGTGAGGACCCATTCGCCGTCGTCGACCGTGGCCGACAGCCCGCCCGCGATATAGCGCAGCGCCACGACCGCGATCGTGGTGTCGAGCACCTCCATGAAGGTCGGCACCACGACGACGGCGGCGACGATCCAGGGGTTTGTCGCCGCGCGCGATCGGGCATTCAGCGGTGTCGACGACGCAACCGCATCGGTCATTGCCTGTTGCCCGACGCGCTGGCAGTCGGACCAGGGCTCGGAGGCGGTGACATCGAGGTCTGGAGGAACTTCCCGGCATCGCGTCCGGTCGGCGGCTTGTTGATCGCGACATAGGGAACCACCGAGGTGCCGATGAACAGCGGTGTCTGATCGGCGTTGTAATCGACGAGATCGATCCGTACCGGCAACCGCTGGACCACCTTGACGAAATTGCCCGTGGCGTTCTCCGGTGGCAGCAACGCCAGGGTCGATCCGGTCCCCTCGGTAAAGCCGGAGATCCGGCCCTTGAAGACGTGCGTGCCGCCGTACATGTCGACGCTCAGATCGACTTGCTGCCCGATGCGCAGGTCGCGCAACTGCGTTTCCTTGAAGTTGGCGTCAACCCAGATCTCGCTGATCGAGCGAACCGCCATCAGGTTCTGGCCGACCTGAACAAAGTTGCCCGGATTGACGTTGCGCCGCGTGACGACGCCGTCGATCTCCGCCGTGATGTCGGTGTAGCGCAAATCCAGTTCGGCCTGCGCGAGATCGCGTTTGGCCGCCTCGAGTTTCGCCTCGGCCTGCTTGACCGCCGGTGCATTGGCCGCGAACCGCTGGAACGTGGCGTCAACGTCGCCCAGTTTATAGAACTGATCGAGCATCGCTTTTGGACCCTGGTCGAACGAGTGCACGACGCCGAGCTGAGCGGCACTTTGAATGAGATCCGCCTGCGCCTGGAGGACGGACGAAAAGGTCTCGTCGAGATCAGTCGGCACCTGGCCGAGATCGCCGCCATCGGGAGGTTGCGCCGGAAGCCCCAGCGAGACGCGGATCTGGTGGACCTCGGCCAGGGTCTGGACGAGTTCCGCGCCAGCCGTCGTCAGCGCCGCTTGCCGCTGGTCGTACACCTCACGCGGCACATCGTCCCTGCCGACGAGCTGCCGTGCCCGATCGAATTCAACCCGCGCCAGCGACAGTGCGGCTTTGCTCTTATTGATGGCGGCGACCCGCGCGTGCAGCAGAGCGACCTGACTGTCGACGCCCTCCACGGCGCGTTGCAGGTTCCAGCGTTGGCTCATGGCCTGCGCCTCGATCGCGCGCGCCGCAGCGGTGGCTGCCTGCAGGTCTGCTGTCGCGGTGTCGACCGCTGCCTGCTTCTCGGAGACCGCGACCCGGTACGGCTCCTTGTCCAACGCGGCGAGGAGATCGCCCTTGTGCACACGGTTGTTGTCATCCACCAGAACGCGGGAAATCTGTCCTGCCACGCGGGGCGCAACAAACGTCACGTGCCCATTCACGAATGCGTCGTCGGTGGAGACGGTGTTGAGCATCTCCTTGACCCACGGGACGCCGAACACGAGGAGTACCGCCACGACGGCAACACCGATCACACCGGCCAGAAGCTTTCGCTTCCGCGCAGGCTTGCGGGCTTCCTGCGGCACGGGGCGGGACTCCGGCGATGTCTGCGCGGATGTCGCGTCGCGGGCCGCAGCATCGCCATTTGCTGCCGGTTGCGCATCGATCGAACCTGGCTTGTCGCTTTGCTCGGTCATGTCGGGCACCCGTTGCAAGGGGACGAAACAGACTGCGTCGACAGGCTACCACTCGTCCTGACCGGAAAGATACCTCGACTGCCCGTAGGAGTCGGCGCATTCACTTGTATCCTCGAAGGCGCAATTCACCCGTGGCGTGCCAGCTGGCCCAGGCTACCAGTCACGAGGATGTCCGAGATCGCCGCCACAGAGATCGAGAACAAGAATGCGCGATTTGGTATCGGCACGGCTCGATTGCAGCTCGAGCGTGGCGTGATTTGAACCTGACTCGGTCAATCGAATGAGTATACTGCGATGTGCGGAAGCCACATCGAGCAGACCCGTCGCTTATGCAGCGTCTCGCTTCGAACAAAGGAGTATAAGCATGGCAACCCCCGATACGCTTCGCTATTCGAGAATCCCTCTCACGCACGGATCCGGCGCGATCCCCGCCGTCGGGTTTGGCACGCTGATCCCGGATCCTCTCGTGACCAATCAAGCCACGAAGACCGCATTGGAAGTTGGATTTCGACATCTCGATTGCGCGGAGCGATATCGCAATGAAGCGGCGGTTGGTGATGCGATGCAGGCAGCGTTCAATGCTGGGACGGTGCGGCGGGAGGACGTCTTCGTTACCACGAAGCTATGGAACACCAATCATCGTCCTGAACGGGTCAAACCCGCCTTTGACGCGAGTTGCCGGCGACTGCAGGTCGACCATGTGGATTGCTATCTCATCCATACCCCGTTTGCCTTTCGCCCTGGCGACGAGCAGGACCCAAGGGACGAACTCGGTCAGGTAATCTATGATTCCGGGGTGACGTTGGTCGAGACGTGGCGGGCGCTCGAGCGTCTCGTTGACGACGGCCGGTGCAAGTCGATCGGCTTGTCAGATGTTACGTTAGAGAAGCTGCGAGAGATCGTTGCGGCTGCGCGGATCAAGCCTGCCGTGGTGCAGGTCGAATCCCATCCGTACCTCCCTGAATGGGACCTGCTCGATTTCTGTCGAGAGCACGGGATTGTACTGCTGGCGTTTGCAGCGTTGGGACACGGCTTGAGTCCGAAAGTGTTGGATGACCCCGTGATCACAAACATCGCGCGGCGCGTCCACAAAACGCCTGCTCAGGTTGCGTTGGCCTGGGCCGTGCAACGCGGCACTGCTTGCCTGACCACCTCGACGAAACCAAGCTATATCCAGGAGAACTTTGAGGTATCGGCCTTGCCTGAAGACGCCATGCGGGAAATGCGGGAGGGCATCAAGACCAACGTCCGGTTCAACACGGTAGTGGGGACCGGCGTGCCTGGCTTTATACCCCGAGCCAGTTGAACTGAACTCAGGTGCGTCACCGGAGATTCCATGATGGGAGTGATCGTTTCGGTTAACGTTGGGCTTCCTCGGGACGTCGCATGGCAGGGCAGGACTGTCCGGACGGCGGTCTGGAAGACGCCGGTGACGGGGCGGATTTTCGCGCGCCGGCTGAATCTCGATGGCGACGGCCAAGGGGACCTCCGCGGCCATGGCGGCGAGCAACGTGCGCTTATGGTCTACCAGCTCGATTCCTACCGGTACTGGGCGAGCTATCTTGGGCGGCCGGATCTCGTGGCCGGGCATTTCGGCGAGAACCTTACAGTGGAGGGCCTCGCCGATAACGAGGTCTGCATCGGCGATCGCTTCAGGATTGGCGGCGCAGTCGTCGAGGTCAGCCAGCCGCGCGACACCTGCTACAGGGTCGGCATCAGGCTGGAAAACCCGGAGATACCGGCGCTGCTGGTCGCGCACCACCGGCCCGGCTTTTATTTCCGCGTGATACAGGAAGGTGAGATCGGCGCCGGCGACCGCGTCGAGAAGCTCTCTGACGGCCCCGAGCGCATGACGGTCGCCGAGATCGATGCCCTCCTCTATTCGGCGGAGCACTCGCTCGAAGGCTTGCGCCGCGCAGTGCGAATTCCGGCACTCAGCGTGGACTGGCAAGGCTCGATGCAGGCGCTGCTCGCCGCTGCCGAAGCGGGCGGCACGACCGGCAACGCTGGCCTGGGACTCGGGGCGTCTGCGCCCCTTGCGTGGCGTGGCCTTCGCCCGGTTGTGGTCGTTGCTTCGCGCGAGGAAAGCGCGGACGTTCGATCATTCGAGTTCGCCGTCGACGATGGTTCGCCGCTACCGCCGGCGCTACCGGGCCAACACATCATGGTCCGCATGAGGCCGAGCCCGGATGCTCCCGCCGTCACTAGGAGCTATTCGCTGTGCGGTCCGCCGGGAACCCCCAACTATCGGATTGCCGTCAAGAACGAGCGCGGCCTCGCAAGCGGCTTCCTCCACGAAAGCGTCCGGGCAGGCAGTCGCCTGGAGGTCAGCGCTCCTCGCGGCTCGTTCACGCTCGCGACCGGTGCAAACCCCGTTGTCCTCATCAGCGCCGGCGTCGGCGTCACGCCGATGCTGGCGATGTTGCATGGTGCGGCTGCTATAAACGCCGTGGCGTCTCGGCCGGTTTGGTGGCTGCATTCAGCCCGCGATCGGGCGCACCACTCGTTTGCCAAGGAGGCGGGCGATCTGCTCGGTGCGCTCCGGGCGTCCCATCGCTGCGTGATCTACAGTCGGCCTGCACCAGGCGACAGGCTCGGCCAGGACTTCGATCGACCAGGCCATCTCTCGCTCGAGCTGCTCCGCGAGTTCGGGATTCCCCAGGACGCTGATTTCTATCTGTGTGGTCCGCCTCGCTTTCTCGATGATTTCCAGAACGGTTTGGCGGCATGGGGCATTCCCTGGCCTAGGGTCCACGTCGAAGTGTTCGGGCCCGCGTCAACTCTCACGCCGGGCATCTCCGGCGTCGCCGCAGCCTTGCCGCATCGTCCTGACGGTCCTGCGGGCAGCGGACCCATGGTGACGTTCTTGCGAAGCGGTCTCGCCGTGCCATGGGACTCCCACTTCGGCAGCCTGCTCGAATTGGCGGAAGCCTGCGCCATTCCCGTGCGCTGGTCCTGCCGATCGGGGGTATGCCACAACTGCGAGAGTGGCCTGATCGAAGGCGAACTCGCCTACGCGCCAGAGCCGTTGGACCCGCCAGCCGAAGGCAATGCGCTCATCTGCTGCGCAACGCCAAGAACCGCCGTCGAGCTCGACCTGTAACTAAGCAGTAGCGAAAGGTGCCGCAACAAAGCTCCGCCCAGCGATTGGACGTGGTCATATTTGCAGCGCGTTTGCATGGACCTTCGGGTGCGCGCATGTCGCAAGACTTCTGGCGGCCTGCTGGACGCCCAATAAGCACCTTGCTATCCGTCTTGCTGTTGCCGCGCTCGTGCAGCGGGCGGCCTTCGAAAGTCATATTCTCGAAGATCGATCTCCAGTCATCGGCAAGGGAGGTGAAACCATGAAGATCGTCGTCATCGGCGGCACCGGCCTGATCGGGTCGAAGACCGTCGCCATTCTGCGCCAGGGCGGCCACGAGGTCATCGCCGCCTCACCTCAAAGCGGTGTCAACACCATTACCGGCGAGGGGCTCAAACAGGTCATGGCCGACACGCAGGTGGTGATCGACCTCGCGAATTCACCTTCATTTGAAGACAAGGCGGTGCTGGAATTCTTCGAGACCGCCGGCCGCAACCTATTTGCGGCGGAGGCTGCGGCGGGCGTCCGGCACCATGTCGCGCTCTCCATCGTCGGAACCGACCGGTCCGACAACGGCTATTTCCGCGCCAAGGTCGCCCAGGAGAAACTGATCGTGGCCTCCGGCATCCCCTACACCATCATCCGCGCGACCCAATTTCTGGAATTCCTCGGCGCCATCGCTGATTCAAGTGCGGACGGAAACGTGGTCAGGCTCTCGCCCGGCCTGTTCCAGCCCATAGCCGCGGACGACGTTGCTGCCAATGTTGCCGATGTGGCGCTCGCGGCGCCGCGAAACGGCATCGTCGAGATCGCCGGCCCGGAACGAGCACCGTTCAACGAAATCATCGCCCGCTATCTGAAGGCGGTCGGCGACCCGCGTGAGGTCGTGCGCGACCCTGAGGCACGATACTGGGGCGGACGGGTCGAGGAGCGCTCGCTCGTGCCGTTGGGCGAGGCGCGCCTCGGCCGCATCGGTTTGGACGAATGGCTCCGCCGGTCACAGGCAGCAGCCTGATCCGCATCCGTCAACCGACGGAACGGGACTGCCAGTGAGGCGCTGGACGCCCGATATGCACCTTGCTATCCAAGCCTGAGCCGGCCTGGCGCAAGGATGCAAAAGGGACAGGACTTCCACACTGGAATCAAGCGAAACCCGCGCGAAACGGCCACGTGGGTTCGCGTTGGCTCTCTTGCGTTCAAGAAGAAGGGGGTTTCTCGCTTCGATATGCGAGACCCTTACCATCTCGCGGTTGCACTCACGTGGCCGCAATTCGTCGCGTCCCTGCTGGCATTTTATTTGCTGGTGAACGTTGTCTTCGCCACTTTCTTTTGGTTGGCGCCCGGTTCGGTGGCCAATGCTCGACCATATAGTTTTCCCGATGCGGTCTTCTTCAGCATTGAGACACTGGCGACGGTCGGCTATGGCGAGATGTATCCGGCCACGCCGTACGGCCATGTAATCGCGGCGACCGAAATCGTCTGTGGGCTCGGCTTCACGGCTATTCTGACAGGCCTGACCTTTGTCCGATTCTCGCGGCCACGCGCCAAGTTCGTGTTCGCCTCCCATCCGGTTGTGGCGATGCACAACGGCAAGCCGACGCTGATGTTGCGTGTCGGGAACGGACGCACACACGTGCTTTTGGATGCAGTAGCGAAGCTGAACGTACTGCTATCCGTGGCGACTGCGGAAGGCAAACTCTTCCGCCGCGCGCAAGAGCTGCGGCTTGAGCGCGCGCATCTTCCGGTCTTCCCGCTCACTTGGACACTCATGCATGTGATGGACGAGCGCAGCCCATTGTACGGCTACGACGCAGCGCAAGTGGTAGCGGCGCGCCCGCAAGTGTTCGTGTCGCTCGAAGCGCGCGATCCTATGCTCGCCACGTTGGTGCACGAAATCCGCAATTATGCGCCGGAAGAGATACGCTTCGGAATGCGCTATGTGGATGCGATAACCACAGAAGAGGACGGCACGCTGGTGGCGGACCTGACCAAAATCGGAGAGATGGAGCCGGACGTAGGCGAACATCCGGAGCAGGGTTGGGGGGAGCAGGAAGTCGTGCCGGAATAGACGCCACAACGCTGTCCCATTTCCGCGACCGATTGCCGGTTGGCGGCCCGGGAGGGGTCGAGAGCGGCAACCCAAGAGGCCGCTGCCATCAATGCCGGAAACCGAACAGCTCCTGTGCATTGTGGTGCAGGATCCGCTCCGCGTCTGCCGCCGGCAACCCTATGCGCTCGATGAACGCGAACGTCTCCCGATACTCCTCGTAGTCCTGCAGCACCGGATAGTCGCTTCCCGTCACCAGCTTCGCCACGCCGAACGCCTCGCAGGCGCAGCTGAATGCGGCCTTCGAGCCGTAGCACACGGTGTCGTACCAGAACCGCCGCGCCGTCACGCTCGGCAGTTCCGCCAGCCCGCCGAGATCGCGCACCCCCTGCTTATCCAGCCGGTTCAGCAGCATCGGGATCGGCCCGCCGAGATGCGGCACGATGAACCTGATGTTCGGATACCGGTGCGGGATCTGCCGCGCGATCATGTGCGCCACGAACATCGCATCCTCCACCGAGTTCCCGATCGCCGCCCGGAACCCCCAGTCGTTGATCACCGGCGAACAGACGCCCGTCACCGACGGATGCACGAACAGGATCGCGCCGCGCCGGTTCATCTCGGCATACACCGGTTCAAACTCCGCCTCGGCGATCGAACGGCCAAGACAGGAAATATTCATGTTGACCCCGACGCAGCCAAGCTGCTCGAACCCGCGCTCCATCTCGCGCAACGACGCATCGATGTGCGGCAGCGGCAGCATGACATACGAGGCGATCCGGCCCGGATAACGGTGCGCCAGCTCGGCATACCCGTCGTTGAGCAGATGCAGCGCCCGCACGCACTCGGCTTCGTCGGGCAGATATGGCGGATGGTGCGGCGACAGGATCTGCGTCTCGACCCCGGCGGCCTCCATCAGTTCCAGCCGCCCGTGGATGTCGGCGGGCGAGTCCGAAACCGGATGCCGGGCAATCCCGGCCGGCGCCGCCACGCCGATGCGCGGGGAAAAACGATCGCCCATGAAGTCGCTGAACGCCTTTGGAATGTAATGCGCGTGGACATCGCAGATCATCGGACGTTTCCTTCCCCTTGGCCCTATCGGATGGCAGTCTGCGCCCGACATGGCGACCCTGGAACTCCAAGGCCTGCGCAAGAGCTTCGGCCTGATCGACGTGCTGGAAGGCATCGACCTCACGCTGCCCGACGGCGAGATGCTGGTCATCGTCGGCGCCTCGGGCTGCGGCAAGTCCACGCTGCTGCGCCTGGTGGCGGGGCTCGAGCGCCCGACCTCGGGCCGGGTCGTGCTCGGCGGGCGCGACGTCACGAACCTTGATCCGTCCGAGCGCGACATCGCCATGGTGTTCCAGAACTACGCGCTCTATCCGCACATGACCGTGTTCGACAACATGGCCTACGGCCTGCGCATCCGCGGGCTGTCCCGCGACGAAATCCGCCGGAGGGTGGACGAGGCGGCAGGCCTGCTCGGTATCGGCGCGCTGCTGGAACGCAAGCCGCGGCAGTTGTCCGGCGGGCAGCGCCAGCGGGTCGCGATGGGACGCGCGATCGTGCGGCACCCAAAGCTCTTCCTGTTCGATGAACCGCTGTCCAACCTGGACGCGAAACTTCGCCTCGCCATGCGTGCCGAGATCCGCAAGCTGCAGCGCCGGCTGGGGGTGACAAGCCTGTTCGTCACCCACGACCAGGTAGAGGCGATGACACTGGGCGATCGGCTGCTGGTCCTCCACCAGGGCCAGCCAGCCCAGCTCGCCACGCCGATGGAGGTGTTCGAGCACCCGGCGGACATCTACGTCGCCGGCTTCATTGGGGCTCCGACGATGAACTTCCTGCCTGCCGTGCTCGCAGGCGGCGGCACCGCCGCACAACTAGAGGCCGGACCTCTCATTCCACTTTTCGATGGACGAAGGCGGGGAACGGACGGGCATCCCCTGATTGTCGGCATACGCCCCGAGCATCTGGAGCCCGCCCCCGACGGCTTCGATCTGCTGATCGATCTGATCGAGCCGCTTGGCTCGGAAACGCTGGTTCATGGCCACCTGACCGGCGGGGAGGAACAGTCGCTGGTCGTCAGACTGGCTGGTGCCGCACCAGCGGGCGAGCGCCTGACTGTCCGGCCCCAGCCCCAGTATCTCCATGTGTTCGACCGGGCCTCCGGCAAACGAATTGATCCGAGCGGGGAAGAAAACCGGGCACTTCGTCTTGCCGCTGCGGGCACGGCTGACTAGGGTTTCAAGGCCGTTTCAAAAAGGTTGCCGAATCGCATGCCCGTGTCGCCGGCCGCGTCGGTCCCCCCGCTCAGTCCTGGCGAGATGCAGCTCCTGCTCTCCCGTGCCGGTCTTGCGCTGAATCCTGGCCAGGTGGCGGATCTCGTGCTGGCCTGGCGCCAGGTTGCCGGTCTGATCGCCAGCTTGCCGCGCGACCGGCCGCTGGCGGACGACATGGCATACACGTTTCGTCTGATGCCCCGCACCCCGGTTCCCGCGGCCATCACAAGACCCAAGCCGGCCGGCACGGTCACGAAGGCGAAGGCGCCGGCTGCGCGCTCCCGCACGGCTGTGAAGGCCAAGGCAAGGGCCACCGCGACGCCCAAGCGAGGCGCCGCCAAGCGGGCGGGACGCAAGTCCGGCAAGCGTGGGCGATGACGGGCAGCGTACCGCCGTTCCTTACCATCGCCCAGGCAGGCAGGCTGATCGCCGCGAAGCGACTTTCGCCGGTCGAACTGGTGAAAGACCTGCTGGCCAGGATCGAGACGACCGACCCTCGGCTGAACGCCTTCCTGCTGGTGACCGAACGCCAGGCCCTCACCGCGGCACGCGCGGCCGAACGGGCCGTGATGGCGGGGCGCAAGGGACCGCTGCTGGGCATTCCGCTCGGCTACAAGGACATTTACGAGACCGCCGGCGTGCGCACCACCGCGCATTCCAGGATTCTGGCGGACAACGTCCCAGCCAAGGACGCCGAGACGGTGCGTCGGCTGCACGCCGAGGGCGCGGTCATGATGGGCAAGCTCGCGACCCACGAATTCGCCATCGGCGGGCCGGCTTTCGACCTTCCCTGGCCTCCAGCGCACAATCCCTGGGACGTCAGGCGTTTCACCGGCGGATCGAGCTCCGGTTCGGGCGCCGCCGTGGCCGCGGGGCTGGTTCTTGGAGCGCTGGGCTCGGATACCGGCGGGTCGATCCGTCTGCCGGCGGCATATTGCGGCATCGCCGGCATCAAACCGACGCCGGGCCTGGTGTCCCGTCGCGGGGTCATCCCGCTTGCGCCAAGCCTGGACACCGCGGGCCCCATGGCTTGGACGGCACAGGACTGCGCCATCCTGCTCGATGCGCTCGCGGGTCATGACCTGGCCGATCCCGCCTCGGTGGCCGCGCCGCAGGTCGCATACGCCAGTGCCATCGCCAAGCCGCTGAAAGGGTTGAGGATCGGCCTGCTTCGGCGCTTCTACGAACACGACGTGCCGGCCTCGCCCGAGATGCTGCACATGATCAATCGGGCGGTTGGCACGCTGAAGGGGCTCGGGTGCCGTGTCGAGGAGGCGACCCTGCCGCCGGTGCAGGACTACAACGCGGTCGGTCGGGTGATCATCTCGTCGGAGGCCTACGCGCTGCATGAGGCGACACTGAAGACCCGCCTGTCCGACTATTCGCGCGTATTCCGGGTGCGCGTCCTGGCCGGTGCGCTGATCCGTGCGGCGGACTACATCACCGCGCAGCGTCGGCGTACCGACCTGATCGCAGCGACGGCCAAGGCATTCGAGAAATTCGATGTGCTGATCACGGCGCCAACCGCTGGCGCGGCGCCGCTGCTGAACGAGCAGAGACCGGATGACGGGTTCGCCCGGCCTCTGATCACGACGGTGGCGAATGTCGCAGCCGTTCCGTCGATGGTGGTGTGCGGTGGTTTCACGACGGCTGGGCTGCCGCTCGGCCTGGAGATCATCGGGCCGGCGTGGGGCGATGCGACCGTGCTGCGTGTCGGCCACCAGTTCGAGCAGGCGGCAGGTACACGCACCAGGCGGCCGGAGCTGTAGCCGCACTCCGCGAGAATGCTCAAGCTTCCCGTCGCCGTGGACGCGCTTTAGCATCAAGCCATCGAGCAAGGGAGGAAACCATGCGCGGCGTAGTGTTCACCGGCGGTCGTGAGTTGGAGACGATGGAGTTCCCCGACCCCACGCCCGGTGCGGACGAAGTGGTGGTCGAGATGAAGGCATCCGGCATGTGCGGCAGTGACCTGCATCAGTATCGCCGGCCGAAGGGGACGGAGCGCGCCGCCACGGGTTTCCCGCAGAACCCCGATCCGGTGATCGCCGGTCACGAACCCTGCGGCGTGGTTGCCGCGGTCGGTCCTGGCGTATCGGAAAAGGAGGCCCGTGTCGGCGCCAGAGTGATGGTGCACCACTACCAGGGCTGCACCCAGTGCAACCATTGCCGCTCCGGCTGGCAGCAGCTCTGCCAGGAAGTGCCGGTGAAGGTCTATGGCAGCAACGCCCATGGCGGGCACGCGAAGTATCTGAGGGTTCCGGCGAATACCCTGGTGCCGCTGCCCGACGAGATCAGCTTTTCCGCCGGCGCGGCGATCTCCTGTGGGTCTGGCACGGCGTACAGCGCGCTGCGCCGTATGCGCCTTTCGGGCAACGACATCATCGCTATCTTCGGCCAGGGACCGGTCGGCCTGGCCGGCACGCAGTTCGCGAAGGCGATGGGCGCGCGGGTCATCGCGCTCGACGTGAACCCGCAGCGCCTGGAGCGGGCGAAGGAGTTCGGTGCGGACGAAGTGGTGGACCCCGGTTCAAACGATCCGGTGGCGGCGATCAAGGACCTGACCCATGGCCGCTACGCCGACCTGACGCTTGACACCTCGAGCAATCCGGAAGCGCGGCTGAACGCCATACGCAGCACCAAGGTGTGGGGTACGATGTGCTTCGTCGGCGAGGGCGGCAATGTGACGGTTGACGTCAGTCCGCATCTGCTGCGTCGGCAGCTTACGCTGATCGCATCGTGGACCTTTTCAAACATTATCCAGGCGGAATGCGCGCAGTTCGTTGTCGAACGCAAGATCGACGTCGACCGGCTGTTCACCCATCGCTGGAAACTCGATCACGCGGAGGAGGCATACAAGCTGTTCGACCACCAGTCGGACGGCAAGGGCGTGTTCCTGATGTGACGGAAGCTCAGGCGCGCAGGGACGTCGTCAAAGTCTATGGCGAGGCTGGCCGCCGCGGGCTGAATGCCGGCAGTTCCGGCAATGTGAGCCACCGCATTCGCAAGGGCATGATCATCACGCCCTCCGGTTGTTCGGCGGACACGCTGGAACTTGATGGTCTGGTGGCGATGACCCTTGCCGGCGACGTGAAGGGTACGGCGGCGCCCTCCAGCGAATGGGCGATGCATGCGGCAATCTATCTTGCCTATCCGGCGGCGCAGTGCATCGTGCACACCCATGCCGATGCCTGCACGGCGCTTGCATGCCTGAACGAGCCGCTGCCGCCGTTTCACTACATGGTGGCGAATTTCGGCGGCGACGATGTGCGCTGCGCCCCCTACGTCACGTTCGGCACGCCGGAACTTGCGCGGCTCGCGGTGGCGGCACTTGCAGGACGCACCGCCTGTCTGCTCGCCAACCACGGCATGATCGTCCACGCGCCAACCGCGGACCGTGCGCTGTCCTCGGCGGTCGTCCTGGAGACGCTGTGCCGACAGTACTTGCTGGCGCGGTCTGCAGGCACTGTGCGGCTGCTGACGGCTGACGAAATGCGCGCCGCGCACGAACGGTATAGAACTTACGGGCAAACCGGAGCGCGCGGGTAACGTACAAAGAAGACCCACCGCAGAGGCGCAGAAGGCGCAGAGTTAGAAAATCTCTGCGCCCTCTGCGGTGAATATGCTTCCTTCTTCAAGCCGCCAGCAGCATCGCCGCCGGTGCATAGGGCAGGTCAAGATCGCGCGCCACTGCCTCGTAGGTCACCGCGCCGCCATGCACATTCAGCCCGTGCAGCAGATGCGGATCGTCCGCCAAAGCTGTCCGCCAGCCCTTCTCCGCCAACGCGATGACGAATGGCAGTGTCGCATTGGTCAGCGCAAAGGTCGAACTGCGTGCAACCGCGCCAGGCATGTTGGTCACGCAGTAATGCACCACACCTTCCTCGACATAGGTCGGATTGGAATGCGTGGTCGGACGGCTGGTCTCGAAGCACCCGCCCTGGTCGATCGCGATGTCCACCAGCACGGAACCGGGACGCATCTGCCGCACCATCTCGCGCGTCACCAGCTTCGGCGCCGCCGCGCCGGGGACGAGCACCGCGCCGATCACCAGATCGGCCGCGAGCACCTGCTGCTCGATCGCCTCGAAGGTCGCGAACAGCGTGGTCGCGCGCGGGCCGAACTGCAGGTCCAGCTCCTTCAGCCTCGGCAGTGACTTGTCGATGATGGTGACGCTGGCTTCCAGCCCCACCGCCATGCGCGCGGCGTTGGTGCCCGACACGCCGCCGCCCAGCACGACGACCTTCGCCGGCGCCACACCGGGCACGCCGCCGAGCAATACGCCGGCGCCACCCTGCTCCTTCTCCAGGCAGTGAGCGCCGACCTGCACCGACATCCGTCCCGCGACCTCGCTCATCGGCGCCAGCAGCGGCAGCGCGCCCGACCTGTCGGTGACCGTCTCATAGG
>DATMND010000201.1:0-3071 GCA_035569235.1 Acetobacteraceae bacterium | reverse complement strand
CTCCGATGCTGACCTTCACCTTATAGATCTTCGACCCGCTGACGATTGCCGTTACCTCGCGGGGTGCGATCTGTAGATCGACCACCGAGCCGTTGCGCACGTAGGTGCGCCCACGTGGTAACCGGTTCTCATAATCTCGATAACTCTCCAGGTTGTCACACCACGCCTTGCCCCAGAACGTTCTGGCGATCTGTCGCCCCTCGATCTTCACCGGCGAGACCACGGCGCCCTTCTTGCGGAGCTTCTCCATCTCGCGTTCGGCTTTACGGCGGCGCGCCGCGACTGGCACATAGGGTGCCCACCCTCCGAAGGAGCGCGACATCAGCGTTACTCCTTTATCGCGGCGTTAAGATCCAGGCTGACCATTCGCATGATGTCGTCATTGGTCATCTCGGTCAGGTTGATCTCGTCGCCGCCCGTCAAAAGCTCATCCGACAAGCCCTGCTTCGAGTCGATCAAGGCGTCAATCTTCTCCTCTACCGTGCCGCGGCAGATGAACTTGTGTACCAGGACGTTCTTCTTTTGGCCGATCCGGAACGCTCGGTCGGTAGCCTGGTTCTCGACTGCTGGATTCCACCAGCGATCGAAATGCACCACATGGGATGCCGCGGTCAGGGTCAAACCAGTGCCGCCTGCCTTCAGTGACAGCACGAAGAATGGGATCGCCTCATCCTCCTGGAAACGCCGCACCAGGTTTTTGCGGTTCTTCACCGCGGTCTCACCGTGCAGCACCATGCCGGTGCGACCGAAAATCTGCCCCAGGAAGGTGGCCAGCGGCCCGGTCATCCCCCGGAACTGCGTGAACACCAGCATCTTTTCCTGCCGCGCAGCGACGACCTCGGCGATTTCACGCAGGCGTGCCCATTTGCCGCTATCTTTCTCCGCCCAGACATTGTCGTTCAGCCATTGGGAGGGATGGTTGCAGACCTGCTTGAGCCGCATCAGCATCGCCAGGACGATGCCCTTCCGCTGAATGCCTGCCGATGCCTCAAGGCTGTTCGCAAGGTCTTCGACGGCCTGGCCGTATAGCGCAGCTTGCCGGCGCGATAGTCCGCACAGCGCCTTGATCTCGGTCTTGTCAGGCAGGTCGGCGATGACCGACTTGTCGGTCTTCATCCGGCGCAGGATGTAGGGCCGCACCAGCTCACGCAGCGGGCCGTAGGGATTATGCGTCCGCTCGGCTAGTCCTTTGGTATAGCGGGTGAATTCTTTGGCGTTTCCCAGGAGACCCGGGTTGATGAAATCGAAGATCGACCACAAATCGCCCAAGTGATTTTCGACCGGCGTCCCTGTCAGCGCGATCCGAGCCTTTGCCTTCAGCGCCTTCGCCGCTTTGGTCTGACGGGCGTTCGGGTTCTTAATCGCTTGCGCCTCATCCAGAATGACAAACCGCCAATCTGTCTCCGCGAACATGGGGATACGCAGCAAAGAGCCATAGCTTGTGATTGCCAGATCATACTCCGACGCCTGTTCGGCGGTGAAAGCCTTCACCTGATGTGCCGGCATCGCCGAAGGATGTACGATCGCAGCCTTCAGGCCGGGGGCAAATTTTTCAATTTCCGTTGCCCAGTTGGCCAGCATGGAGGCTGGCGCCACCAATAGGCTCGGCCGGGGCCTGGCGCCGCGCGCCTGTTCCACCAACAGCAGAGATAGCACCTGGATTGTCTTCCCGAGACCCATGTCGTCGGCCAGGCAGGCGCCGAGGCCAAGGCCTGCCAGCAGGTTCATCCATCGGGTTCCCGTTTTCTGGTAGGGACGCAGCGTCCCTACCAGCGCTGGGCCGGGATCGGCTCCGTCCCCGTCCGGCGCGCGTAATTCCTTCAGCGTCTGCTCCAGCCAGGGGCCGGCGGTTACACGCGCCCAGCCAGTGTCGGTCGCGGCCGGGTCGTCCCGGGTAACGCCGGCGCCGGCCAGCATCCGCATCGCCTCCGCGAAGGTGAGGCCGTCACGGGCCGCGAGTTCCTCGGCTGCGTGGAACTGTTCCATTGTGCGTTGAAGCCGCGCCTGATCGACCTCGACCCATTGACCACGCAGCAGCACGAGGTTCTCGGTGCCGGCGAGCAGGGTCGTAACCTCGGCCTCAGTGAGTGGCTCGCCATCCAGCATGACGCTCATCTGAAAATCCAGCAGCCCGTCCAGCCCGACAGCCGACGGCGCCCGACCACCGACTGTTGCGGTTACCTGCGGTCGGGCGGGACGGCTGGCGCGCCAAGAGACGGGCATACGGACCACCACCCCGGCGCTTTCAAGCTCGGGGACACTGTGGAGGAAGCGCGACGCCTCCGTGGGTCCCCAGCGCAGCGGATGAAAAATATCACCGGCATCGATCATCGGCTTCAGCCAGACGCAATGTTCCGCAGCGCGTTGCACCGGCAGGAGCAAGGATAGCAACTTGTCCCGGTTCGCCGCTCCGGCGTATTCGCGCAGTGCTTGGCCGAGGGGGACGTGCTGTACCTTCGCCTGGGCGGAGAGGCGGGTGGTGTAGGTCGCCATAAAGGCGAAGGGCTGGTCGGGATCGCGGCGGTTTTCCGCCAGATTGAAATGCACCCGACCGACCAGGTTCCACGCCCGATTCAGGGTGGTCAGGAAGGCCTGCAATCCGATCTTAGCGGCGGTAAGAGACGCAGCGAAGGCTCGCTCCATCTCATCCCACAACGCCAGCAAGACATCCTGGGTCAGATATTCGGCCCCCGCCATTATCGGCGCGGTCAACACCAGAGATGAGAGTTCCGCAGCAGTTGGCGTCGGAACATTCGGCAGCCTTCGGGGCCCCTCCGAGTCCATGCCGGACGCGTGCAGACAAAGCGACCCGACGTACAGGGCCGCGAAGTCACGCCACCAAACAAACAAAGGGGGCAATGCCTGCCCCACCTCGGCGGCGCCGAGCCACACCAGCCCATACCCGCTCCCCCGGGCAAACGCGTCGATCAGACGAATCGACGCCGCGGCGTCGATGTCCGGCGCATCATCCCGTTCCTCAACGCTAAGGCGTCCGTGAGGTGTTAACCGCAATCCGAGTTTGGACATGCGACTATTTTAAATCGATTTCCGATCTGGTGTAGCAGTTGAAC
>DATMND010000200.1:0-9154 GCA_035569235.1 Acetobacteraceae bacterium | reverse complement strand
AATCACCGCGTTCGCGCGCCTGGCGAGTTCCAGCACCTTCGGCAGGTCGGCCCAGGGCTGCGGCGGCGCAGGCGGCACGCGCGGCTGCAGGATGCCCAGATGGTCGATGATGAATCGCGTCTCGGGGTGACGGTCGATCAGCGCGGTGCCCACGTCCAGATTATCCCAGAACAAGACGTTGACCGGTAAATCGTAACGAACGGCCGCACGCAGGATCCGGTCGAGGCCCGGATCATCCGGCGCGCGCCCCGTCTCTTTCGGCAGCATGATGCGGATGCCGACCGCGCCCGGTGTCTGCTTCCACTCAGCGATGACATCCGCCACCGCCGGATCGTCCGGGTTGACCGGCTTGACGATGGCGAACCGGTCGGGATGCGCCCGTTGCACCTCCACGGCATAGCTGGCGTCGTACTGGTACAGGCCAAAGGCGGAGATGAAGATCGCGCCGTCGACGCCGACCTTGTCCATCGCCGCCACCATCTCGTCACCCGTGACATGGTCGGGCCAGTTCGGCACGCTGTGCCACGGCCGCTTCGCCGTGTTCGCCTCATAGGCATGGACCTGTGAATCGATGATCGTCATCGGGGAAGCTCCTCTGTGCCACGCGAGCTTGGCGAGCACAGCAGGTTCGTGTCCAGAGGGCCCGGGCAGAGTGCTTGGGCCTGGCGGCAAAGCTGCCGAGGCCAGTCATGGCCGGCATGATCGGTAGGCGAGCGTTGGTGCACGAATGAGCCCATGCCAGAACGGAAAGTCGCTATCGCTAGCGCGAGCCGGTCAGGTGCAGTTCAGGCCCGAGCCCAAGAGAAAGTAGGTCATGGCTGACCGCTACAGGGTCACTTCCGCCGGATGATCCTGTACTGGAGAACGGGAACAAGCTGTGCAAGAGCAAGTTCGTCGCAGATTTGATCGTATGGATGCCCGAGAAGACCGGTAAGGAGGCCGACCCACGCACGTTGGCACCTTACTCCGGCCGGAAGCTCAGCGCCGGCTCCTCCGACGACTGCGGGCGCTAGCTTACGACGCCGGATCGCACTGATCGGCCTGAACATTCCTTCCTTGTCGAAACCGCCGGTACCGTGAGGGTTCGGAAAGCCCGCTGGTGGTAACCGCACGTGCTTCCGCCGAAAGTTCAAGCATGCCGCCTGGAGCGGCAGAAACGTCGGCTGTGTGTATCAGGCCCGTCAAGCCGGCATTGCGGGCAGACAGGCTCAGGCACAGCGGCCATGCCTCCCGTGGCGCATCAGCGTCACCAGGTAGGCGATCAGCAAAAAGGTCAATGCGTGCACGGCGACAATTGCGGCTCCGTAAGCGGCCGGCTCCGCAGTCATGTTCATCAACGTGCCTGTGTGTGCATTCATTGTTCGGATTGGTCCCTTGGCACTGATGAACACCGACTTCATCGCTTCGGTCAGCCAGTAGCCGCTAACCGCTATCTTGGCCACCGTTGTGGCAAGGTCGGGTAGCTTTGGCACCAGCACCCCGGCCAGGATCAATTGCGGAACCAAGGCCAGAGGAACGATCGTGGTCGCTTGATCTCGCGTATTGGCAAACGCCGAGATCACCAATCCCATCGCTGTGCCCGCCATCGCACCGATCGTCAGCAGCATGAATTGTTGCAGCCGATCACCTGGGATCCCGGCCGCCAGCGCGGCCACAAGCACATAAACAACAGCAAGTTGCAACACGGTGAACACGCAGGACACGAGGTATTTCGCAAGGATGAACGCGGCAGTGGACAGATTGATGTCGTTTTCACGCCGGTAAATCGCAAGTTCGCCAACGATATCCTTCGACGCGGCATTACAGCCGAGCCAGATCGCGCTCAGGCAAAGCAGCAGCAGAAGAGCGTTCTCGGCGTTAACTCGCTCCTGCCCCGTCCCGAAGTTGCCGAACGCGTAGCCCATCAGGCCGCCGATCAGCACACTCTGAGCCGCAGCCATCACCAACGTGCGACGATCGGACAGCAACAACGTGGTATTCCGATGTAGCAGAATGGCCGTTTGGCGCATTACACGCAGCAGTGTGGCGAACGCCGGATCGCGAGGGTGCCGCCATGCCGGACACCGAACGGAGCCGTGAGGCTCGGCGGCGGTCGGCAGATTGATTGTGGCGCTAACGTCTGCTTCGAACCTGGCACGCCAGCACTCGGCACCAAGCTCCTCCGTGCGGTCAAACA
Organism: Acetobacteraceae bacterium; assembly: GCA_035569235.1. Taxonomy (GTDB): domain Bacteria; phylum Pseudomonadota; class Alphaproteobacteria; order Acetobacterales; family Acetobacteraceae; genus JAMXLO01. Next base: position 6,978 of record DATMND010000200.1, on the reverse strand, counting down.
CCTCTCCCAATCGGTGCACCGAGAAGAATTCCAGCACCTCGGAGGGGGCGCCAACGAAGGTTAGCTGGCCGCCGCGACCCATGCAGATGACCTTGTCGCAAAACTCCGTCACGTTCGCCAAGGTGTGAGTGACGACAACAATGGTTACTCCGTCATCGGCCAGGCGCCGAAGCAGGCGCATGATCTGCCAGTCGGTGCTCTCGTCCAACCCGCTGGTAACTTCGTCGAGCAGCAGCAGGCTAGGGCGGTTGAGAATCTCACTGGCCAGGCTGGCGCACTTCTTTTGCCCTCCGCTTAGCGCGCCAATGCGCTGATCGAGCCGATCGTGCAGATCGACGCTGCGCGCGGCGTCGTTCACTGCTGCGTTGCGCTGCTCGACAGTGGTATCCGGCGGCAGCCGAAGTTGCGCCGTGTAGTCGAGCGCCTGGCGCAGCGTTAGCTGCTCGTGGAGCACGTCCTGCTGCGGCACAAAGGCGATGTCCTGCTTCAAGGCCTGAAAATTGGCGTGCAGGTCACGATCGTTGAGCAGGACCGTTCCTTCGCTCGGAAGCAACCGGCCGGCCATGATGTTCATCAACGTGGACTTGCCTGAGCCGTTGGCACCGATGATGGCGACAAATTCGGACGGGAGGACACGCAAGTTGGCGCCGTGCAGGATACGTCTTGGTAATCCGTCGGCCTGTCTGCAGCGCACGTCGTAGCTGACGCCCCGGACCACCAGCTCGACATTGCCAACGCGCCCCACCCTGGTCAGCGCGGTACCATCAAACGTCAGTTGGAATGGGCCGATATCGATGCGGTCTCCCTGGACCAGGAGACGAGCGCTGCGCAAACGTTCGCCGTTGACATAGGTACCGTTGGTGCCTCCGAGGTCACGCAGCACAATGGTTCCATCCACTATCTCAAACGCCGCGAGGCGGCGCGAGACATTCGGATGATCGAGGACGACCTGCCCGAACATCGCCTCACGGCCGACGGTCAGACCGTGGTCGAGGGGGACCCGGTCTCGCACGGTGGCAAACCCGCCGCCCGCAACTGTTTGCATCATCCATGCCCCCGAAACCGTCTCAGCAGAGATCGACATCGCCCTATAGGGGTGCATCCACCGCCACCTCTTCACGACGGTATCATCACAAGCATAGACGCCAGCGCCTCGCATTGACCTAGATCAATCCGACGCAGGGGAATTCAGAGCTTGTCCGGGCAGCTGGCTCATCTCTCAGTCTGCGCCTCAACTCCTCGCAACAGCGGCCAATGCCCCGATACGGACGAAACGGGTACAGCCGCCTCGGTGATATCGAATCCCCCGTATTGACAGGCCAGTTGGGGTCGAGTTCGGAACGGCGCCGCTATGTTGGCTCGCGATGAGCGCTGGCGCGCCACCGATTCGGAAGCCGACAGGGCTTGGCCCGTCATTGGCGGGAAGCTCCACGCCATATGGAGCCCGGCGCACGACGATCGGCTTGCCCTCGTGCAAAGCATGCAGCCGAAGATTGGCGATCTCGCCCTGGATGACACACAGCAGTACCATTTACCTGGCGGGTTCACTGCCGCTGATCAGCGACCACCGTCCGCTCGGTCGACCCGCCTGGCCTTGAGTTCGGCAACCCCGCCGTTCATCCGGCGGGGTTCCGTTTCGTCACCAATTGATCACCAGGCAGCAAACGTGAAATCGCGCCGCGACCTATACTAACGGGCCGCCGTCATAGGCAGATGTGCCTTCATGAAGGCACGCACCCGGTTGATGGTCCGCGCCTTCAATTCTGGAGGATTGTTCCAGGGATACACCGTCACCTCGGCATTCGGCGCCAGCGATGCGATGTCGACGGCCGTTTGGTACGCGTGCGCCGCGGTGTCGTCCGGCAGGACAAGCATCGGAGTCTGGCAATTACGCACGAACTCGCGCGACACGCTGTACACGAAGTCGGGCCGGACACGGTAAAGGTTGGTCAGGTATTTCTCGATGGTTTCCATCGACACCTCAGGCTGCCTCGCGCGGAATTCCTTCGCCCAGACATCGCGGCTCAAATCGTACATCACGTCCGGGCTCTCAGGCCGGTGGCCGATCGGCTGGCTCAGCACCCCCGCGACGACGCGGTCCGGGGCCCGCTCCATCAGCTTGAGGGCAAACGAGCCACCGATGCAGTTGCCGAAGAAGAAGAACTGGCGGATGCCGAGGTGGTCCATCAGTCCCAATTGGTCGTCGGCGAAAGCATCCCACGGGTCATCGACCGGAATCGGCCCCGTTGATTCGCCGCCTGTGGCGTTGCGTTGGTCCATGGTGATGCAGCGGAAGTCGCTCTTGAACTCATCCCTCGCGTTGATGACCGCGGTCGCCCAATTGCTGATGCGCGAGTTCAACCCGCCGCCCGGGACAACCAGCAGCGCAAAGCCGGAGCCGACGTCCTGATATCGGATGCGGACGTTGCCTTTTTCGTAGAACTTGAAACCTCCTCCTGGGTCAGCCTGCTGAGCAAACACTTGCGGTGCCGCGGCCGCCATCGCTGCTACGGCCCCCGTCGTCAGGATATTGCGTCTGATCGGATCCATAATCGGTGTCCTCCCGGGTTACTGTCATTGCAGGCGCCCGCCGCGGGCGGGATTTCAGCTATTATCGTTGGCGCCCCGCTTTCGTAGCACATGTCCTCTTGGGGTCGAGAGCCACCGACCGACGGCAACCTGAATTTGCCGTTAGGGCGCCTGGCCGGAACATCCGAGAAGGGTCGGGGAGCGGTCAATGGATAGGGCCGCTGGTATCAGTTGCCTGTCAGCCGGCGCAGATGCGCGGCCGGGTTGGACAGGAAGGCCCGTGTCACCCGCACGTGCTCAAGATCGTTCCAGTCGGTTTCGCGGAGCTGTCCGCCTTCAGCCAACAGGATCGTCGCGCCAGGCATCGCCATCAGGATCGGCGAGTGCGTGGCGATGACGAACTGGCAGCCCTGCCGCACGCGATCAACCAGCAGCGCGATCAGTGCCAGCACACGCGTCGGCGACAATGGCGTCTCCGGCTCGTCCAGGAAATAGAGCCCATTCGGCACCAGCCGCGTTTGCAGCAGGGCCAGGAATGTCTCGCCATGCGAGCGCGCATCGGGATTGGCGCCGTAGCGGCTTGTCAGGGCCGCACGCTCGCCACGCGCCATCGCGGTCGCGCGATCGCGGCCAGGCCCTTCCGGCAGCTTCGCCAGGTCCTGCTCGATCTCGCCGAGTTCGGCGATATCCGCGCACAGCCGTCCGGTGTAGCCGAACATGTCCTCCGCGCGCAGGAACAGCCGCGTGCGGGCGTGCCGGCGACGCGCGAACACAAAGCCAGCGGCAAAATCGCGCGCGGCCCGCAGGGTCGGGTCACGCCGCAAGTCCCACGCACCGGCCGCCACCGCATCCATCCCGGCGGCAATTCCCTCCAGCAATGTGGACTTGCCGCTGCCGTTCTCGCCCACCAGGAACGTCACCGGTGTGGTGAAGGCCAGCGTTTCCAGGTCGCGGACCACGGGAAGCGTCCCGGGGGAAGCAGTCGCGGTCGATGACGGCGTCAGGCCGCCGGCGCAGCGCTGACAGGAAGTCCATCGAGATCCATGACCGGTTCGGCGCTGGTTTCCTGCATCAGCAGGATGTGTCCTGGTTGGCTGCGCACCCTTTCCAGCCACCGGCGGACGTTGGCGGACGGAGCAAGATCGAACCCGCCTTCGTCGGCAACGTGGGTATAGGCGTACAAAGCGATGTCCGCGATCGAGTAAGTGTCAGCACCGAACCAGTTGGCCGCTCCGAGATGCGCGTTCATCACCGCAAGCGCGTGCATGCCGCGCCGATGGTTCGCCTCGATCTGGCCCGTCCGGTCATCAGTGCGGGTATAAACGCGAAGAAAGCGGTTCACCGCGATCGCGGGCTCGTGGCTGTACTGCTCGAAGAACATCCAGCGCAGCACCTGCGCCTGCTGCCAGCGATCGTGCGGCCAAAATCGCGTGCCGGCGGCGAGGTAATGGAGGATGGCGCCGCTCTCCGACAGCATCCGCCCATCGTCGAACACCAGCGTCGGCACCTTGCCGATCGGATTGATGGCGCGGAACTCGGGCCGGGCCGTGTCGGCGGTCAGTTGGCTCACCTCGATGCGCCGATGCGGGATGCCGAGTTGCGCCATCAGCAGCCGAACCTTGTAGACGTTGCCCGAGCGCAGAAAGCCGTACAGCGTCAGCATAGCGACATGGCCTAGCCACCAGACGGGCACCGGTCAACGACCCGGATGAATCGTCCTTGGCGCGGCGGCTCCAGGCATGCGATGACTGGGCGGGTTCCCGACACAGCGAATCGCATGGACCAGGTCCGCACACGCCACACTGTGGCGCCGGTTGCCTCGGCGGAGGCTATCGCCGAACTGATCGCGGTGATCGTCGCAGTCACCGGCGGCGAACCGCGCGTGCTGACGATCGACGACGGAAGCGCCCTGCCGTCCGGCCCGTTCGAGCTGACCCACCGGTCGCTGCAGGCCGGCACACGGTCCTGGGTGGAGCGGCAGACCCATCATCCGCTCGGCTATGTCGAACAGCTTTACACCTTTGCCGACCGGGACCGGACTGCTCTGAACCAGCGGACCGTGTCCATCAGCTATCTCGGTCTGACGCGCGAGGTTCGCGCCGCGGGCGAGCCGGGCGTCGGCTGGCAAGGCTGGTACCGCTATTTCCCATGGGAGGACCGCCGCGGGCAGGATTCCACCGACGTGACGGCCGCCATCGATGCACGGCTGCGCGCCTGGGCGGAGGCGGCCGAGGATGCGCCGACCCGTCGCGAGCGGACGCGGCGGGCCAGCATCACGTTCGGCCAAGACGGGAGAGCCTGGAACGAGGAACTTGTCCTGCAACGCTATGAGCTGCTGTGGGAGGCCGGCCTCGTGCCCGAATCGCCGCAGGCGGCGGAGCCGGTCGATGGCGAACCGATGACCCACGATCATCGCCGCATCCTGGCGACCGGCATCGCTCGGCTGCGCGCCAAGATCAAATACCGCCCCGTGGTGTTCGAACTCATGCCGCCACGCTTCACGCTGCTGCAATTGCAGCGGACCGTGGAGGCGCTGGCCGGGCGTCGGCTCCACAAGCAGAACTTTCGACGTCTGATCGAACAGCAGGATCTGGTGGAGGAAACCGGCGAGCGAGCCACGGAGACTGGCGGCCGTCCCGCCAAGCTGGTCCGCTTCCGCCGCGATGTGGTCGCCGAGCGGGCGGTAACCGGCAGCAAGCTGCCTCTGGCGCGGTAGCGGAGGTCCTTGGCAGGGGCGTACGGATGTCATACATTGACATCCATGCCCAACGTCAGCCTTACCCCCGAGCTGGAGCGTTTCGCCGAAAGCTGCGTGCAGAGCGGGCGCTACAACAGCGTCAGCGAGGTGACCCGCGCCGCGCTGCGCCTGCTCCAGCAGGTCGAGCAACAGCGCCGTGAATTCCTGGCCATCCTCGACGCGGCTGAAGCCGAGGGCGAGCGTGAAGGCTTTCTCACCATGGAAGAGGTCATGCAAGACCTCGACGAAGCCATCGAGGCTGCCAGCCGCCCGAGGGAATGAGCAGCCCCGCGGTCTTCGTCCCGGCTGCTCAGGCGGATGTACGAGCAGCTGTCGATTGGATCGCAAAGGACAATCCGACTACTGCGCGAGCGCTGAGGAACGCGATAGGACAGGCCGCGACGCAGATCGGCGCGAGGCCAGGGATTGGCGCGGCGCGGCCTCATCCGGGATCTGGCCGGCATCGATTCCTGTTGTTGCGTGGCTTTCCCTATCTGCTGGTCTATACGGCGGAAACGAGTCCGCCGCGGATTCTGCGAGTGTTGCACACGTCGCGCGACCTGCCGCCTTTGCTCGCTGACCTCGGACTATAATTGCATCGACCCCCGACGCATGACGCCCTGCCCCTTGACATCCTTATACTCAGCACTAGCATAAGGAACAGAAATGCTCAGATAGAGCATAAGAGAGGTGTCCGATGTCATACGCCGAAACCCTGGCCCGCACCGCGCCGCTGTATGATCGCGTGAAGTCCGTCATCCCGCCGATCGAATGGCCGGTGTTCGCCGACGATATCGACGCGATCCTGGCGCTGAAGCGCCGGCGCAACGCGGTGATCCTGGCGCACAACTACCAGACGCCGGAGATCTATCACTGCGTCGCCGACATAGTGGGCGACAGCCTTGCCCTTGCGCGCGAGGCGATGAAAGTAGATGCCGAGGTGATCGTGCTGGCCGGCGTGCACTTCATGGCCGAGACCGCGAAGATGCTGAACCCGGCGAAGACTGTACTGATCCCCGACACCCGCGCCGGTTGCTCGCTGGCGGAATCGATCACTGCGGCCGATGTGCGCCTGCTGCGCGAGCGCTATCCCGGCGTGCCTGTGGTGACCTATGTCAATACATCGGCGGCGGTGAAGGCGGAGTCCGATATCTGCTGCACGTCGGGCAACGCGCGCAAGGTCATCGAATCGCTCGGCGTGGAGTGCGTGATCATGCTGCCCGACGAGTATCTTGCGCAGAACATCGCTGCGCAGACCGGTGTGAAGATCATCACCTGGGCCGGCCACTGCGAGGTGCACGAGCGCTTCACCGCCGCCGAGATCCGCGCCCTGCGCGCCGACCATCCCGGCGTCGTGGTGCTGGCGCATCCCGAATGCCCGCCGGAGGTGGTTGCCGAGGCGGACTATGCCGGCTCGACTGCCGATATGGCAGCGTATGTCGGGCGGGAGAAGCCGGCGCGGGTGGTGCTCATCACCGAGTGCTCAATGGCCGACAACGTGTCGGTGCACCACCCCGACGTCGAGTTCGTGCGCCCGTGCAATCTCTGCCCGCACATGAAACGAATCACGCTGGCGAACATTCGTAGCGCGCTGGAGGAGATGCGCTACGAAGTCACGATCGACCCGGCGGTGGCTGTTCGGGCGCGGCGCGCGGTCGAGCGGATGCTGGCGGTATAAAAAGGCCAGCAACTCATTTGTCGGCATTCCCGTG
>DATMND010000199.1:0-11035 GCA_035569235.1 Acetobacteraceae bacterium | reverse complement strand
GGGGCTGTATCCCACGCGCTATTATCTGCCGCCCCCGCCACCGGCGGCCGATGCGGCGCGTGTGGCCGCCGCCGCAAAGGCGTTGCTTGCCGCCAAGCGACCGGTGGTGATCGCCGGCAACGGGGTGCGCATCGCACAGGGCTACGATCATTTGCTCGGTCTGGCCGAGGCTGCAGGTCTGCCGGTGGTGACGACGGCCGCGGGCAAGGGCTGCTTTGCCGAGACACATAGTCTGGCGCTGGGGGTTTTCGGCACATTCGGTACCGAAGCGGCGAATGCCTGCCTCGCCGAGGCCGATCTGGTGCTGGCGGTCGGTACCAAGCTCGGGCCGAGCGACACGGCGTGGGAAAATCGCGATCTGCTGGACCCGACGCGCCAGACCTTCATCCAGATCGATATCGAGCCGCGCAACGCATCCTGGACGTTCCCGGCCGAGCACGTGCTGCTCGGCGACGCCGCGCGGGTCATGCAGCAACTGCACGAGGCGGTCGCGCGGCATGCGGGGGGACGCCGCCAAGCCGGCGAGGCTCGGGTGGCCAAATGGCGCGCGGAGAAGGGCTATTTCAACTCGCCGGGCTACTTCGCCGACGATGCACCGATCCTGCCGCAGCGGGCGATCGGCGAACTGATGCGCACGCTGCCGGACAACGCCATCGTCACCTGCGATGCTGGCGAGAACCGCATCATGATGACGCACTTCTATCAGACCAAGCAGGCCGGCGGTTTCCTGCAGGCGGCGGGCTCCGGCCCGATGGGCTTCGCCATTCCGGCCGCGCTGGGCGCCAAGCTGGTGCATCCCGATCGCCCGGTTGTCGCGGTGTGCGGCGACGGCGGCTTTGCCATGACGATGAATGGATTGATGACCGCGCTCGAACAGGACATTCCGATCGTCGTTGTCGTGTTCAACAACAATGCGTTGGGCTGGGTGTATCACGGGTCCGGCCCGTTCGCCGCGGAGTTCAAGGACTTCGATCATGGCGCCAACGCGCGTGCAATGGGGTGCAACGGTGTGCGCGTGACCGAACCCTCCACATTGCGTCCGGCGCTCGAAGCGGCGCTGAAGGCGCGGGTGCCTACGGTCATCGATGTGAGGACCTCGATGGCTGTGTCGTTCGCGGATATCACCTCGCCGCTCGCCACCGCCGCCAATCCGCGGCGAAGGTGAGATGAGAGAACTGGTCGGTGATGCGCGTGACATAACCCGATGCTCCGCTGCGCAGTCAAAGTATACCGAAGTGTCGAGCGCGGTGATTGGAGTTGGCGACCACCGTGGTGTTACCAGTCCACTACGGATTGGTTGCCCACGCGCCACCTCAAGACTGCCCGTACGTATCAGATCCGCCTCGCCTTTCAGGAGCTCTATGACAAGCCATCTGTGCAGGCTGGGGCCAGCTGACTGAAGAAACGGTACTTCTGAGCCACCCATGCCAAATCGCACCAGCCATCGACGCCGCGCGCACCGTGAAGCGTCATTGGGACGGTATTCTGCAACGGTTCGACAGCAAGATCGCCATCCCACCATCCGTCGCCAAGCGATGGTTGGTCTCGGCCTCGCGACCCGCATGCTATCTGAACAGTCCGACGAGCCATCCACCGAGCGGCTTGAAGAGGTCGATCATCCCGGCAAAGCTACCGCATTTATGCGCCTGCGCCAGCTCGAATGAGACTTTCGGTAGCACAGGCGCCACTAACCAGTAGGTTCTCGCCCGACCCCGTTGGTCCGACCGGCTCTGCGTAGACGAGATCTCAAATCAGCGCATCGTATGAAAGGAAACCGACCGTATCACCGCGGGCGATTGCTGTGACGGTCTCGGGTACCTCCACCAACCCATGCGTCGTGGTCAGGGACGTGAGGATGCCGGCGCCGTCCTGGGCATGTTTGTGGGCCTCCATCACACCGTCGGCGGCTCGGACCAGGCGCACGCGCACGTACTCACGTCGGCCGGGCTTCTTGCGATAGGCGAACGCGGACCGCACCGGGAACGTGACCGGTCGCGCCCAGGTCTCGCCGGCAAGACGGGCAATCAACGGACGCACGACAAGCGCGAAGGTGATGAAGGCCGCCACTGGGTTGCCCGGAAGTCCGGCCAGTGGCACGCCATGGATCACGCCCATGGCGACGGGGCGGCCGGGTTTGATGGCCAGTCGCCAGAACACCAACCGGCCCACCGCTTCGACTGCGGCCTTCACGTGGTCCTCGTCGCCAGTCGAGACCCCGCCCGAGGTCAGCAACAGGTCGCTGTCGGCCACGGCTGCATGCAACGCCAGCACCGTGGCCGTCCTGTCATCGGCAAGAATACCGAGATCGGTCACGGTCGCGCCGGCGCGGACAGCCAGGCTGGACAGCAGGTAACGGTTGGCGTCGTAGATCTGGCCCGGACTGATCGGGGCGCCAGGTGGCACGATTTCGTTGCCGGTGGAGAATATTGCCACGCGTGGGGGCCGGCGCACCGGCAGTCGCGTCAGACCCAGAGCCGCGGCGAGCGCGATGTCCTGCGGCCGCAGGCGACGCCCCTGCGGCAGCGCAACGACGCCGGCCGCAATGTCCTCGCCGCTTCGGCGGGTGTTGGCCCCCTGCCGCAGTCCGGCCGGAAGCCGCACCAGTGGTCCGAGCGCTTCCACATCCTCCTGCATGAAAATCGTATCGGCACCGTCGGGCAGGCGCGCGCCGGTGAAGATGCGGCGCGCCGTGCCGGGCGTCAGCGGCGCGCATGTCGGCGCGCCCGCCACGTCGCGACCCTCGATCGGCAGCAGCGTGGCTGCGGTTGCCGCCAGGTCGCCGTGCCGCACCGCATATCCATCCACGGCCGCATTGTCGGCAGGGGGCAGATTGATCGGTGCAACGACTTCGGCGGCGAGGATACGCCCATCCGCGGCCGACAATTCCACCGTCTCGGTCGCGACCACCGGCTCGACACGCTCACTGATCCGCCGGATGCCATCCTCGATCGAGAGGAGACTGCCGCCGAAGGCGAAGCAATCATCGGAGAGCTGGGTCATCGCAAACCGGGTGGAACAGGAACGAGGCCAACGCCGACTCTGTGCCAGGCAGGCACGATCGGCAAGGTAGTGCAGCACTGGGTAGTGCGTCAGTTTAAGTTTGATAGGGAAAGTAGCGCGCGGCGCGACCACGATTCGCCGCACGAATCGGATACTGCAAAACGAAAACCGAAGTATCGCGTTTCCTTGATGTGCAATTCTACGGCTTAGGGTCCGCCTCCGGATGAAACAGACGCTGCCCGCCGATCATGTAGCCGCCGATCGCAGCCTGCCCCTCCGTCGAAGCCAGCCACGCCGCAAATCGCTGCGCCGGCGCCTGTTTTGCCTGCGGGTGCATCTTCGGGTCCAGCAGGATGACGTCGTAACGGTTGAGCAACCGCGCATCGCCCTCCAACACAATCCGCATCCCTGACTGGTGGCCGAAGCTCAGCCAGGTGCCGCGGTCGGACAGGGTGTAACCGTCCATCGCCGCGGCGGCATTCAGTGCAGCCCCCATGCCGCCGCCGATATCGCGATACCAGGTGCCGGCGGGATCGAGCCCGGCGGCCTTCCAAAGCCGCTTCTCCAGCGCATCCGTGCCGCTCTTGTCGCCGCGCGACACGAACGGCGTTTCGGCCGCGGCGATCGCCCCGAGCGCGCCCAGCACGTCCGTCGTGCCCACGACATGCGCTGGATCGCTGTCCGGGCCGACGATGATGAAATCGTTCCAGGCGATCTCCTGGCGGCTCGCCCCGTGGCCCGCAGCCATGAACGCCGCTTCCGCTTCCGGGTCATGAACCAGCAACAGGTCCGCGTCGCCATGTGCGGCGGTGGCCAGCGCCTGGCCGGTACCCTGCGCGACCACATGCACCGTGATGCCGGTCGCGCGCGTGAACTCCGGCAGAATATGCGCCAGCAGCCCGCTGTTCTCGACCGAGGTGGTGGAGGCCAGGAGGATCGTCTCGGGTTCTGTGGCCAGCACGTTCCGCGGCACGGCACCCGTAGCAAACAGCGCCGGCAGCAAAACCAGCATGAACGATCGGCTCGGGCTCACGTCGTTTCCTGTGGCCGCGGTCGGCGCAGTCGCGCCTCCAGCCCGAACGCACACGCACTGATCGCCACGCTGAGGGCGATCAGCACCAGACCCAGCGCCAGCGCGAACGTCAGATTTCCCTCATTGGTCTCGAGCACGATCGCCGTCGTCATCGTGCGCGTATATCCGGCAATATTACCGCCGACGATCAGTATGGCGCCGACCTCGGAGATCGTCCGCCCGAACCCGGCGAGGACGACGGTGAGCGACTCCAGCCGGCCGATCGACAACAGGTGGGGAATGGCCCGCAGACGGTTTGCGCCGGAAACCAGCAGATCGTCGCCGAAGTCCCGCCAGATGCTCTCCATGGCGCGATGGCTGAGGGCGATGACGATCGGCAATGCCAGGATGAATTGTGCGACGATCATGGCCGCCGGAGTGAATAGCATCCCGAGGACACCGAGCGGACCCGACCGCGAGAGCAGTAGGTAGAGGATGAGGCCGACGACGACAGGTGGCAACCCGAGCAATGCGTTGGCCAGCAGAATCAGCGACGCGCGTCCACGAAAGCGGAACACGGCAAGCCCCGCGCCGAGCGGCAGACCGAAGACCGCGGCCGCGACCGTAGCGGCAAGACTGACCGTCAGCGAGAGGGCGATAATGTGCCGCAGTGTGGGGTCGCACCTGAGCAGCAGTCCAAGGATGCGGCCAGCAGGATCGAAGACGTGCGACACGTATTCTCCGCCGATCCCCGATCAACGACAGCCGCACAGAAGCCGCATTGCCACCCGCGCCTCCCGGCCTCCCAACCGGATCAACATACGCCAGCCCGCCATCCCTGGACCAGTGAGGCGCATCGAGGCCGCAGGCAGGTCAGACGACCTCTCGAACTGATCCGGTCGAACGGGTAATCCCTGTTGCATGCCCGACCGAACGACACGCGTTTCACTGCGGCTGGACTTCGGCGACACGGTGCGCCTGGGACCCGGCAAGGTCCGGCTGCTGGAACTGGTCGGCCAACAGGGCTCGATCAGTGCCGCGGCTCGGGCCATGGGTATGTCGTATCGCCATGCCTGGCTGCTGGTGGACAGCCTGAATCAGGCGTTCACGGAACCGGTCGTCATGACGCGGCCCGGCGGCAAGGCTGACCGGCGGGCCGAACTCACGCGATTCGGCCGCGAGGTGATCGGCCGGTTCAATGCGATGGAGGTGGCGGCCCGCAAAGCGGTCGCGTGCGACCTTCGCGCCCTGGAGGGAGCAATCAAGGCCGACGCGGCGCCACCCAGGATGCGCGATCCGGAACATGTGCCGAGCTGAATCAGGCGGCGACCGCGGCTTGTTTCATCGGCGCCGATTTGCCATGATCACGATATACCAGACTATACGGTGATCCCGACCGTGGGCGCGGGCCACCGATCAACAAGACTGCAAAGCCGTCGCAAGCTGGAGCGAAACGCCATGATGCGATCCCTGCATATCGATGCCGCCAAGTGCACCGGCTGCATGCAATGCGAGATGGCCTGCTCCTACGAGAACTACGGGGTGTTCAATCCGTCGAAGTCGCGCATCAAGGTGTTCGACTTCCACGAGACCGGGCGCAAAGTTCCCTATACCTGCACGCAATGCGACGAGGCGTGGTGCCTGCACGCCTGCCCCGTCGAAGCGATCACCGTCGACAAGGCCACTGGCGCCAAGATCGTCAACGAAGCGACCTGCGTCGGCTGCAAGGTCTGCACCATCGCCTGCCCGTTCGGCACCATCAACTACGTGGCGGACACCGGCAAGGTGCAGAAATGCGATCTGTGCGGCGGCAAGCCCGCGTGCGCCGAGGCATGTCCGACCGGCGCCATCACCTACATCGACGCCGACTGGACCGGGCTCGATCGCATGCGGCAATGGGCGGCGAAACTGGACAACCAACCCGCTGCGGGCCACGCGGACTGAGGGAGGCAATCATGGGCTGGCAACGCAAGCTGCTGCGCGTCGATCTTACCGCCGGTACCTGCAAGTCCGAGCCGCTCAACATGGAGTGGGCCAAGGCGTTCCTCGGTCAGCGCGGCCTGGCGACAAAATACATGGTGGAGGAGGTCGACCCCAATGTCGATCCGCTCTCGCCCGACAACAAGCTGATCTTCGCCACCGGCCCGTTGACCGGAACGATGGCGTCCACCGGTGGCCGTTACTCGGTCATCACCAAGGGCCCACTGACCGGCGTCATCGCCTGTTCAAACTCGGGCGGCCATTGGGGTGCCGAGCTGAAGATGGCGGGCTGGGACATGATCATCCTGGAGGGCCGCTCGCCCAAGCCGGTCTATTTGCATATCGCTGACGACGACGCGGAACTGGTCGACGCCGTGGATCTCTGGGGCAAGACCACCTGGGAGACCGAACCGGCGTTGCGGCGCAAGCATCAGGACCCGCTGCTTCGCGTGTCCTCCATCGGCCGCGCCGGCGAGAACCAGGTGCTCTATGCCGCGGTTATCAACGACCTTCACCGCGCCGCGGGCCGTTCGGGCGTCGGTGCCGTGATGGGCTCGAAGAACCTTAAGGCGATCGCCGTGCGGGGCACCAAGGGGGTCGGCGGCATCAAGGACCCGATGGGGTTCATGCGGGCGACGACGGCGGCGAAGCAGGTGCTGGCCGACAACGCGGTCACCGGCCAGGGCCTGCCGAAATTCGGCACCCAGGTGCTGATGAACGTCATCAACGAGGTCGGCGCGATGCCGACACGCAACCACCGCGACGTGCAGTTCGAGGGCGCCAAGGACATCTCGGCCGAGGCGATGCATGAACCGCGCGCGACCGACGGCAAGCCGAACCTGGTGACGAACCAGGCCTGCTTCGGCTGCACCATCGCCTGCGGCCGGATCTCCAAGATCGATCAGACCCATTTTACCGTGGTGAACAACCCTAAATACTGGGGCGCGTCGGGCGGCCTCGAATACGAGGCCGCCTGGGCGCTGGGCTCGGCGAACGGCGTGAACGACCTGGAGGCGCTGACCTACGCCAACTTCCTGTGCAACGAGGACGGCATGGACCCGATCTCGTTCGGCGCCACCGTCGGCGCGGTGATGGAGCTGTACGAACTGGGCGTGCTCACGAAGGAACAGCTCGGGATCGAGGCGCCGTTCGGCTCGGCCCAGGCGTTGACCTATCTGTGCGAGCTGACCGCACGGGGCGAAGGCTTCGGCCAGGAGATCGGACAGGGCTCGAAGCGGCTCTGCGCCAAGTATGGCCATCCCGAGCTGTCGATGACGGTGAAAGGGCAGGAGTTCCCGGCCTACGACTCGCGCGGCATCCAGGGGATGGGCCTAGCCTACGCCACATCCAATCGCGGCGCCTGCCATCTGCGCGGCTACACCGTCGCGAGTGAGATCCTCGGCATCCCGACGAAGACCGATCCGCTGGTACCCGACGGCAAGGCCGATCTGGTCAAGGGGTTCCAGGATGCTACGGCGGTGTTCGACAGCGCCGGCATCTGCGTCTTCACCTCGTTTGCCTGGACGCTGCAGGACGTCGCGCCGCAGTTGGAGGCCGCGTGCGAGGGCGACTGGTCACTGGAGAACTTGGGTGTCGTTGGAGAGCGGATCTGGAACCTGGAGCGCCAATTCAACCTCGCCGCCGGGATCACCGCGGCCGATGACACGCTGCCCAAGCGCCTGCTGGAGGAACCCGCCAAGACCGGCCCGGCCAAGGGCTTGGTCAACGAGCTGCCCAAGATGCTGCCGCTCTACTACGAAGCGCGTGGCTGGAGCCCGGACGGACGGCCGACAAAGCAGACGCTGGCGCGCCTCGGCCTTTGACGCGGCGCCGATGCGACACGTCGTGATCGGCAACGGCCCGGCCGGGGTGATCGGCGCCGAGACACTGCGCGCGCAGCGTCCGGCGGATGACATCGTGCTGGTGGGCGACGAACCCGAGCCGCCCTATTCGCGCATGGCCATTCCGTACCTGCTGGAAGGCAACATCGGCGAGGACGGGACCTATCTGCGCAAGACGGCGGACCATTTCGCCGGGCAACGCATCATCCTGCGCCAGGCGGCCGCCCAACGGCTGGACACGCAGGCTCGCTCCCTCGTGCTGAGCGACGGCGACACGCTGGGCTATGACCGGCTGCTGTTGGCGACCGGCTCCGCGCCCGCCGATCCGCCGATCCCGGGCATCGACTCGCCTGGGGTGCTGACCTGCTGGACAATGGCCGACGCCCGCAGGATCGCGCAAGCGGTGCGATCGGGTACGCGCGTTCTGCAGCTCGGCGCGGGCTTCATCGGCTGCATCATCATGGAGTCGATCACCGCGCGTGGGGCCACGCTGACCGTGGTGGAGATGGGCGATCGCGTGGTGCCGCGCATGATGCCGCCGGGCGCGTCCGCGCTGATAAAGCGGTGGTGCGAAGGCAAGGGCGTGCGTATTCTCACCGCAGCGAGGGTGACACGGATCGATCACGACGCGGGCGGACTGCATGTGCAGTTGGAGCATGGAGAAACGCTGGACGTGGATGTGGTGATCTCCGCGACAGGCGTGCGCCCGAAGATCGGCTTCCTGGCTGGCAGCGGCGTCGCCACGCAGACCGGGATTCTCGTGGACGACCACATGCAGACCAACGTGACCGACGTCTACGCCGCGGGCGATTGCGTGGAGGCGGTGCAGTTCGCGACCGGGACGCGGTTTGTGAATGCCATCCAGCTCAATGCGGCTGACCAGGCGCGCGTCGCGGCGCTGAACATGACGGGGCAACCCACCCGGTCACAGGGCGCCATGGCGCTCAACGTCCTGGATACGTTCGGCCTGATATCGGCGTCGTTCGGCCAATGGCAGGGGGTGGCGGGCGGCGACCAGGTGGAGCTCAATGACGCCGACGGCTTTAAGTATTTGCGGTTGGAGTTTGATGGCGATGTGCTGGCTGGCGCAACCAGCCTCGGCCTGACAGAGCATGTCGGCGTGATCCGCGGGCTGATCCAGTCACGCGCGCGCCTCGGAGAGTGGAAGGCGCGCCTGTTGCAGGATCCCACCCAGATCATGACCGCCTACCTGGCGAGCGCGCAGTCCGCGTCGTGAGGCAGTGGCGATGACAAGTGCTCTCATGGCAGAGGCCGGCGCGATGCCCACGGCAGGCAAGATCCGGGTGACGCTGAAGTTGTACGCATCGCTGACCCAGTACTTGCCGGAAGCGTTCCGCAGGAGCCACGCCATGCCACTGCAGGTGGATCCGAGCGCGACCATCGAGTCGCTTGTCACGCCGCTCGGCATGCCGCAGGGACTGGTCAAGCTGGTGGTGCTGAACGGCGTGTTCGTTCCGCCGAGTGAACGCGCGACCACACAGTTTGTCGAAGGCGACGTACTGGCGATCTGGCCGCCGGTTGCCGGCGGTTGACGGACGACGGGCACCCCGACATTACGCTGCACTTTGAGATGGGCTGCACGCTGGCGGATTTTCACCGACTACTGCCGGCGGTCGCCGCGATCCGCTACAACGCGGCCCTGAACCGGTTCATCCACGAGGAGGACGACAGGTGCTGGAGCGTGCAGCTTGGCACTCCGCGCGAGCGGCCGATCGCTGCGTTGCGGCTGCCCGTGGTGGATGTCGTCATGGAGTTCCGGGGCTATGCGCGGCAGGACGTTGACGCGGTTGTAGAGCGCTTTCTCGCACACTTTCGACGTGGCGGGGGATGAGGGCGGGCGTCGGTTTGGCCCACATTGTAGGGGAAGTTCGCGGGCGGCTTAGCGACGGCGGCGTATCGCATGGGCGAGCACGACTTCGCCGGCCGTGCGAGCATTGCGCACCCAGTTGGAATTGCTGCGGGCGCAAACCAAATAGCAGTGCCCGTAGAGGTCGATCGGGTCAACTGGCAGCGAGATTATCCTCAGGGGAATCGCACTTGGAATTCCCTTGACTTACGAAACAGTGCTTGCCCGATTCGGACGGGATTGATTCTACCCCGGCGAGCCACAACCGCTGGGGGAGACCGTGTTGGACCAGTTTGTCGCCTGCTTCGAGGGGCTGGAGGATCCGCGGACCGGCAATGCCGGCCTCCACGACTTTCACGAACTGCTGATGATCGCCCTGTGCGCGGTCCTGTGCGGCGGTCAGGGTGCGACGCATATGGCAGCATTTGCGGTTGCCAAAGAGCCATTCCTCCGGAGCTTCCTGAAGCTGGAGAACGGCCTGCCCAGCCACGATACGTTCAGTCGCCTGTTCCGTCTGCTCGACCCCGACCAGTTTCGTGCTGCCTTCCAACGGTTCATGGCAGCGTTTTCCGAGGCGGAGCAAGGTGTTGTCGCGATAGACGGGAAGGCTCTGCGCCGCTCCTTCGATCGCGCCAGCGGTCAGTCAGCGCTGCAAATGGTCAGTGCCTGGGCCGCGAACAACGTCTGGTGCTGGGGCAGATCGCCACAGATGCCAAGTCGAATGAGATCACCGCGGTGCCGAAGCTGCTGGCGATGCTGTCCCTGAAAGGCACCATCGTGACCACCGACGCGCTCAACTGCCAGCGCGCGATTGCTCAGCAGATTGTCGATCAGGGCGGTGACTACGCCCTGGCGTTGAAGGGGAACCAGGGCACGCTGCATGATGACGTGCGGCGGTTCCTCGACGATCCGAAGAGCAAGGTCAGCAGAACTGCTCCTGTGGTTGATGGCGATCACGGCCGCATCGAGACGCGAACGGCCACGGTCTCGACTGATATCGACTGGTTGCAGGAGGATCATCAGTGGCCTGGTCTTGTCGCCATCGGTAAGGTGGACCGCGTCCGGGAAACGCCAGGCAAGACCACGACCGAGACCGCGTATTATCTGCTCAGTACAGAATTGTCGGGGGAACGCTTCAACGAGGTCGTTCGCTCGCATTGGGGCGTTGAGAACCAGCTGCACTGGCGTCTGGATGTCGTGATGAACGAGGATCAGGACAGGACGCGGTTGGGCAACGGCCCGCAGAATCTCGCCGTGCTGCGGCATATGGCGCTGAACGTCATGCAGAAGGACACCAGCAAGGGATCACTGCGCGGCAAGTTCATGCGGGCCGGC
>DATMND010000198.1:0-4987 GCA_035569235.1 Acetobacteraceae bacterium | reverse complement strand
AAGCGGCAACGGTGTAGTGAAGCCGACGAACCAGGCGATGATGATCGCGATCGCGACAATCGACAGGGCGCCGGTGACCGCCAGGCCCTTGTAGAGCGCCTTCATGATCCCGTTGTCTGGACCCAGCCGGACGAAATAGGTGCCGACGATCGAGGTGACGATGCATACGGCGCCGATCCCGAGCGGCAGCACCAGGAGGCGGTCGCGTATCTCGCCGGTGAAGTAGATCGCCGCGAGCAGCATGGTGGCGACGATCGTCACGGCGTAAGTCTCGAACAGGTCGGCTGCCATGCCGGCGCAGTCGCCGACATTGTCGCCCACGTTGTCGGCGATGACGGCGGGGTTGCGGGGGTCGTCCTCGGGGATGCCGGCCTCGACCTTGCCGACCAGGTCGGCGCCGACGTCGGCGCCGTTGGTGAAGATGCCGCCGCCGAGCCGGGCGAAGATGGAGATCAGCGAGCCGCCGAAGCCGAGCGCGACCATCGCCTCCAGCACCGGGCGCAGGTCGTCGTCCGGCAGGATGTGCCGCAGGAACAGGTAGTAGCCCGAGACGCCGAGCAGGCCGAGCCCGACCACCAGCATCCCCGTGATGGCGCCGGACTTGAACGCGATGTCGAGGCCGGCGGCGAGACCACGGCGCGAGGCCTGGGCGGTGCGGACGTTGGCACGCACCGACACGTTCATCCCGAGATAGCCCGCCGCCGCGGACAGCAGCGCGCCGATGACGAAGCCGATGGCGACAAGGTAGCTGTGCAGGGCCACGCCCAGGACGACCAGGATCACCACGCCGACAATGCCAATCGTGGTGTACTGGCGGTTCAGGTAGGCCAGCGCGCCTTCCTGGACCGCGGCCGAAATCTCCTGCATGCGGGCGGTGCCGGCATCGGATGCCAGCACCTGTTTGCTTGTCACGTAGCCGTAGACCAGCGCCACCAGGCCGCAGGCGATGATCAGGATATAGGCCAATGCCATGTCGGGTCCCTCTGTCGGAGCCTAACCGCTGGTTGCGGCGTGGCGCCCCGGCTCACGCCCCGGGGGTGGAATCAGGATTGGGGCGGGGGTATGCCAGAAGCGTTAACCGCAGGCAAATAGGTGGGTTAACGACGATGCCGACCCTTGCATGGGTCGCTACTCTCGGTACACATCGCCCGGCCGGTGCGCCTGTAGCTCAGCTGGTCAGAGCGGGCGGCTCATAACCGCTTGGTCGCAGGTTCGAATCCTGCCGGGCGCATTTCGCCCTGTTCCCGCGCCAGTCATTCGCCAATTTCCGCGCCCAACGTCCAGTCCGCCGCGTTCAAGATGCCTGTGTCCGCTGCCGGACACACGCCGGATGCGAAGCGGGTCAACTCGCTCCCGGCCAGCACGGATGCCGCCCTCGGGTTGGCAATGAACCTCGAAGGCGTGCCGCAGTCCTGGCAACCGGCCCTGCGCTTCCACTCGGCACGTGGCCTGTTCCAGCTCACTGCCGCGAACTACCACCTCAACCCGAACAGCGCGCGATCCTACGGCAATGCAGTCGAGGAAGCACAAGGCGGAATCCGCTACGTCTAGCAGCGCTACGGCACGGCCGCGAACGCGATTGCATTCTGGCAGCAGCATCGCTGGTATTGAGTGCACGGCGGCGCACACCTAGAACACGCCCTTGATTGCACGTGAGGAGGCCAGCAGCATGGCCAGCTACCAGTACGTCTACGTGATGAAGGATTTGACCAAGGCCTATCCCGGCGGCCGCGAGGTGTTTCGCGGCATCACGCTTGCCTTTCTGCCCGGCGTGAAGATCGGCGTTCTCGGCGTGAACGGCGCCGGCAAATCCACGCTGTTGAAGATCATGGCGGGCCTCGATACCGACTTCGGCGGTGAGGCCTGGGCCGCGCAGGGCGCGCGCGTCGGCTACCTGGAACAAGAACCGCAGCTCGATCCCGACAAGACGGTCGGCGAGAATGTGGAGGTGGCGTTCGCCGAACTGAAGGCGGCGCTCGACCGCTTCAATGAAATCTCGATGAAGTTCGCCGAGCCGATGAGCGACGACGAGATGAACACGCTGCTGTCCGAGCAGGCGGACCTCCAGGCGAAGATCGACGCCGGGGAGGGCTGGGACCTCGACCGGCGCGTGGACATCGCCCTGGACGCGTTGCGCTGTCCGCCGGCTGATGCCGCGGTGGCGACGCTGTCGGGCGGCGAGCGGCGGCGCGTGGCGCTGTGCCGGCTGCTGCTGGAAAAGCCCGATCTGCTGCTGCTGGATGAACCGACCAACCACCTGGATGCCGAAAGCGTCGCCTGGCTGGAGCACACGCTGTCCGAATATTCCGGGACGGTCATGGTGGTGACGCACGATCGCTACTTCCTGGACAACGTCACCGGCTGGATCCTGGAGATCGAGCGTGGGCGCGGCTATCCGTTCGAGGGCAACTACTCGTCGTGGCTGGACCAGAAGCGCAAGCGGCTGGCGCAGGAGGAGAAGGAGGAAAGCGCCCGGCAGCGTGCGCTGGCCGCCGAGCAGGAATGGATTGCCGCCTCGCCGCGTGCGCGCCAGGCGAAGAACCGCGCGCGCATCCAGCGCTACGAGGAAATGCTGGCACGCTCGCAAGACCTGGTTGGCGGCGTGGCCGAGATCGCCATCCCACCCGGCCCTCGGCTGGGCAACGTGGTGATCGAGGCGGAGAGCCTGCGCAAGGGCTACGGCAACAACCTGCTGATCGACGATCTGAACTTTCGGCTGCCGCCCGGCGGGATCGTCGGCGTGATCGGCCCGAACGGCGCCGGCAAGACGACGCTGTTCCGCATGATCATCGGCCAGGAGCAGCCGGATGCCGGCGCGCTCCGTATCGGCGAGACGGTGAAGCTGGGCTACGTTGACCAGTCGCGCGACAGCCTGAACGCGGACAAGTCCGTGTGGCAGGAGATCAGCGGCGGCGAGGACATGATCTATCTGGGCAAACGCGGAATGCAGTCGCGCGCGTATGTCAGCGCCTTCAACTTCAAGGGGGCGGATCAGCAGAAGAAGGTCGGCATCCTGTCCGGCGGCGAGCGCAACCGGGTGCACTTGGCGAAGATGCTGAAGACCGAACACAACGTGATCCTGCTGGACGAACCGACGAACGATCTGGACGTGGACACGCTGCGCGCGCTCGAGGACGCGCTGATTGAGTTTGCCGGTTGCGTGGTGATCATCAGCCATGATCGGTGGTTTCTGGACCGGCTGGCGACGCACATTCTGGCCTTCGAGGGCGACAGCCATGTGGAATGGTTCGAGGGCAACTTCGAAGCCTACGAGGAGGACAAGCGCCGTCGGCTTGGCGCCGATGCCACGGAGCCGCACCGGATCAAGTACCGGCCGTTGGCGAGGTGATACAAACGGACCGAATCACCTGCGCGTTGATTCCGCCGCTTGTGAGCGGCGTCAGACCATAGCTGAGGCGAAGCTCGCGCGCAGTCCCGCAGCGGACAGGCCGCGCGTGATCAGCACGATGCGCGTGCCCCCGCTCGGCTGCGTCTCACGTTCCAAATAGACCGGCGGATGCAGCACATGATGCACGCCCTGCAACACAATGGGGCGTGTGTCGCCTTGTAGCCAGACCAGACCCTTCAGCCGCAGCACGCCGTCGCCACGCAGCGACAAGACCGACTCCAGCCAGCGTTGCAGCGATTGCCATGCGACCGGCCTGTCAAGTCGCAGCACAACTGAATCGATCGTGTCGGCATGGCGGAACGGCAGATGGTGATGGCCGTGGTGCGCGCCTGTGTCAAAGGGCCGCAGCCATTGTTCGAGCCTGGCGTCATTCGAGCCATCACCCGGACCGAGATCGAACACATCGGTCGGATCGACAGCACCGGCGATGACACAGCGGATAGGCGCGCCCGCGTTCAGCGCCACGATACGCGCCTCGGTTGCCGCAATCTGATTGGCGGCGGCGAGGTCGGTCTTGGTGAGCAGGATGCGGTCGGCCATCGCCACCTGCCGCCGCGCCTCGGGCTGACGTTCAAGTTGCAGCGGGCCGTGCAACGCGTCCACCGTGGTGACGATACCGTCAAGCCGGCAGGCGTAGCGCGCGCCCGGCTCCGCCAGCAGCGCGTGGGCCACCGGCGCGGGATCCGCCAGCCCCGTTGTCTCGATCGCGATGCGCCGGAACGGCGGCAGTTCGCCCGACTCGCGGCGCTGCCACAGAACGTTCAGCGTATCGGCGATATCGCCGCGCACGGTGCAGCAGATGCAGCCGTTCTTCAGCAGCACCGCATCCTCGATCGCCTGTTCGATCAGCAGGTGGTCGAGGCCAACCGCGCCGAACTCGTTGACGATGACGACGGTGTCGGCGAGCGAGGGCTGCCGCAGCAGGTGGTTCAGCACCGTGGTCTTGCCGCTGCCCAGGAAGCCGGTGATGATCGTCACCGGCACAGTGTTCGCCGCAAAGCTCATCAGGCGAAGCATCAGGGAGAAACGTTCATGGCGCAACCGGAAACCCATAATTTCCGCCTGATTTCACACGACACAATGAGCGGCTTCGGCAATGTCGGCGAGGGCATGAGCCTTCAGCTGGCCGCGGGCGGGCGGCGCATCATGTGGATGGCGCACGAATGTGCGCCGAAGAATTTTACAGCCGTCGATGTCACCGATCCGACGAAGCCGCGCGTCATCGCGCAGACCGATCTGCCGCACCGCAACGTGCGGTCCAACTCGCTGGAGGTGTGCGACAATATCATGGCGGTGGCGTACCAGACCGGAACGCACGGCGCGACGCCGGCAGGGATCGAGCTGTTCGATATTTCCACGCCGGAGCAGCCGCGCAGCATCAGCTTCATTGATCGCTCCGGCCCACGGTCGCGCGGCGTGCATCAGCTATGGTTCGTTGACGGCAAGACGATCCACTGTGCCAGCGGCGCCGCCGACTTCATGCCGCGCAATTTGAAGGACGATCAGTGCTACACGGCGTTCGATGTCAGCAATCCGGCGAAGCCGCGCGAGCTTGGGCGGTGGTGGTATCCCGGCACG
>DATMND010000197.1:0-16430 GCA_035569235.1 Acetobacteraceae bacterium | reverse complement strand
GACGGCGTTCATGGAAAAGCGCGCGCCTCGATGGGTGGGGAGGTAGCGCGCGCCAAACCGCGCCCTCGGCCACATTCTGCGGTAGCCGTCTAGGAAGCAACGGACCTCGGCGACTGGAGTGCAACGCTCCCGGTCTCTATTGCTTGGCTGCCGCTGCATTCATGCGGAACCTCGCAAGCCTTGCCATGACCCAAATGGCGCCGGGGCTTATCTGCATGTGATCCAATTCACAGCGCAGCGCTTTGCGATTTGCGTAGACTGTGCCGGCAAGACACGCCGCTGATCGTCAGTCGCCACCACAGGAGGCACGGCCATGAGCGCGACACTGTTGCTGGACGACCACGCCGCGCCGGTGGCCGGGGACGCAGACCATAGCGCCGGTCCTGCCATTGCGGCACTGCGCAGCGAGCCTCAACCGACCGGCTGCCCGCCCAGCGAAAGCAGCCCGGCATTTGTCGGGCTTCTGGAAAATGCCGAATATCTGGTGCGCTACGCCATCGAAGCCCATATCGCGGTCGATCCGGAACTCGCCGCCCGCATCATCGCGGCACGGCGCAAGGGCGATGCCGCATGGGCCGATTCCAAGGTTGGCGGTCTAGTGGACGACATCACGAAGCTGGCGGCGTTGACCCAGCCGGTCACCGGCGACACGCTGCGAGCATGTCGCGAACAGGCGCACGATACAATCCGGGGCTACAAGCGGATCGCGATTCGGCTCGCCGCGTTCATCATCCCGCTCTCGATGATTTCGTTCATCTATACCGGAATCTCCAACTGCATCACCGGCGATGTGACAACGGCGAACCAGCTCGCTGTCGTTCTGCACACCCAGCTCGGTACGATCCCCAGCGGGTCGGCAGGAACCGTGCCACCGCCGCCGCCTGCTTCCAGTATGTCGGACCTTCAGCAATTCGCCGCCACCAGCCGAGCGATCTACAGCCGCACGTCCCAGCTCAAATTGTTCGTCCCGGGCATGGTCAGGAATACCGTCGGCAGCGATACCGCCGCCGGTAAGCCGCGGTTCGAACTCGATCATAATCTCCCCAACGAATGGGAGCCGATGCAGAAAAATTTGAGCGAACTGACTGCGACCTATCAGCAGGTTCGCGCCTATGCCAAGGCGGTTCAAGAATCGACGTCGGTCGTGTACGGCGCTATCGGCGCCTGCATCCTCCCGGTGCTCTATGCGCTGCTCGGCGCGTGCGCGTATCTGCTGCGGGTATTTTCCGATCAGATCGCAGCGCGAACCTTCGCGCCGACCTATGCAACGCCGGCACGCTTCGTCATCGCCGCCATCGGCGGCGCCATCGTAGGCCTGTTCAACAATTTCTCGGTCGGCCAGACCGCAACGCTTTCGCCGCTCGCAATCGCCTTCCTGGTCGGTTACGCCGCCGACATCTTCTTTTCATTCCTGGAAGGCTCGGTGCAGAATTTCAGGAAAACGAAGCCGGGTTGAGCGGACAGACAGCGCGCGGCTCGCTGTTCCATCGGCGCACTCTATTGGCATCCGATCCATCGCTATCCCTTGATCCTGGCAATTGCCTGGCTCATCGCGCCATGCAGCACCTCGCTGTCGCTGGAATACGCCAGCAACAGCGCGCCGGCCGCCTTCCATTGCTGCGCCTGCTCCTGGCTGGAACACAGCATCGCACACGTCTTGCCGTGCTTTTTCGCCGCCGCCAGCACGAGGTCGCGCCTTTCGTCCAGCACCCGCGCCTGTTCCGGCGTGCCAAACACGCCAACTCCTGCGCCAGGTCCGCCGGCCCGATGGTCAGTGCATCGATCCCGTCCATCGCGGCGATCGCATCCAGATCATCGAACGCCGCGGCGGTCTCGAACATCACGGTGACGAACACCTGCCGGTTGGCAAACGCGCGCCGCTCCGCCGCGGTGCCCGTCATGTCGTAGTCGGTCCCCGGACTATGCCCCGCATTGCCACGCAGCCCGCGGGGCGCATAGCGCGAGGCGGCGACGATCTCGGCGGCATGCGCGGCATTCTCGACCTGCGGACAGTGCAGGTTCCACACGCCGCAATCGAGCAGCCGGGTGATCCATTCGCGATTGGCCTCGGGCGGCCGGACGGCGATGGGAAAGTTCAGTGCCCGCGATAGCAACGCCATGTTGGCGATGCTCTCCATCGAGGCCGCGGTATGCTCCATGTCCACCCGCGCGAAGTCCAGCCCAGCGGCCTTCAGCAATGTCAGGATCGCCGGATTGCGCACGAGGTTGACCCACGTGCCGATCTGCAGTTCGCCGCGTTCAAGTGCGGCACGCAATGGATTGGTCTGCATAGCTGCTGTCCTTGTCAGTGAGGCCGCCGCGCGATTGCCGCCGCCCGCGCGATCACGTTCTGCGCGCGCTGCACCACCGGCACGTCAATCATCGCACCTTCGAACTGCACCGCGCCGAGGCCTTGGGCGAACGCTGCGTCGTAGGCAGCGACCATGCGTTTGGCGCGTTCCACCTCAGCCGCGGTGGGGGAGAACTCTTCGTTCAGCACCGGCACCTGTAGCGGATGGATCGCGCTTGCCCCGACAAACCCAAGCCGCTTGGAACGCCGAACGATCGCGCGGAACGCTTCCTGGTCGCGGAAGTCGGCGATCGAGCCGACGAAACCCATCGGCAGAATCCCTGCCGCCCGCGCGGCGAACAAAGTGTGTTGCTTGGGATAAAGCAAACCGTCCGGGTCCGGCAGCATGCCGACATCGGCGGTGAAATCCTCGGTCCCCAGGCTCAGCGCCACGACGCGCGAATGCGATTTCGCGATTGCCTCGATGCGGAAGAAGCCTGCCGCTGTCTCCACCAGCACGACGAATTGGATTTTTCCCGGTGCAAGGCCGCGTTCCGTCTCCAGTTCCCCGACGATGTCGGCGACTGACTGGACCAGCTCCGGGCTGTCCACCTTGGTCAGCATCAGTGCCGCGACGCCCGGGATCACCGCGGCTTCCAGATCGCGCACCAGCAGCCGCCACGGGCGGTTCACCCGCACCAGCACATCGGCACCCTTGCGCGACACGTGTGGGATCGCATCGGCGAGCAGCGTGCGGGCGCGCTCCTTCTCCGACGGCGCCACGGCGTCCTCAAGGTCGAGAATGATGCCGTCGGCGCCCCGATCTGCACCGGTGCGCACGAATTTCTCCGCCGTCACCGGCACGAACAACAGCGAACGCCAGGCGGGAAGATCGTCACGCATGAGCCGGGCTCCGTCCCCAATGTGGTGGGGCGGAGCGTAGCGATGCAGGGACCGCGCGCCAATGACGCGGCGCGTGCACCCGTCAGACCGGATGCGTCGGTTCCGGTGGCGGCAGCGGATCTTCCGGCAACGGGATGAACTCGCGGTTGTCGTCAGGTGGCAACGCCATCCGGCCGGACTTCCAGTCGGCCTTTGCCTGTTCGATGCGTTCGCGCCGCGAGGACACCAAATTCCACCAGATGAAGCGCGGACCGATGCTCGCGCCGCCGAGCAGCATCACGCGCGCCAGCCCGTCCGCGGCCGCGATGACAGGTTCGCCGCCGCCCGCAAACACCAGCAATCGTCCGGCCGCATGCCGCACGCCGTCATGCACGACGGTGCCGGACACCACGTAGGCAGCGCGTTCATCGTGGTCCGCCGGCATCGCGATGCTGGCACCGGACGCAAGTTCTACGTGCAGATAGAACAGCGGCGAAAACGTCCGTACGGCGTTGTTCAGCCCGTAGGCGGAGCCTGCGATCAGGCGCGCCCAGACGCCGCGCTCGGACAGTTCCGGCAACGCGTCAGCCGCGTGATGCGCAAATGCCGGATCGACCTCCTCGTCTTCCCGTGGCAGCGCCACCCAGGCCTGCATGCCGTGCATCAAACCCCCGCTCGACCGCAGCGACGGGTCGGTTCGCTCGGAATGGACGATGCCGGAACCGGCGGTCATCCAGTTCACTTCGCCGGGCCTGATCTTCTGGCTGATTCCCAGACTGTCGCGGTGATGGATCTCACCGTCGAACAGATAGGTGACCGTCGCGAGGCCGATATGCGGATGCGGCCGAACGTCGATCCCCTCGCCGGAGCGGAAATCGGCCGGTCCCATGTGGTCGAGGAATATGAACGGACCGACCATCCGCCGGCGGGCGAACGGCAGCACCCGTCCGACCTCCAATCCGCCGCCAAGGTCCTTGCGTGTGCCTTCAATGACCAGATCGAGCATGCCCGTCTCCTCTGCCACAATTCGGTGCGCCGACGGAATCAGGAGAGCAAGAATAACACGGATTACACCGATTTTGCACGGATTACACGGAATATAGCGGAATTGCGCTTCGCGCGAAGCGCGTGAATACCGTCCGTGCAATCCGTGGCTTTATCCTTAATCCGTGTAATCCGTGTTATTTTTTCTTCCCGTTGTCACGCGGCGTCAACCAGGACGACTTCGGCGTCCTCAACCCCAACGATTTCGACGTTTGCAACATCGGTGATCGCCGCGCCGTCGCGTGCCTCGATGCGCACACCGCCGACCTCGACTGTGCCGGACGCAGGCACCAGATAGGCGTGCCGGTTGGGATCCAGCTCGATCGTGACCCGCTCGCCCGCCTTCACCGTGGCGCCCATCACCCGTGCGTCGGCGCGGATCGGCAGTGCATCGGCGTCATCCGCAAACCCGCTGGCCAAGGTGACGAAGCGCCCGGAGCGATCGGCCTTGGGGAACGGCTTGGCACCCCACGCGGGCTTGCCGCCGCTTTCTCTCGGCTCGATCCAGATTTGAAAGATACGTGTCAAGTCGTCTTCCAGATTGTACTCGGAGTGACGGACGCCTGAGCCCGCCGACATCACCTGGACGTCACCCGCCGGAGTGCGGCCGGTGTTGCCCATCGAATCCTTGTGGGTGATCGCACCGTCGCGAACGTAGGTGATGATCTCCATGTCGGCGTGCGGGTGCGGTGGAAAGCCGGACTTCGCGGCAATCTCGTCGTCGTTCCAGACGCGCAGATTGCCCCAGCCCATCCGCTTTGGATCGTAGTAGCTGGCAAACGAAAAATGGTGCTTCGCATTGAGCCAGCCGTGGTCGGCGCCACCCAGCTCGGCGAATTTCCTGCGTTCGATCATTTCGGTTGCTCCTATTTGAGATCGGGACCGTTGCCTCGGTGGTAGCGGCAAGATGGTGCTCGACGAAAGCTCCGAAAACAGAAAGGATGGAAAGTCATGGTTTCCGTTTATGGGCAATGTCGTGAACCTTCCGGACCTTGAAGCCTGGGCGATTTTCGCGAAGGTGGCCGAAACCGGTTCCTTCTCAGCCGCCGCGACCGAACTGGGCCTGTCCGCGCCAACAGTGTCGAAGGCGGTGCAGCGGCTGGAAGAGCGTCTGGGCGAACGGCTGATCCATCGCACCTCGCGCCGTTTCGCGCTGACCGAGTCCGGACGGGTACTGGCGGTGCGCGCGGCCCGTATCCTCGCCGAGGGTGAGGCGGCCGAGGCTGAGGCGCACACCAAATCGGCCGTTCCGCGAGGGCGCGTGCGGTTGGCCGCGCCGATGTCGTTCGGCATGCGCCACATCGCGCCGGCGCTGCCGGATTTTCTGGCTGCCTATCCCGAGATCACGGTCGATCTTCAGCTTGATGACCGGATGGTTGACGTCATCGCCGGCGGGATTGATGTCGCCCTTCGCATCGCCGATCTGCCGGATTCGAGCCTGATCGCGCGGCGCCTGTGCCCGGTGCGGCGCTGGGTGGTCGGTGCGCCCGCCTATTTCGCGCGGCATGGCAGGCCGCTTCGACCGCGCGACCTGCGCGACCATGTGTGCCTGGGTTATCTGTATCTCGCGACCGGTGAGACCTGGCACTTCACCAACTCCGGCGGCTCGGAAGAGTCCGTCACGGTGAAGGGGCCGCTCAGCGCCACCAACGCCGAAGCGCTTAGCTTCGCCTTGGAGGCCGGTCTGGGGCTTGCGTTGCAGCCCGACTTTCTGGTTTGGGACGCGGTCCAGGCCGGGAAGCTGACGACCGTTCTCGACGATTGGGCCGCACCAAAACTGGCGCTGCATCTTTTGACACCGGGTGGCGGGCCGCGCCCGATCCGGGTCGCCGTTCTGCTAGAATTTCTGACGCGGCGCTTTACGGCAGGCGCGGCGCCGTGGACCGCCAACGCACCGGCGAAGCAGCGCGCTTAGGTGTCCGCGTTCCGTCACATGTGTTACGATGACGATCGAATTTGGCGACTAGCGGCGTCACGAAACGATATCGCTTTTATGCCGGCCCGATTATCCTGCTGAACTATATGTTAGGGGGCGGGGTGCTCAGAACCCCGTGCGAATACGCTCGATCACAGCGCAAAGGGCCTCCCATGTCTGGCCAGAAAGCTTCGAAGCGCAAGACCCATACGTCGGGAGAGCGACCGCCGTTCGAGCGGATTGCACTGATCCTCCAGGGCGGAGGCGCGCTTGGCGCCTATCAGGCGGGTGTCTATCAAGCGCTGGCGGAGGCGAACCTGCATCCCGATTGGGTCGCCGGCATTTCGATCGGCGCAGTGAACTCCGCCCTGATCGCCGGCAATCCGCCGGAGAAGCGTGTTCAGCAATTGCGCACGTTCTGGGAAACCGTCAGTTCGCCCCCGTTCGGGATATCGGGCTTTACTGGCCTCAAGATCGAGGGCGAGTTCATGCACAGCGCGGTCAATCAGCTCCGCTCATTGGGTATCCTGTTCGGCGGCGCGCCTGGCTTCTTTGAACCGCGGGTACCACCGCCCTACCTGTATCCGCCTGGCAGCCCCGAAGCGCTCAGCTTCTATGACGTTGCTCCGTTGAAGGCCACACTCGAACGATTGGTGGATTTCGACCTGCTCAATGCCGGTGCGATGCGCTTCAGCGTCGGCGCCGTGAACGTCCGCACCGGAAATTTTGCCTATTTCGACAACACCACCGATCAGATCCGTCCGGAACACGTGATGGCCAGTGGCTCGCTGCCGCCCGGGTTCCCGGCGACCGAGATCGAAGGCGAGCATTATTGGGATGGCGGCCTGGTATCGAATACGCCATTGGAATGGGTGCTCGACAGCAAGCCTCGGCAGGACACACTGGCGTTTCAGATCGACCTTTGGAGCGCCCGCGGCCAGTTTCCCCGCGACCTTATCGAGTCCGAGTCGCGCCAGAAGGACATTCGATTTTCCAGCCGAACCAGGGCGGCGACCGACCAGTTCAAGAAAAAGCAGTTGATGCGCCGAGCGACCGCGAAGCTGCTTGAGAAGATGCCGGACGACTTACGGCAGACGCCGGAGGCGCAACTGCTCGCCAGCGAGGCCGACGAAAAGGTCTACAACCTCATCCAGTTGATCTACCACGCCAGGAACTACGAGGGCAGCTCCAAGGACTACGAATTCTCCCGTTTGACGATGGAAGAACACTGGAAGTCCGGCTACAACGATGCAATCCATACGCTGCAGCATCCGGAGGTGCTGGAACGCCCAAGCGGCCTCGACGGAGTACTCACCTTTGATCTGGCGGTGGACGGCCGCTATTGATTTGCTGTTACACACCGGTCATTGCCAATCTGGAGACAATGCTCATGAACGTCGCTGAGGTTCACGAGAAGGCGTTCGCGATGCCGTTGAACGACCCGGCCTATCCGAAAGGGCCGTACAAATTCTATAACGGCGAGTTGGTGGTGATTACGTATCGTACCGACATCGACGAACTGCGCGCGGTGGTGCCGGAGCCGCTGGAGGTGGCCACGGACACAGTCGCATACGAATTCATCCGCATGCCACATTCCACAGGTTTCGGCGACTATACCGAAACCGGGCAGGTCATCCCGGTGCGTTTCCAGGCGCAGGACGGAACGGTACAAGAGGACGGCTACGTGCATGCCATGTACCGGGATGACAATTCGCCGATCGCCGGAGGTCGCGAGATTTTGGGTATTCCGAAGAAGCTGGCCAGCCCGAAGATCTCGCACGAATGCGAGACTGTCGTCTGCACGCTGCACTACGGGTCGGTGCTCTGCGTATCGGCCACCATGGGCTACAAGCACCATGAGTTCGATCCGGCGCCATTGCTGAAGAGCCTCGCGCGACCGAACTTCATGATCAAGATCATCCCGCATGTGGACTGCACGCCGCGTATCTGCGAGCTGGTACGCTATTACTGCGAGGACATCACGTTGAAGGGCGCCTGGTCGGGGCCGGCGGCCATCCAACTGTTCGAGCATGCGATGTGCGATGTCGCAAGGCTGCCGGTTCGGGAAGTGGTCTCAGCAAGCCACTTTGTCACCGACCTGACACTCGGCCTCGGCTCGGTCGTGTTTGATTAACTGAATTAGCCGCTCCATCTCTCGCAGCAGACTGAAAGGAACTGTGCAATGCCTCGTTTCGAACGAAAGGTTGCCATCGTCACCGGCGCCGCCAGCGGCATCGGCAAGGAGATCGCACTCCGCTTCGCGGCCGATGGCGGAATCCCGGTGATTGCCGATCTCAATCTCGACGCCGCCGAAGCCACCGCTCGGGATATCAAGGCAAAGGGTTCCGATGCCTTCGCGGTGGCGATGAATGTCGTCGACGAAGCCGCGGTCGAGAAAGGCGTTGCCGATACCATGGCGAAATATGGCCGCATTGATGTTCTGGTCAGCAACGCCGGCATCCAGATCGTCAAGCCGATCGTCGATTTCCCTTTCGCCGATTGGAAGCGCCTGCTGGCGATCCATCTGGATGGGGCGTTCCTGACTACCAAGGCGTGCCTGAAGCATATGTACGCCGCCAAATCGGGTAGCGTGATCTACATGGGGTCGGTGCACTCGAAAGAGGCGTCCGTGCTGAAGGCGCCTTATGTCACCGCCAAGCATGGGCTGATCGGGCTCTGTAAGGTGGTGGCCAAGGAGGGTGCGGAATACAATGTCCGTGCCAACGTGGTCTGCCCAGGCTTCGTGCGCACGCCGCTGGTGGACAAGCAGATCCCCGAGCAGGCCAAGCAGCTTGGCATCAGCGAGGACGATGTGATCAAGCACGTCATGCTGAAGGACACGGCGGACGGCCAGTTCACCACCACGGACGATGTCGCCGACGCGGTGCTGTTCTTCGCCGGCGCACGCAGCAATGCGCTGACCGGCCAGTCGATGGTGGTGAGCCACGGCTGGTTCATGCAGTAGCCGGAGATTTGCGATCAGGACGGATGCCGATCCTGGCAGTCGGCGATTGGCGGGGCCCAACAGTCGCCCTACCATGCTGCCTGGCCAGCATATCTGGAACACTGCCAATGGAGAAATCAGCGCAAGCGCGAGTGGAAGAGCTGGAAGGGCTGGTATCGTCTCTTCGACACGACCTCCGCGGAGCGATCACGCCAGCCGCCCTCATCGCTGATCGTCTCCGGCACAACAGCGATCCCGCCATCCAGCGCTCAGCAGCCAGACTGGCGGCGGTGGTCGAGCGCATAATCTCAAGGTTGAACGCAACGTACGAATTAGTTCCGCCACGCGGCGGTAGCGGTCCTGTCATCGGATAAGGGGGCGTCCTGGCTCAGGTTGGCCGATCGATTGTCCGATGGAACACGGCCAATCGCGGCCGGCTTCACCATCCCCCGAACCACACGCCGACACCGTGGACGACACCGACCGGAAAGAAGGCCGCGGCGGCGATCAACAGCGGGCGCTCATCGTGGGCGGAACAGAAGACGATCGATGTGAGCCATGCCGAGTAGATGAACAGTCCGGTCAGCAGGATCACCACCGCCGTGTTCATGTCCATCGGCCCTTGCCTGCGCCACGTCATAGCCTTCCTCCCGCTGGTCGAGGGCCCAGCATAGCAGTTCAGTTTGAAAGAGTCGCCAAACACGGCAGCCACGATCGGGGTGGCCGTTCCCGTCAGGTGGGGGTCGCTGATCTCGGCCTGTCGTGCGGTGATTTGCGCGCGCTGCTTAGGCACGGCGCGATCCCGCGAGAGTGGGGCGGCAAGCCGAGTGTTTTGTTCACGATCCAACGCGTTGCCGAGACCGGGAAATGCGTCCTGCCAGCCGGCGCAGGATATCGCCAATACGACGTAACGGCGCAGTAACTCTCCAAGACGTGCTGCGACGGACCGCCGATAATTGCTCTTCGAGTGCACGGTACGAGCCCTCATCGACGCGCGGTTGCGGTCCGTCAAACTGCCATGCTTGCACCCCTGGATAGTCGCGCCACATCAATCGTGAACGGCCTGCCAGCTGTTCGAACAGACGATCGAGGGCACAGCGGGAGTAGAGGCTTATATGGCCGTTGTCAGGTCCGACATACCACCAGTTACGCCCCGCTCTGCGGTCGTACTCCGCAGTCTGGAACACAAACACACCACCAGGGTTCAGCATGCCCCTGATTGTCTTGAAGGTTTCGACTGGCGTCGGGACGTGCTCCAATACCTCGCACGCCACAACAACGTCAAATTTCCGATCGACTTTTGGTAGAAAGTAATCCATGCCAAACTTAGGCCTGATTATGTCGGTGCCCCACGCGTTGATCTGTAGGTCTTTACGGCAGGCTTCGACGAAGGTTCCCATGCCGCAACCGAAGTCTAGGATTTCGAGCCTATCTGGTGGGCGCTGCGCGAGCTGGTTGGCAAGTAACACGAGCCGTAGCGTCTCTGAAACCCGGCCGCGCCAGTCGGGGTCCTGGTCGATCCAGTACGACTCGTCATATATATCGGTGTGATCTTCGGAGTCGAGAATAGTGGAAAAACAAAAGCCGCACTCGCTACATTCGTAATAGATGCAGTCGTTTGGAAGATCGGGAATGGGGTGGCCGGTTTTCTTCGATCTAGGTATCCGAAACGTCTCTGGGGATGGTGCTCCGCAAACCTTGCATGCCATTATCTCAGTCACCCACTTACTCCATCTCATTGAAGGCAATGTCCGGAACAGACTACGATACACAGGCCAAAATTCAGCAAACCGACTAAAGCACTCAAGGACAACAGTCGCCATGCCTTGATCACAGAGCGCTACGATTTCCGAATGATGATCCCGAAGCAGGTACAGGCAAACCCGTCAAACGACAGCTTCATCTGATGAATCTGACCCTTCCAGATGTCGCGTTGATACGAATTCCAATCTTGTTCATAGGGCGGGAGATCGATGAACTTGTCGAGCGGCTTGTCGCCGACATCGAAATCCAGCGGTGCCACAAAGTGGCCCTGACGCTTCAGACGTTCAGCCAGCTCCCGAAAGTGCCGCTTCTGGAACAGAACGGTCACCCAGTCGTCGATGGTCTGCTCGTCATTCAGGAAATTAAACTCCGTCGTATGCACGGCGACGCCACCCGGGCGGAGGGTGTGTAGCGAATTCTCGATGAAGTCCAGCCCCTTCTGGATCGAACCAATATGTTCCAATGCGCAAATCGACCAGCAAAAGTCATAGTCGAGCAGGTCAGACGGTATCGCGTTCATGTCGACGTAACGAAGAGCCACACACTTATCGAACTGCTCACGGCTGACCAGATGCGCCTGGTACGCCATGTCGAGCGACGATGTATGTTGGTTGGTATTGGTCCATCCTCGAGTTGCGGCTTGTCCGGGATCGAGATCTGTCACCGTGACGTGAACACCATGACCCGCAAAATAGCTCGGAAGTGGTTCTTCGCCGCAACCGAAGCCAAGCCCTCGCGCACCGGAGTGCAAGTGTCCATTTTCGTATATCGCCTGAAGTACATAGGCGAATTCCCACAGCTTTCGATGAAATATACGTGCTGCCTTGAGTTCGCCGAGCCAATAAGCCGCCCAGTCACTCTCCAGATCGGCTTGAGTCGAAGGCTTGCTGTGCACGCCGACATGCTGGGGCTCAAGGCCCTCTGGGATGGGCAGTCGAGCCGCAAGCGTTCGCGCCAGCTCATAGCCGAAGAATTTTATCGTCAGCATCGCATTGTTGAGGTCGCGGAGATGCACCCAAAGCGCATCTGTATTTGGGTGGGATCGCTCGTCGACAAGAGCGAGCAATCGAGCCTGCTGTTCCAGGGTATGCTGCCGCACGAGATTATCCGCGACCCCAGGCGCTTCCGCCAACTCGGACAGCCGGGCATCGACCAGTGCCGCGACTCTACGCTCCATCGCTGCACGAATCGGCGCGATCACAGGTCGCATAAACGTCCGCAATACGCCCCGAGGCTTCATTGGTCATTCGATCCTACAGAAGAACATACACCATCTACACGACTGGGCAGACCGGCCACCTCGCGCCTCGTAGCAGGTTCGCTACGCTGGCATGGCTTCGATCTGGGTCTAACGCAAGGCCTCGCCGCTATTGCACGTCACTTTGAACGGCTCTAGCCCGTTTTATTCATCGCATCGATGCTAGTGGAGCTTTCCGCGCATCGAACGCGGCGTTTCGTGTCGTGGCGGCGTTGACCAGCGGGCTGGACGCTGATGGCGATGCGCGGAACAACGCCGCTTCGGCAGGCCGAAGCCAACATGCGACGCTTCTTCCTGGCCAGCGGTCCGACAGCGCATCAGATTGTGATCGGACTCGTGAAGGCTGGATTGATCAGCCGCCAGCCCGACGTACCGTAAAGCGTCCGGCTGTATATCGAGGAAGCCGCTCTTTGACAAGACCACGATCAACCGGACGAAACCTTGTATCTGGAACCCGGCTTCGCAGTCATGCTGTGAAGCTGCAGTGGGACCGGTGGCCGCCGGCATCCGACAAGCAACAGCGTTTCACCGCTCTGGTGCTGCGGATGCGTCAGTTAACCGATCTCAGAACCGCTCAAAACAATCAGCGAAGGCTGGTAGACGACCCGGACGCACTCGCCAGCTTCTCAGCGCTCGTGGCAACGATCAACCGGCAACTCCGCACTCTCGAAGCCCAGGTCATCGCACTCATAGATGCGGATCCGTTGTGGCTCGCGCTGGATACGGCGTTCCGCCAGATCAAGGGTGTTGCCGACCGAACGGTAGCCAGACTGCTCGCCAATCTGCCGGAGGTCGGCACCGTGTCAGGCAAGGCGGTGGCCAAACTCACCGGCCTCGCGCCGATCGCCAATGATAGCGGCAAGAAGAGTGGCAAGCGTCCGGTGCGTGGTGGACGCGAAGCGGTGCGATCCATTCTTTATACTGCCGCCGAACTCGTCCGGCGCCACGAGCCCGACTTCAAGGCGTTCTACGACACGCTGCGTGCGGCCGGGAAGCCGCCCAAGGCGGTGCGCATCGCGCTGGCACGCAAACTGCTGGTCCGCCTGAACGCCAAGGCGCGCGACGTGCGAAAGCAGCTCGCGCAAACGGCCTGACAAGGGAGGGTCACAGCTCTGCGGTCGAGCCAATAGAAAAGGGCCAGTTTCTTTGTTCGGCCGAGAGCGCCGTTTCTTCGTCCCGGCCTGACTGACCGCTGACGCTGCGCACAGCCGCGGTCAAGGCTGGCCGAAGGCCACCGCGAAGCGGCGCGAAGCGGCCTTGACGGCGGCGAGCACAGCGTCAGCCTGGGTCAGGCCCGGGCGACGAGCGGCCTAACATGCCCACTGTCAATCCGGTTCCGTTCTTAAAAACTGCTTGACAGAACAGACAGTCGCTCTGTGCAGAGCCACTAGCGGCCTACTGCGGAACAGAGTTCGTCGAACCACTTTACCGCCGGTGCCGGAATAACTTGAACAGAATACAGGTCGAACACAGCGCCAGGCGGCAGCATTGTTCGGACCTCCACATCATCCGTTCGATATTTCAGCGATATCGTGGTCTCAGCGATATGCCGGCCTGCTGACAGTCGACCTTGAGGCAGGCCAGCGACTTCCCAGCGACCGTGTTCCGATTGGGGTGAACTTAAGTCGTACGACAGCCTTATTCTCCAATTGCCCGCCGGGATGGTGATGTATGGCCCCACGTTGTGAAGCCCTCGTAATAGTCCTTTGGCGCGACGTGCAGCCACATACCATTGACCGTGGCGTTGCGACCGAAAAAGCTGGCCCCAGGCACGCATATTGGTCGTCCATCGGCCAGGAAGGCGGCAAAGACTTGCACGGAGATGAACGCTAAAGTTCGACGTAGCCGACTCTGGTCATCATCCTCGGCGCTTACGCGGGTTGACCCGGGTTTGCTCATTTGAATTGACCCAGCGACTTCAGTCCTACCGTGGTGATCATTGTCTGCTTCCGTCGCGTGTCGGCGCGGCGTGCGTCGTGGTGCCGTGGCGCGCGTGCGTCGGGTGTGGGATGGGGCAGCGCGCGTCGGGACCTGATCGGGAGTGGATGCGGTGTCGCCGCGGCCTTGGGGGATAACCGAGGCAGCGAGCGCCTCGGCGGCCGAGCGGACGGCTGGCAGAATTGAGGGTCAGCACGGCGCCGGGCCCAACCTGGCAGTTTTGTCCCGACGCCGCGCCCCACACCGTGCCGGGCAGCACGCATGCAGGGCGAGTATCCTGCCGAGGGCGGGGTTGGTCTACGCCGCGCCTGCGATGGCGGTCAGACCCCGGGGTCTGGGCGTGTGTTCGTGTGCGTGCGGTGCGGCTGCCAGGTCGTCGTGTGCGGCTACTGCGATCGCGGGCAGATCTACTGCGACGGCGATTGTTCCAGACAGGCGCGCCGGCAGACGTTGCACGGAGCGGGCCGACGCTGGCAGCGAACCCCGCACGGTCGGCGGATGCATGCTGCCCGGATGGCCCGGTATCGGGCACGGCACCGAGAAATAGTGACGCATCACGGTTCACCGCCGCCGGCGGTGGGTGATTTGCTGGCGGGCGATGCGACGGCGGTGCCGCGCAACGACGCTTCCTCGGGCGCGCCGCTCCGGCGGGCAATGACGCACTGCCACTGGTGCGGTCGTTGCTGCCTGCGGCCACTTCGCCGAGGGTTCCTGCGCCGTTGTGCTCACCGTCACGGTCGTGTTGGCCAGGCCCGGACGGAGTGCAAGCCGCCATGGTGATCGCGACCGACGTCGAGGCGCAGATCCTGCCGGACGTGACAGGGGTAAGCGGACCGCGCTGCCGGCGATGACGCCCATGCACCGCCATTGCCTCGAGCTTGACCTGCATCGCCTGGACCTGCGCTTTGCCGGCAGCCGTCTGGTGGAACCACGTGCGGTGGCGCGGATGGCGCAGTCCATCGAGCGGTGCGGCCAGATCGTGCCCTGCATCGTGGTAGCGACGCCGGGCGGTGCCGGTGCGGAAGCGCCGGTGCTGGTCGATGGCTATCGGCGGGTTGCTGCGTTGCGTCGACTGGGCCGCGACACCGCCAGTGTAGAGCAATGGGCGTGCGACCTGACCGAGGCGCTGCTGGGTGTACTGGCGCGCAATCAGGACCGTCGGTTCGCGATCATCGAGGAGGCCCTGCTGCTGCGCGAACTGGTGCAGGGGCTGGGGCTGTCGCAGCACGCGGTGGCACAGCGGTGCGGGCGGGACGTGAGCTGGATCAGCCGGCGCCTGCACCTGCTGTCGGGCCTGCCCGACGCGGCGTTGGCGGCGGTGCGCGGCGGTACGCTGTCGAGCTGGGCGGCCAACCGGGTCGTGGCGCCGTTGGCGCGCGCCAACACCGAGCATGCCGCGCGCCTGTTGGCGGCGTTGACCGCGACGCCGCTGACGACCCGGGGGTTGCAGTGCTGGTTCGAACACTATCAGCAGGCCGCGCGCGGCGTCCGCGAGCGCATGGTGAGCCAACCGCGCCTGTTCCTCGACGCCGTGCGGGCGAACCAGGCGCGCCGTGCCGGCGAGCGCCTGCACGGCGGCCCCGAAGGCGAGTGCATCAGCGATCTGCGCTGCCTCGAGGCGGTGATCACACGTCTGCGCAAGCGTGTCGCCACGCTGCGTCCGGTGCCGCCGCCGCTGATCGCGGCAGCACCGCGCCTGCGGGCAGCGATCGGCGCCCTGACGACCGCGCTTGAGCGGGAGGACATGCATGACCCCGACCGAGATCCGCACCACGGTGCGCAGCTTGCTGGCGCAGGGACGCAGCCTGCGCGAGATCAGCCGCCTGCTGGCGCTGTCGCGCAATACCGTGCGGCGCATTCTGCGTGAGCCGCTCGGCAAGGTTGCCGCGACGCCACCATGCGATGACGCGACCCTGAGCCGGCTGAAGGCCGCCTTCACACAGGCCCGCGGCAACGTGGTCCGGGTGCGCGAACTGCTGGCCGACGATGGTCTCGACGTGCCGTACAGCAGCTTGACCCGTTGGGTCAGGCAGGCCGAGCTGCGCGGCCCGCCGCGCCGCGCTGGCGAGTACGACTTCGTGCCGGGCCAGGAGATGCAGCACGACACCTCGCCGCATCGGATGACATTCGCGCCAGCCGACAAGCCCGTCACCGTGTAGTGCGCCGGCCTGGTGCTGGCTTACTCACGCAGGCTGTTCATTCAGTATTATCCGCGGTTCACCCGCTTCGAGGCCAAGGCGTTCCTGCTGGAGGCGGTCCGCTTCATGGCGGGCGTCTGTCCGGTCTGCATCATCGACAACACCAGCGTTCTGCTCGCCGCCGGCGCCGGTGCCGACGCCGTCATGGCGCCGGAGATGGCTGCCTTCGCCCGCACCCTGGGCTTCCGGTTCCGTGC
>DATMND010000196.1:0-22986 GCA_035569235.1 Acetobacteraceae bacterium | reverse complement strand
CGTCGGAGAAATAGTCGCGGAACGGGTCCAGCCCGAACCTCACGTTCTCCCGCGCCTTCTCGCGCGTCTCGGCGACGTGGATCAGCGTCACCAACCGCCACTTGTTACGGTCCGCGACGTGTCCGTTGAGGCGCGCCTGCTCCTCGTAAAGGCTCCAGTTCAGTATGTGCTTCGCCATCGCTTCGGGGCTGGTGCCACCGATCGAAAGCATACCGATGCCGTGACGCCCCGACGCCAATGCGCCCGACGGTGAGCGCGACGCTGCGACCGCCATCTCCATGATCGGCTGCGTGTAGCAGGGAAGCTGCAACTGCGCGTCCACAAGGTTGTACCAATCGGTCTTCTCGGTGACGCTCTCGCCGCGCAGCAGCCGCATGATCACATCTAGCGACTCGTTCATCATGCGACGCTGATCGCCGGCCTTGATGCCGATCTTCAGCGCATCGTGCACCAGCGCGCCCGGCCCCACGCCGAACATCGCGCGCCCGCGCGTCATGTGGTCGAGCTGCACCATGCGATCCGCCAGGATGAACGGATTGTGGTACGGCAGCGAAGCGACGCCGGTGCCAAGCCTGATATGCCGCGTGCGTTCGGCCGCCGCGGCGATGAACATCTCCGGCGAGGCAATGATCTCGAAGCCGCCCGAATGGTGCTCGCCGATCCACGCCTCGTGGTAGTTCAATGTGTCGATGTGCTGCAGCAGTTCCATGTCGCGCTCGATTGCGAGCGTCGGGTTCTCGGTCAGATTGTGGAACGGCGCCAGGAAGATGCCGCTGCGTAGATAGGACATGGGTGGCCCCTTGAGAGTTACTGGCCAGTAGGATACGCCCGCTTCCTGCATCCGACCAGAAGGGACCCAATCCATGACCATCCGCTTTGACGATCGCGTCGCCATCGTGACCGGCGCCGGCGCCGGCCTCGGCCGCTCGCACGCCATGCTGCTCGCGAGCCGCGGCGCGAAGGTCGTGGTGAACGATCCGGGCGGCGCTGTGGACGGCAGCGGCGGCGAGCATTCGGTCGCCGACAAGGTGGTGGCCGAGATCAAGGCCGCCGGCGGGCAGGCGGTGGCGAATTACAATTCGGTCGCCGACATGAAGAGTGCGCAGAACATCGTCGATACCGCGGTGAACGCGTTCGGCCGGCTCGACATCCTGGTGAACAATGCCGGCGTCCTGCGCGACAAGGCGTTCAACAACATGAGCATGGAGGACTTCGAGTTCGCCTCGCAGGTGCACTTCATGGGCACCGTCTACTGCACCAAGGCTGCGTGGCCGATCATGCGGAAGCAGCAGTACGGCCGCATCGTCGTCACCACGTCGGGTTCCGGCACGGTGGGGAACTTCGGCCAGAGCAATTACGGGGCTGCCAAGATGGCGGTGGTCGGCCTGATCAACGTGCTGCGCATCGAGGGCGCCAAGTACAACATCCTGTGCAACGCGATCTCGCCGTCGGCCAACACGCGCATGACCGAGACTTTGTTGCCGCCGCATATGGCGAAATACATGCGACCGGAGTTCGTCTCGCCCGCTGTCGCCTGGCTATGCAGCGAGGAATGCAACGCAACGGGCGAGATCATCGCCGCCACCGCCGGCAACTATGCGCGGGTGCAGTACTTCTTCGCTGAGGGCGTGCAGTTCGATCCCGAGGAGCCGGTGACGATCGAGATGGTGGCCGACAAGATCGGCAAGATCCGTGATATGTCGAATGCCAAGCCGTATACCGGGATGATGGGCAACGTGGAGAAGAACCTGCGCGCGATGGGCCGCATCAAGTAAGGCAAGGAAGGATATGGGTTCACACGGAGATCACCGAGGAAGAAAGGCCACAGAGAGCCACCGAGTTAGGATCTGCCGAGAAACAACCGACTCTGTTTCGGACGCGCCTCATACCTCATCGTCATGGCGGGGCTTGACCCCGCCATTCACGTCTTCGCCGCCGGCACACAGCAAAGACGTAGATGGCTTGCCTTCGCCGGCCATGACGATGGAGGTGCGATCGTTGCTGCGCGTGGAGCACTTATCACGCGGGGGGTCCTAAAATTGAAAGCGCCACGCGCGAATCGCCAACGATCCAACTTTGTGGCTCTTTGTGGCATCACACATCCAGCCGATACGTATCCCCATCCCGCACGATCCGCCCGGCCGTCGCTCCAGCGAAATGGGTGCCGATCACCAGCACGGGCGTGCCCGCCAATTGCTCGAACATCCGCTCGCGCGTGCGCTGCCCTTGTTCCGGATCGGAATCCGCGGTGGACGCCCACTCGGGATGTGCGATCTGGCAGGGGTGGTGCATGAAGTCGCCGGTGATCAGCGCCTCCTCGCCGCGCGATCGGATGCGCACGCTGACATGACCGGGCGTGTGACCCACCGTCGGTATCAGACTGATCTCATTGCTCAGTCGCGCGTCGGTTTCCACCAGATCGACCAGCCCGGCGTCGAACACCGGCTGCACCGAATCGGCGAACACAGCGGTCATGTCCTCGCGTCCGCGCGGGCGTGACCAGTGTTCGAATTCGACGCGTCCCATCAGGTAGCGGGCACGCGGGAATGTCGGCACCCATTTGCCGTCGACCAGCATCGTGTTCCAGCCGACGTGGTCCACGTGCAAATGGGTGCAGAGCACGGTATCGATCGACTCGCGTGGATAGCCGGCTGCCGCCAGGTCCGCGAGGAACGGACCCTGCAGGTTGTTCCATGCGGGAATGCGCCGGTTCTGCTTGTCGTTGCCGAGGCAGGTATCGACGACGATGCGGCGCGTCGGTGTTTCCACCGTGAAGGTGTGGATGCTCATGCGCAGGCGGCCGTCCTCATCGGCGAAATGCGGCCGCAGCCACGCGATCGGAAGGATCGCCTCGCGCGTCGCCTGCGGCAGGATGAAGCGACTGCCGCCGGTCACCTCCAGTTCGACGATCTTCGTCACCGTCACGTCGCCGATCCGCCATCGCATCGCAGGATTCCTCGATTCGTCATGGCCGGGCTTGACCCGGCCATCGGTGCAATGACAGTGACGGGGTGGATGGCCGGGTCAAGCCCGGCCATGACGAACGGACGAATGGAGGAGACCGACGTGGCCGTGCATATCGATTACTATGCGTCGCTGAATTCGCCCTGGACCCATCTGGGGGCCGCGCGCATCGAGGCGTTGGCTGCCAACCATGGCGCAACGCTGCGCATCCACCCGGTGGACTTCGGCACCATCTTCCCTGCCTCGGGCGGGCTGCCGTTGCCGAAGCGGGCGCCGCAGCGCCAAGCCTATCGTCTGATGGAACTGCAGCGCTGGCGTGACTTCCTCGGCATCCCGATCAACGTCCAGCCGAAATTTTTCCCCTCCAGCGAAACACTCTCGGCCCCATGCGTGATCGCGCTCCGGGAAACCATGGGGGACAAGCCGGCCATCGCGCTGGCGCACCGTGTGCTGCGTGCTGTGTGGCAGGACGAGAAGAAC
Organism: Acetobacteraceae bacterium; assembly: GCA_035569235.1. Lineage (GTDB taxonomy): Bacteria > Pseudomonadota > Alphaproteobacteria > Acetobacterales > Acetobacteraceae > JAMXLO01. The sequence continues at coordinate 19,542 of DATMND010000196.1, read as the reverse complement.
CCGGGCGATCCGGCGACGCTCGCCGCGCTGATCGCCGAGGTCGGGCTCGACGCCGATGCGGTGATGAAGCTCGGCGCCGATCCGCGCTGGACGACGCGACGCACCGCCGACACCCAGGCCGCGCTGGGTCGCGGCGTGTTCGGCGCGCCCAGCTACGTCATCGGCGACGAGATCTTCTGGGGCCAGGACCGGCTGGATTTCGTCGACCGGAAACTGGCGCGCGGAGGCTAGGTCGCGCTCCAGGCCGGGATCGGCTATGGAGATGGCATGACGTCCGAGACAAGAAAACGGAGCGAGGTGCGGGCGCTCTGGCTGATCTCCGCCGCGCACTTCGTGAGCCATTTCCACTACCTCGTGCTGCCGCCGCTGCTCTATCTGCTGACGCAGCGCATGGGCGTGGGGTTCGTCGAACTTGGCCTCGCGATCACGATTTCCAACGTGGTCTCCGCTGTGGTGCAGGCGCCGATGGGCTATGCGGTGGACCGCTTCGGTCCGCGCCGCATGCTGATCGCCGGCCTCTGCCTGTCCGGCATCGCCTACGGGTCGATTGGGGTGTTCCCCGTGTATTCGTGGCTGCTCTGCGCCTCGGCGATCGTCGGCGTCGCCAATTCGGTCTATCACCCCGCCGATTATTCGATCCTTGGCTCGGTCATCGATCCGGGGCGAGTGGGCCGCGCTTTCTCCATTCACACGTTCGCCGGCTTCTTCGGAGGTGCGATCGCCCCAACCGTGATGCTTCTTCTCGCCACCACAGCGGGGTTCCGTGCCGCGCTGATCTTCGCCGGGCTGCTCGGTCCCGCGGTCGCCGTCCCGCTGCTCCTGGCGCGCTGGCTGGACCAGGCGGCGAGTCACCGTGTGACCACGCCCCGCGGGCCCGACCGGCCGCCGGCGGCAAGCCTGCTGTCGCCCGCGATCATCAGCCTGACCGCATTCTTCGCCCTGCTCAGCCTGTCCTCGGGCGCCATCACGACATTCTCCGTCGTGGCGCTGGTGGCGCTGTACGGCGTGCAGTTCGCGGTCGCGAACGCCGCGCTGTCGGCCTATCTGATGGCCACCGCGATTGGCGTGCTCGCCGGCGGGTTCGTGGCCGATGCGACGCGCCGTCATGCCGAGGTCGCCGCCGCAGGATTCGGCGTGGCAGCAGTCATCACCTTCACGATCGGCACCGTCTATCTCGGCGCCGTGTTCCTGGTACTGGCAATGGCGGCATCCGGCTTCCTCGCCGGCATGATCATGCCGTCGCGCGACATGCTGGTGCGCGCCGCCGCGCCGCCCGGCATGGCAGGCCGGACTTTCGGCATTGTCACCACCGGTTTCAACATAGGCGGCACGATTGGACCGATGCTGGGCGGCTGGCTGATGGACAATGGCGAGCCGCGGTGGATTTTCTATAGCTCGGTCTGCTTCATGATACTGACCGTGCTGATGGTTCTGTTCGGCGACTGGCGGTCGCGCCGCCGGGAACATGGCGTGGCATTGATGCAAGCGGAGTGACACGATGAGCGAACTGAAGCGCGGCGACGAGGAACTGGAATTGATCGAGCTGGCGCGCCGCGTTCTGCCCGCCGGCAGCTTCGGCAACCTACCGCCCGACATCGTGGTCCGTGAGGGTCGCGGCGGCCGCGTCTGGGACATGAGCGGCAACGAGTATGTCGATTTCCTGCTCGGCTCCGGCCCGATGTTCATCGGTCACTGCCACCCCGACGTGATGGCGGCCGTGCAGGCACAGGTACCGCGCGGCACGACGTTCTTCGCCAACAACGAGCACGGGATCCGGCTGGCCGCCGCCGTCGTCGATGCGGTCCCCTGCGCCGAGAAGGTACGCTTCGTCAGCAGCGGAACGGAAGCCGACGCGTACGCCATGCGGGTCGCGCGCGCGTTCCGCGGTCGCGACAAAATATTGAAATTCGAGGGCGGCTATCATGGCATGAGCGACTACAGCCTGATGAGCCTCGCACCGAAGCGACCCGGCAACTTCCCGCAGGCGGTTCCGGACTCACCCGGCATCCCGCGCAGCGTCCGCGACGAGATGATCATCGCACCGTTCAACGATGCGGCGATGGCGGTCAGCCTGATCCACGAACACCACGACGAACTCGGTGGCGTCATCGTGGAACCATTCCAGCGTCTGCTGCCGCCGAAGCCGGGATTTCTCCAGGCACTTCGCGACGCATGCACGGAACACGGCATTCCGTTGATCTTCGACGAGGTCGTCACGGGGTTCCGCTTTGCGTACGGCGGCGCGCAGGAATTCTACGGCGTAACGCCAGATCTTTGCACATTGGGAAAGATCATCGGCGGCGGCTTCCCGTTGGCGGCCATCGCCGGGCGCGAGGACATCATGGCGCAGTTCGATCGCGGCAAGGTCGGCGACGATCGGTTCCTGACGCAGATCGGCACGCTGTCCGGCAACCCGGTGGCCGCGGTCGCCGGCCTGACGACCCTGGAGATCCTGCGGCGGCCGGGTGCCTATGAGAAGGTGTTCGCGACCGGGCGCGAACTGATGGCGGCTATCTCCGGGATGCTGCAAAAGGCCGGTCTGCCGGCGCAGGTGATCGGCGTGCCGCCGCTGTTCGACATCGTGTACACCGCGGGTGATGTGTCGGATTACCGCGCGATGCTGCGCGCCGATGTCGAGATGCAGCGGCGCTTCAATCGCCGCTTGCGCGAAGCTGGCATCATGAAGGGCGAAAGCAAGTTCTATGTCTCGCTGGCGCACGATGCGGCCGATATCAGGCGCACACTCGGCGCGGTGAACGCGGCGGTTGAGGCGGAACTAGCCGAGACACGTGTTCCGGCGCAGTAACGGTTTCGGCCGGAAGCTCGCCTCGCGGCGGTTAAGCTCTCCAACTGCGACTTTGCACGTCATAGGTGCATTTCACGCTGGCGTGAACGCCCCTCAGGCCATATAAGCACCGCACAGATCATGCTGCGGGGAGATGTCGTGTCGGTGCAGCAAGGACGCCCGATGAAGGCCGCCGTTAAGGAAGCAACCGGTCTCCGGCAACCCGGGGACACGACTGGAGACCTGTCGGAACGAGGCCCCAGCGGAATGATCCGGATGCTGCGGCTGCTCAAGATCGGCGCATTGATCCTGCCGGCTCTGCTCTTCACCCTGGCTGCGTGGAAAGACCGGTCGGAAATCCTGGCAAGGGAAGAGGATGACGGGGTCAAGCTCGTTGCTCTCTTTGGTGAACAGGCCGAACACCTTCTCAGCGGCCACGAGATCCTCCTGGACATCGTTGTGGAGCACATGCGGGACCGCGGCTGGGATGAGGTTCCCACCGACCTTTTGCACGAAGTCGAGGTGATAGACACCCGCCTCGACGGTGAATCCGACATTCTGCTCGCGGATGCCAATGGTGACACCCGCGCAACGACACTGCACCTGCAACCGCAACAGGCAATGCCGGTCCCCGACCGGGACTGCTTTCTGGCCTTGAGCAGGAATGAGACCAAGACCTGCATCAGCAAACCGCATCCCGATCCGGTGTCCGGGAGCAATCTGTTCTCGCTGAGCCGGCGTCTGGAGAAGGATGGCGAATTCAACGGCGTTGCGCAGGTCGCCATTTCGGTGGCGTACCTTGCCGACCTTTGGGCATCCGCCACCCCGAGTTCGTCAGATGTCATAACGATGTTCCGTTCGGACGGCACCATTCTCGCTCAGTCCGGAACGCAATCACAGGCGGCGACAGGTCAGACTGCGAACGGTCCAAACTTTTCAGGCATTACCGCAACAGGTTCGTCCGCCGCCGGCGACGATCGGCTTACCATCCAGAGAAAGCTCACCGAATATCCGGTCTACATCAGTCTGCATCTCGATAAGACAGCCATGCTGGCGCCGTGGTACAGCAACGTCGCCGTCTATGGTGTGGTCGCCGCGATCACCACGATAGGCATGATGCTGGCGCTCCAGATCGCCACGCGACGAGCGCAGAAGGAGCGCCGGGTCATCGGCCTGTGGCAGGCGGAAGTTCAGGAGCGGGAGAATACGCAGGAGCAGCTTCGCCAGAGCCAGAAGATGGAAAGCCTTGGCCAATTGACCGGGGGCATCGCACACGACTTCAATAACCTGCTGACGGTGATCATCGGCAATGTCGGCATCGTACAGGGCAAGGTACAGGACAGCGACGACCGTAGGATGCTGCGGAGCGCGCTGCGTGCCGGCGAGAGCGCGGTATCGCTGACGCAGCGGCTGCTCGCCTTCGCCCGCAAGCAGGTTCTTCAGGTGAGGCCGGTCGATCTGCTGGGACTGGTCGAGGGCATGCGGAGTCTGCTCAGCCGTACCTTGGGCCCCGATGTGCGGCTCACCGTTTTCGCGGACCCGCAACTTTGGCCCTCGCAGGTCGATCCAAACCAGATCGAGCTGATCATTCTCAATCTTGCAATCAATTCGCGCGATGCAATGCCGACCGGCGGGACGTTGTCCGTTACCTTGTCGAACGGCGAGACTGGCCCCGCTGCGCCTCGCGATCTCGCGCCTGGGCAATATGTCGTGCTTACCGTCTCGGACACTGGAACGGGCATGGACGAGGCAACCCTGGCTCGGGCCACGGAGCCGTTCTTCACCACCAAGGAACCCGGAAAAGGGACAGGCCTTGGGCTCTCGATGATGCAGGGCGTGGTCAGTCAGTTGGGGGGCGCCACGCGGCTGCGAAGCAAGCCGGATCGCGGTACCGAGGTCGAGCTGTGGCTGCCGCGCGCGAAGACAGCGCCTCGTGAAAGCGCGGTGTACATGCTGCATCATGAGCCTCAGGGTGATGGCGCCATACTCGTCTGTGACGACAACACGGCGGTGCTTGAATACGTTTGCGATGCGCTCAGGACCAAGGGCTATCAGGTACTGCCGGCAATGAACGGCCGCACAGCCATTTCCCTGCTGGGGGAAAATGAGTCGATCCGTTTGCTGATCGTGGACTTCCTCATGCCGGAGATGAATGGCGCGGCTGTTGCACGTGAGGTTCGAATACTTCACCCGCGTCTTCCGATCCTCCTCATCACGGGCAATGCCGACCCGGAGGCCACTCGATCCGATCTCCCGGATGTGCCGGTTCTGCGCAAGCCATTTGACCGTGAGCAGTTGGCCACGCGCGTTGCGGAACTTCTCGCGGCCTGAGCGCCAGTCCGGAAGGTCCACCGGCTGGCTGGGGCGGGAGGATTCGAACCTCCGAATGGCGGAATCAAAATCCGCTGCCTTACCCCTTGGCTACGCCCCATCCGACAACGTGAATAGGTCGCGTGCTGGCGCACGTAAAGCCTGCTCAGTCGAGGTGCAGGCTGCCGCCCCAGCACCACCAACCCGGCCGTTGCAATCGCGATGCGCCTAGCCTCCCCGCCGCCGCGTCGGTGAACAGGCCGAAGCAGGTGGCGCCCGCACCGCTCATGCGCGCCAGGAGGCACTCCGGCGCGGCCTCCAGCGCTGAAAGGACCTCGCCGATCATCGGACAAAGCGCGATGGCGGCCGGCTGCAGATCATTTCGCTGCCGCCCCAGATCGTCCGCCATCTCGCCGGCGTCCCGCCACGCCGCCGGCAACTCCGCCCGTGCGGACCACGCGCCGCTCCTCGCCCGGAACACATCGGCAGTTGCCAGCGCGACGCCGGGATTGACCAGGGCAATGCCGCACGACGGCAGTGTCGGTGCAGGTTCCAGATGCTCCCCGACACCCCCCATGCGGCTGGCACGACCGGCGAGACACACTGGCACATCCGCGCCAAGCCGACGCGCGAGCCCGGCAAGCACCCCGGGGTCCGGCTCGATGCGCCACAGCCGGCACAGCAGCCGGAACGCCGCGGCCGCGTCCGCCGAACCGCCGCCGATGCCGGATGCCACCGGCAGATACTTGGTCAGCATCAGACGCCCGCCCGATGTGACGCCAGCCTCCGCCGCCAGCGCCCTCGCCGCGCGCAGCACAAGATTGTCGGGCTCCTGCGCAAGGTTCCCGGCAAATGGGCCTTCGACCGTGAGCGACAGCGCGTCGGCTGGTTCCGCGCGCAGCGTGTCGCCCACTTCGGGGAACACCGCCAGGCTGTCCAGCAGATGATAGCCGTCGGCGCGCCGCCCGAGCACGTGGAGGTACAGGTTGACCTTGGCGGGTGCCTGTTCGGTCAAATCACCCGGCACAAACCCTACTGACCGCTGATAACCGCCGATTGGCGCAAGCCGCCTTGCAGCTTCGCCTCCAGTTTGGCGGCGTCGTCGGGCTCGGGATTGAACGTCAGCGCGCGGCGCCACTGGTACGTCGCCTCCAGCTTGCGCCCGGCGGCCATATACGCGTCGCCGAGATGGCCGTTTATGGACGCATCCTCCGGTTCCAGCTCGACCGCACGCTCCAACGTTCTTACCGCCTCTGCGGTCTCGCCCTGGCGCAGCAGCACCCAGCCGAGGCTATCGACGATCGCGCCATCGTTGGGGCGTTGCTGCGCCGCCTTCTCGATCATCTGGCGGGCCTGCGTCAGGTTCTGGCCCATGTCGGCCCAGGAATACCCCAGGTAATTGAGCACAAAGGGCTGGTCCGGCGCCAGCGCCAGCGCGTGGCGAAAATCCGCCTCGGCCTTTGGCCACTGGTGCGACCGCTCGTAGCAGATGCCCCGATCATAGAACACCAGCCAGTCGTTCTGCGCCGGCTCCGTGATACGCGCGATGGCGCGGTCATACGCCGCGATCGCATCGGTGAAGCGCTGCTTGCCGCGCAGGATGTCGCCCTCGCGAATTGCCGGCAGCGGGCTCGTGGGATAATCCGCGGCGATGCCCTGAAGTTCGCGCATGGCCTCCTCGGCGTGGCCGAGCCGTTCGGTCAGCGACGCGCGCTGCAGGCGGATCACCGGGCTGAGCGGGTCGTCGCTGTTGACCGCCACCAGCATCTGCAAGGCGTCATCGAGATGGTGACCGCTTTCCAGGATGTCTGCGGCCAGCACCCGTGCCGCGGTGAAATCTGGCCGCATATCCAGGGCAAGACGCAGCAGCATCATGGCGAAGTCGCCGGCGTCCTGCTGGCGCAGGGCGGCGGCCATCGCCAGATAGGCTTCGGCGATCCCATCTGTGGCGTGCGGCACCGGGGGTGTCGCGGCTGCGGCAATCAGCCCCGGCAGCGCGATGGTCATCTCCGGCGCAGCCTCGGCCATGGCGGCCAGCGTCCGCTGCGCCTCGACTGGCTGGCCATGACGCGCCTCCCAACTGGCGAGGATCTGCGCCAGGCGCAGGTTCATGCCGCCAAACTCGGTCTGGGCCGTGCGATAGAGCTTGCCCGCGTCCGCCGCACGGCCGGCCTGATCGGCGATCAGCGCGGCGTGCAGGGTATAGACGCCGCGGAACCGCTGGCCGTCCAGGAACGGGTGGAGCGTTGCCAGCGCGGCATCGGTGTGGCCGCCGCCCTGCTGCGCCCAGGCGACCAGCAATGGCTGGAGCAACTGCGTGAGGCCCTGGCGCGGCAGGCCATGGAACTTCGCCTCCGCCGCCTGCCAATGGCCGGCCCGGACTTCCACGGCGCCCAGCAGCAACTGAGCGGCCTGACTGTCGGGCAGCTGCCGGGCAAGCGGCACTGCCTCGGTGCGACCGGCAATCAGGGAGGCGATGAATGCCTGTTGCAGCAGTTCCGGATCATCGGGACGCGCGGCGCGGGCGCGCAGCAGCTGCTTCGCCGCAGTGGTCGGATCGGACTGGCTCATGGCGAACCGGCCGACCATGTAGTCGGCGAACACTCCGGTCGGTGCATCGCGGGCCGGGTGGTTGGCCGCCTTGCCCGGGGACGGGTCAGCAGCGGCGCAGGCCGACAGCAACGATAGGGTCAGAAGACAGGCGCGACTGGCACTGAGGATATGCTGCATCCGCACAGGCTACGTCACGCCGTCGCGAGAGTCATGGGAATTTGAAGGGCCGATACAAACCGTCACCCGACCCTCGGTTGAGAGTTCTCACATGCCGCCCGGATAGTTGGGTCCCCCGCCGCCCTCCGGCGTGACCCAGTTGATGTTCTGGGCCGGGTCCTTGATATCGCACGTCTTGCAGTGCACGCAGTTCTGCGCGTTGATCTGCAACCGCGGGTTGCCCTCTTCGGCGCCGACGATCTCATAGACACTGGCTGGACAATAGCGTGCCTCCGGGCTGCGAAAGCGCTGCCAGTTGAGCGTGATCGCAAGCTCGGGATCGGCCAGGTGCAGGTGCGGCGGCTGGTTCTCCTCGTGGTTGGTGTTGCTGATGAACACCGAGGACAGCCGGTCGAAGGTCAGAACGCCATCTGGCCGTGGGTATTCGATGCGCGGCGCAGCCTCGGCCCCGAGCAGCGTTTCGTTATCGGGATGCCGATGGTGGAAGGTCCACAGCGCCTTGCCGCGCAGCAGGTATGTGTCGATCGCTGAATAGGCCAGGCCGCCCCACAACCCGTACTTGGCGAATGCCGGCCGGATGTTCCTGACCTGGGACAACTCCTGCCACACCCAACTCGCGCGCAGCCGCTCCTCGTAGCCGGTTAGCTCGCCAGTGCCGCCCGCGGCGAGCGCATCGGCCGCAGCCTCGGCGGCCAGCACGCCCGACTTCATCGCGGTGTGCGTGCCCTTGATCTTCGGCACATTCAGGAATCCGGCCGCGTCGCCGATCAGAGCGCCGCCGGGGAATGTCAGACGCGGGATCGACTGGAGGCCGCCCTCATTCAGGGCACGCGCGCCGTAACTGACGCGTCTGCCGCCTTCGAAGTGTCCGCGCACCGCCGGATGGGTCTTGAAGCGCTGCATCTCGTCGAACGGCGATAGCCAGGGGTTGCGATAGTCGAGGCCGACGACGAAGCCGTAGGAGACCAGGTTCTCGCCGAAATGGTAAAGAAACGAGCCGCCATAGGTCCCGCGATCGAGTGGCCAGCCGATGGAGTGCTCGACGAGCCCGGGCCGGTGGTTGGCCGCCGGGATCTCCCACAGCTCCTTGATGCCGATGGCGTAGGTCTGCGGGTCGCGGCCGTCGCGCAGATCGAAACGCCGGATCAGCTGCTTGGACAGCGAACCCCGGCAGCCCTCGGCGAACAGCGTGTAGCGCGCGCGCAGCTCCATCCCGCGCTGGAAGCCGTCCGTGGGCCGGCCGTCCTTGCCAATCCCCAGATCGCCTGTGGCGATGCCGACGATGCGCCCGTCGTCCTCCAGCAGCTCGGCGGCGGGAAAGCCCGGGTAGATCTCGACGCCCAACGCCTCCGCCTGGGTCGCCAGCCAGCGACAGACGTTGCCCAGCGAGACGATGTAGTTGCCGTCATTGTGCATCTGCGGCGGCGTCGGCAACCGGAAGGCGCGGGTCGCCGTCAGATACAGGAAACGGTCGTCAGTGGCCGGCGTATCGAGCGGCGCGCCCTGCTCGTGCCAGTCGGGGATCAGCTCGTCCAGTGTCCGAGGCTCCAGCACGGCGCCCGACAGGATATGGGCGCCGATCTCGCCACCCTTCTCCACCAGGCAGACCGCGGCGTCAGGGGCCAACTGCTTCAGTCGGATCGCGGCGGACAGGCCTGATGGACCTCCACCCACGATCACCACGTCGAACTCCATTGCCTCCCGCGGGGGCAACTCATCGGCCATTGCGCATCTCCCGGTGCAGCCACCACAACCCTAGGCAGACTGGCGCGCTGGCGCAAAACCGCAGGCATTTCGATTACAGGGTGTGACGACAGCGGGCTACCCGTGCTAGTTGTTCATCAGATCGTGATGGGCCTACCATCAGGTGGAATTCGGAAAGCATCGGAATGAGCGGCCGCACTCGTCGGGAGGGTCAGATCCTGGAGCTGCGCAAGCAGATTGCGTCTCTGGAGGCGCAGGCGGCCGGAATCGCCCTGGCCCAGGTCATGACGCGAAGCTTCGAGGGGGAGATCCGTTACTGGTCACGCGGTATGGAACGGCTCTACGGCTTCTCGGCCGACGAGGCGATGGGCCGAATATCACATCAGCTGTTGCATACCGAATTCCCGCGGTCGCTCGACGCTGTGGACGAAGAGCTCCTCGCGCGGGATGAATGGACCGGCGAACTGCGGCATCGCCGGCGCGACGGCGAGGAAATCATCGTCGTCAGTCACCAGTCGCTCCGCCGCGCCACGAGTGGCGAGACGCGGCTTGTCACCGAAGTGAACAACGACATCACCGAGGAGCGACGAAACCGGGAGGCCAGGCTGTATCTGGCCAGCATCGTCGAATCGTCTGAAGACGCGATCGTCGGCAAGACGTTGGACGGCGTGGTCACGACGTGGAACCAAGCAGCTGAAATGATGTTCGGCTACGCCGCCGCAGAAATGCTCGGCCGATCGATAACTCGGTTGCTTCCGCCGGATCGGCAACACGAAGAGGACATGATCCTGGCACGGCTGCGGCAAGGCGAGCGGCTCAGGCACTACGAGACCGTGCGGCTGCGCAAGGATGGCAGCGAGATTGCTGTCTCGTTGACCGTCTCACCCATTCTGAACAGCTCGGGCCAGATCATCGGCGCCTCGAAGATCGTGCGCGACGTCACGACGGAGCGGCAGAGCCGGTCGCGCATCCAGGAGCTGCAGGCCGAACTGGTGCACGTCTCCCGGCTGTCCACGATGGGGCAGATGGCTTCGGCGATCGCGCACGAGCTCAACCAGCCGCTGACGGCGATCGGCAACTATGCCGGCGCGCTTGGACGGGTGCTGGCCGCAGACAGCAGCGGTGCGAACGGCGATCGCATGCGCGACATCGTCGAACGGATCCGTAAGCAGACAAACCGCGCAGGCGAAGTGATCCGGCGGCTGCGCGATCACGTCGCCAAGCGGAACACGACGCGGCAGCGGGAAGACATCAATGCGGTGATCAGGGAGGCGGTGGAACTGGCACTGGTCGGCACACGGCATCAGGGCGTGCGGACGACGATCAGTTTCGATGAGGCAGCCGGCACGGCGCTGATCGACCGCATCCAGATCGGCCAGGTGCTCATCAACCTGGTGCGCAATGCGGTGGAGGCGATGGAGGAGAGCGAGCGCCGCGAACTGCTTATCTCGACCGATGCCTCGGCCGAAGCGGTGGAGATTGTCGTGAGCGACAGCGGGCCAGGCTTGGCGCCGGAGGTCGCGGACCGGTTGTTCGAGCCGTTCGTCACGTCGAAAGCATCTGGATTGGGGCTCGGTCTGTCGATCTGCCGCGAGCTAATCGAGGCGCATGGCGGGGAGCTGTCCGCCTCACCGGGCGCGACGGGCGGGATGGTGTTCACGATACGGCTGCCGACCGCTGCAGTCCCCGAAGAACGGACCTGAGCAGCGGAGCGGTTACTGGTTGGTGTTCCAGATGTCGGTGTCGAGTTTCCAGTTGTGGCCGACATGTCGCCAGAGGACAACATACTTGCCCTCTACATGCATCACCTGCTTCTGCGCATTCGGCTCGTCGAGACTGAACTCGCCGATCTCGCGTGCAGCATTTCCAAACTGGTCGACCTGCAATGCCTTGAGGGTAATGTTCTTGACGCCAGCCTGGATAGCGCCCTGCCAGACAGCCTGGATGGCGGCGCGGCCCTTCGCCATGGGAGCGCCCGGCGGCAAAGCCGTTGCCCGCTCGGTGTAGAACTGGCCTATAGCGACCGCGTCACCCTTGTCGAAGGCAGCGACGAATTTCGCGTTGGCGGCATCGATGTCCGCCTTGAGGTCGCGCGCTTGCGCGGACCCAGCCAGGACCAGCAGCGGAATGGCAAGAAGCACGGTTTTCATCGGTTCGACGCTCCCTTTCTTGGGTGTCAGTGCAGGTATATTGGCAACATTGGCATTCGTCTGAAACGGAGCGTCACTCCCCCTTCCGCAAAGCCACCGTCCCTCGGGCCCCACTTCTGAGTTACGAGCGTGGTGGCGGCGACGAGGAGCGGGGCTCGCGTCAGCTTTAGAAGCAGCATCATGGTATCACCGCCGCGCAGTTCAGGCGGGCCCGCCCCGGTTTGCACCGGACGAAAGTCAGGGGTTCCAAGGGCTCGGCCCTTGGTGGGGTGCGGGGCGAAGCCCTGCCGCTTCGGGTTGACTCGCCCGCGCGCCTGCGTCTACCTCGCGGGCAAGCCCCCGGCAGCGTGGGCCATGAGCAGGGAGCTACGTATGGCAAGCCGTCGCGGCGCCGATCGGATTGGCCGAAAAGCCACGCCCACGCCGTGAAGCCTCCTGCTTCGTCCGCCGCTCCACTGCTCCAGGTCTCCGACGTCGCTATGCGATTCGGCGGCGTCGTTGCGCTGGCAGGCGTCTCGTTCGACGTCGCCTACGGCCAGATCTGCGGTCTGATCGGGCCGAACGGCTCCGGCAAGACCACGCTGTTCAACTGCATCAGCGGCATCTACCGCTATGCCGACGGCGACATCCGGTTCGAGGGAAGCTCGCTCAAGGGGCTGTCGCGGTATCGCATGGCCGGCCTCGGCATCGGCCGCACCTTCCAGAATGTCGCGCTGTTCCGTTCGATGAGCGTTCGCGACAACATACTGGTGGGCGCGCACCATCTCGGTCATTCCGGATTTGTTACAAATGCGCTCCGACTGCCCGTCGTGCGGCAGGAGGAACATCAGGCGGTGGCGCGGCTGCGCGATCTGCTCGAGCTGCTCGATCTGAACGACGTGGCCGACACGCGAGCCGGCGGCCTGCCGTTCGGCACCCAGAAGCGCGTGGAGCTGGCGCGTGCATTGATCGGCGGCCCGAAGCTGCTGATGCTCGATGAGCCGGCAGGCGGACTGAACCACGGGGAAGTGGACGATCTGGCGCAGCTGCTGCAGCGCATCCGGACGCACTTCGATCTCAGCATCCTCCTGGTCGAGCATCACATGAACCTGGTGATGCGGGTGTCCGACAAGGTGGTGGCGCTGGAGTTCGGTCTGAAGATCGCCGATGGCACGCCGGACGAGGTGCGCAACGAACCCGAGGTGATCCGCGCCTATCTGGGCGAGACCGGGGAAGAGCAGCATGCTGGCGCTGCTTGAGGCCCGCTCGCTGCATGCCGGCTACGGTGAGACGCGGGTGCTGCACGGCATCGACTTCGCGGTCGAGCAAGGCGGCGTCACCGCGTTGCTGGGTGCGAACGGGGCCGGCAAGACCACGACGCTGCGGGCGATCTGCGGCATGGTGCGCACCAGCGGCGAAATCCGGCTGGGCGAGGAGCGGATCGACGGCAAGCCAACCGAGGACATCGTGCAGCGCGGCGTCGCGCACGTGCCGGACGGTCGCGGCACGTTCGTCGAACTGACGGTGGAGGAGAACCTGCGTCTCGGCGCCTATATCAGGCGCGACCGCCTGGGCATCGCCGCGGATTTCGAACGCGTTTTCGGTTATTTTCCGCGGTTGCGCGAGCGCTTCCGTCAGCAGGCCGGCACTCTGTCGGGCGGCGAGCAGCAGATGCTGGCGATCGCGCGGGCACTGCTGCTGCGGCCGCGGCTGCTGCTGCTGGATGAACCGTCGTTCGGGCTGGCGCCGCTGATCGTTCAGGAGATCTTCGCGATCATGCACCGCATCCGGGAGGAGGAGGGCGTGTCGATCCTGCTGGTCGAGCAGAATGCCAGTCTGGCACTGGAGATTGCCGAGCAGGCGTATCTGCTGGAGACCGGGCGCATTGTGATTTCGGGACCGGCCGCGGAGATTCGGCGGGATGAGGGTATTCGGCGTTCGTACCTGGGGTATTGAGATGGTGACGAGCGAACCGCTGCATCAGCCGCGGTGCGCAGCGATGAAACTGACGCGTGCGGTCCAGGTTTACTCGTCATGGCCGGGCTTGACCCGGCCATCCGTCGCGGCATCGGTCCGGACGGAGATGGCCGGGTCAAGCCCGGCCATGACGACATAATTCCCTCTCCCGCGAAGCGGGGGAGGATTAGGGAGGGGGTGCCGTGGAAGGCGTGCTGCATCAGGTCCTGTCGGGTATCGCCAGCGGCGGCATCTACGCCTCCGTCGCGCTTGCCCTCGTGATGATCTACCAGGCGACGCACCACGTGAACTTCGCCCAGGGCGAGATGGCGACGTTCTCCACCTACATCGCGCTCACCCTGATCAACTTCGGCCTGCCATACTGGATCGCCTTCATCCTCACGGTCGTGATCTCGTTCCTCATCGGCCTGCTGATCGAGCGCGTCCTGATGCGGCCGATGATGGACGCCCCGGTGCTCGCCTCGGTCGGCGTGTTCATCGGCCTGCTGCTGATCATCAACAGCTGCACCGGCTGGGCGTTCGACTACATGATCAAGACATTCCCGACACCTTTCCCGGGCGGCCCGGTGCTGTTCAGCGGCTATGTTTCCGGCCATGAACTGGGCGCCACGGGCGTGACGCTTGTCGTGCTGCTCGCGGTCTATCTGTTCTTCCGTCACACCAAGCTAGGCCTGGCGATGCGCGCGGCGGCGTTCAATCCGGTGTCAGCGCGCCTGGTCGGCATCCGCGTCGGCTGGATGCTGGCGCTTGGCTGGGGCCTCGCCGCATCCATCGGCGCGGTCGCCGGCATGATGGTGGCGCCGATCGTCTATCTGGACCCAAACATGATGGCCGGGATTTTGCTATACGCCTTCGCCGGCGCGCTGCTGGGCGGCATCGACAATCCGCTGGGCGCCGTGCTCGGTGGCTTCGCCGTCGGAATCATCGAGAACCTGGCCGGCGCCTACGTGGTCGGCACCGAACTCAAACTGACGGTGGCGCTGGTGATCATCGTCGCGGTGCTGGTGGTGAAGCCGTCGGGTCTGCTCGGCCGAACCGTGCTGAGCAGGGTGTAACCGATGGCCCGCAATGCTGCATTGGCTGTTCTGGTGTGGCTTGCCGTTGCGTTCGTGCCGACGTTCCTGTTCAGCGACTACCACCTGTTCCAACTCACCATGGTAATAGTCTATGCCATCGCCATCCTCGGGCTTGCCATCCTCACCGGATTCAATGGCCAGATCTCGCTCGGGCACGGCGCATTCTACGCGATCGGCGCCTACGTCACCGCGATACTGACCTACCAGTACAACGTGCCGTACTGGGCGACGCTGCCGGTCTCGGCAATTGTCTGCGCTGTGGTCGGATTCCTGATCGGACTGCCGGCGCTTCGGCTGGGCGGGCTGTATCTCGCCCTCACCACTTTCGCGCTCGCCGTCGCCGTGCCGCAGCTTTTGAAGCACAATGCGCTGGAGCCGTGGACCGGTGGCGTTCAGGGCCTCGTCATCGACAAACCTGACGCGCCGTTCGGCCTCGATCTGTCGCCCGACCAATGGCTCTATCTGTTCACGCTGTTCATCGGCGCGCTGCTGTTCCTGCTTGCGTGGAACGTGGTGCGCGGGCGGATCGGCCGGGCGATGATGGCGATCCGCGACCACGCGCTTGCCGCCGAGGCCATGGGCATCGACATCGCGCTGCTGAAGACGCGCACCTTTGCCCTCAGCGCGCTCTACACCGGTGTGGCAGGCTCGCTTGGCGCCATCGTCGTGCAGTTCGTCGCGCCTGACAGTTTTGGCATATTCGTGTCGATCTATTTCTTCGTCGGCCTCGTTTGTGGCGGTGTGGCCTCGATCGGCGGGGCGATCTTTGGCGGCTTGTTCATAGAGTTCGTGCCAAATCTTGCCGAGAAGGTGTCGAAGGCGGCACCCGGCGCGGTTTACGGTGTGATCCTGATCGCCGTGATGTTCCTGATGCCGGCCGGTGCGGCCGGGTTCGTCCGTTCCCTCGTCGTCCGCTTTCGTCGCGGCGCGAAATCGGCTGATATCGGAGCAGCCAACAAAGGGGAATCCGGCTCTGACACCATTGCTGCTCCGGCCATCGTGCGTCATGGCGTTGGTCCTGACGCTGGCGTCAACCGCCGCCTGTAAGAAAGAGAACGCCTACGTCCCGCCGCCGCCGCAGCAGGTCGGCGTCGCGAAGCCGCTGCGGCAGGAGGTGCTGCCGTACCTGGAACTCACCGGCAACGCGGTTGCGTACAATCAGGTTGATCTCGTGGCGCGCGTGCAAGGATACCTCCAGGAAATCAACTACAAGGACGGCGCTGAGGTTAAGCTGGCCGACACGCTGTTCGTCATCGAGCCGGGCCCGTATCAGGCGCAGTTGCAGCAGGCACAGGCGTCCCTCGCGGCCACGCAGGCCGATCTTGTGCAGGCCGAGGCCGAATTCTTCCGGCAGTCAACGCTTGGTAAGAGCGATTTCGCCTCGCAGTCCAAGGTGGACGAGGCGCGGGCCAAGCGCGACAGCGACAAGGCCAAGATCATGAACGATCAGGCCGGCGTGACGATCGCGGCGATCAACCTCGGCTACACGCGGGTCAACGCACCGTTCGACGGCGTGGTCACCGCGCATCTCGTCTCGGTCGGCGGCCTGGTCGGGAGCAACGGCGTGACGAAGCTCGCCACCATCGCTCAGCTCGATCCGATCTATGCGAACTTCACCGTCAGCGAGCAGCAGGTGCTGCGGACCAAGCAGGTGTTGGCAGCGCAGGGCGTCAAGCCGGAAGACATCAAGGGCTCACCGGTGGAGGTCGGGCTGATGACTGACACCGGCTATCCGCATGCCGGCAAACTGGACTACGTCGCACCCATGATGGACGCCGCCACCGGGACGCTGACCGCACGCGCCCTGCTGGAGAACGCCGACCGGGCGCTGCTGCCAGGCATGTTCCTGCGCATCCGCATACCGCTGTCGCGCCAGAAGGCGAACGCGCTGCTGGTGCCCGACGAGGCGTTGAGCGCCGACCAGCGCGGACCGTATCTGCTGGTCGTGGACAAGGACGACATCGTACAGCAGCGCACCGTGCAGACCGGGCAACTGGAGGGTCGGCTGCGTGTGATCGCCTCGGGTATCAGTCCCGACGATCTGGTTGTCATCAGTGGCAACCAGAAGGCGATACCAGGCGAAAAGGTGGCGCCGCAGGTGACGGCGATCACCGCCGACGCCGCGCCCGCCCCGCCCGGCAAATCATGATTTCGAAGTTCTTCATCGAACGGCCGGTGCTTGCCAATGTGCTGGCGATCGTCATGGTGCTGCTCGGCGCCGTCGCGCTGTTCGCGCTGCCGGTCGCGCAGTATCCGAATGTTGTGCCGCCGACCGTGTCGGTCACCACGCGCTATCCCGGTGCCAGCGCGGACACCGTGATGAACACGGTCGCGCTGCCGCTCGAGCAGCAGGTCAACGGCGTGCAGGGCATGCTGTACATGCAATCGACCAGCGCGTCGGACGGCACCTATTCGCTGATCGTGACGTTCGAGATCGGCACCGACCTGAACTTCGCGCAGGTCCTGGTGCAGAACCGCGTGTCCGCGGCGATGGCGTCGTTGCCGCAGGCGGTGCAGGTGCAGGGCGTGACCGTGCAGCAGAAATCGACGTCGATTCTGCAGATTGTCACGCTCACCTCGCCGGACGGGCGCTACGACAGCCTGTTCCTGAGCAACTACGCCACCATCAGCCTGGTTCCGGAGCTTTCGCGCATTCCCGGCGTCGGCAATGTCGGCGTGTTTGGTGTCGGGCAATACTCGATGCGGATCTGGCTGGACCCGCAAAGGCTGTACGCACGCGGACTGACCCCCGACGACGTGATCAAGGCTGTCCAGCAGCAGAGCCAGCAGGTCACATCGGGACAGGTCGGCGCGCCGCCCGCACCGGCGGGACAGAATTTCCAGCTCACGGTCAACGTCGAGGGGCGGCTCACAGATCCCGCCGAGTTCGGCAGCATCATCATCAAGGTGGACAGCGCCAATGGCGGGCAGATCACGCGCGTTCGGGATGTCGGCCGCGTGGAGCTTGGCGCCCAGACCTACTCGCAGGCATTCCGGCTGAACGGCAAACCGTCGGCGGGGATCGCGATCTACCAGCTGCCGACGGCCAACGCGCTGGAAGTCGCCAACCGCGTCAACGCCCGAATGGCGGAACTTGCGAAGGCGTTTCCGCAGGGGCTGGCCTACGGCGTTCCGTTCGACACCACGCGGTTCGTCACTGCCTCGATCCACGAGGTCTACAAGACCCTGATCGAGGCCGCGGTTCTCGTGCTGATCGTGATCCTTGTGTTCCTCCAGGACTGGCGCGCTACGCTGGTGCCGGCGACCACCGTGCCGGTGACGATCATCGGCGCCTTTGCCGCGATGGCGGCGTTGCGCTTCACGGTGAACCTCTCCACGCTGTTCGCCATCATCCTGTCGATCGGCATCGTGGTGGACGATGCGATCGTGGTGGTGGAGGGTGCGGCGCACCACATCGAGCGCGGCCTGACGCCGCACGACGCCGCGATCAAGGCAATGGACGAGCTGTTCGGGCCGATCGTCGGCATCACGCTGGTGCTGATGGCGGTGTTCATTCCGGCCGCCTTCCTGCCCGGTCTCACCGGACAGATGTACGCGCAGTTCGCCCTGGTGATCGCGGCGACCGCGCTGATCAGTGCGGTCAACGCCGCCACGCTGAAGCCGACGCAGTGCGCACTGTGGCTGCGCATGCCCGTGCCACCCGCGCAGCGCAATGTGTTCTATCGCGGATTCAACCGCATCTACCAGCCGATCGAGAACGGCTACGCACGGCTGATCGGCGGAATGGCGCGCCGCAGCGTGACGATGGTGGTGCTCGCACTGGTCGTCGCCGGCGTCGGCGCGTGGGGTGTTGTGCGGCTGCCGACGGCGTTCATTCCGATCGAGGACCAGGGCTACATGATGGTCGCCGTGCAGCTTCCCAACGGGGCGGCCGTGGGCCGGGCGCAGCAGGTGATGGACCAGGTGACGCAGGCCGCGCTCGCGGTTCCCGGCGTGGACCAGGTGGTCGCGATCAGCGGCGTATCACCGCTGGACAACAACGCCACCTTGGCGAACGCCGGCGTCGCCTACGTGGTGCTGAAGGACTGGAGCCAACGCAAGCCGGGCAGTGGTGCCGATCTGCGAACCCTGTACGGGAACCTTCAAGGTGCGATGGACAAGCTGCAGGATGCGGTGGCGCTGGTGCTGATCCCGCCGCCGATCCAGGGCATCGGCAACGCCAGCGGATTCACCATGCAATTGGAGCTGCGCGACGGCAGCTTCGATTACACGAAGCTGCAGACCATGACCCAGACCATCGTGCACGACGGCAACACGCAGTCCGGCCTGCAGCGGGTCATATCACCGTTCCGCGCCGGCACGCCGCAGCTCCAGGTGATCGTCGATCGCGTTAAGGCCGAGACGCTGAATGTGTCGGTGGGCGACGTGTTCAATGTGCTCGCAGGCTATGTGGGTTCCAGCTACGTCAATCAGTTCAACAAGTTCGGTCGCACCTTCCAGGTGTATGTTCAGGCGGACTCGAAGTTCCGCCTGCTGCCGGGCGACATCGAGAAGCTCTACGTGCGCACGCAGGACAACAAGATGGTGCCGCTCGGCGCGCTGGTGCAGATCCGCCCGATGGTGGGGCCGGCGCTGGTCGGGCTCTACAATCTATATCCGACAGCCACGATCATCGGCTTCGCGGCGCAGGGCTTCAGCTCGGGCGAGGCGATCAACCTGATGGAACAGATCGCCGACAAGACCGTGCCGCGCGGCGCCGCCTTCGAATGGACCGCGATGTCCTATCAGGAGAAGC
This sequence comes from Acetobacteraceae bacterium, assembly GCA_035569235.1. Classification (GTDB taxonomy): domain Bacteria; phylum Pseudomonadota; class Alphaproteobacteria; order Acetobacterales; family Acetobacteraceae; genus JAMXLO01. The sequence continues at coordinate 75 of DATMND010000196.1, read as the reverse complement.
TCGTCGGCGGGCAAATCGTATATGTCTTCGGTCTCGGCATGCTGCTGGTTTACCTGTGTCTGGCCGGGCAGTACG
>DATMND010000195.1:0-14032 GCA_035569235.1 Acetobacteraceae bacterium | reverse complement strand
GATCGACGCATACAGCCGGCGCGCCCGATCCTCGCCGCCGAACTTGCGGATCACGTAGTCCGGTCGCGACATGCCCATGCGCGGCATGTCCGGATTGAGCAGGAACGGCCGCCAGGTCAGGTCGAACAGCAGGTCGGGCCGGCGGCGCAGCGTCCGCATCAGGCGTCGCACGCCGAGGAAGCACCAGGGGCACACGAGGTCGTGCACGATCTCGATGCCGAGGCGGGCTTTTGGGGGCGCGAGGATGTTCACGGCGTGACACTGCCGCGCATTCCATGTTCTGTCACGCGAATACCATCGCCGCTGCGAGCGGCGGTTGCGGCTGGCGATACGGCGCTAAACGCGGATCGGGGAGACCGTACGATGACCATCGTGATGCATGACCTGGCCGGTGCGGACCCGGCGCTGCGGTTCAGCCCCTATTGCTGGCGCATCCGGATGGCTCTGGCGCACAAGGGGCTGGCGGTGGAAACAATCCCCTGGCGCTTCACCGAGAAGGACGTGCTGGCGTTCTCGGGGCAGGGCAGGGTGCCGGTGATCCGCGACGGCGACACCGTGGTGTCGGACAGCTGGTCGATCGCCGAATATCTGGAGAGCACATATCCCGGGCACCCCAGCCTGTTCGGCGGCCCGACTGGGCGGGCGCATGCGCGCTTCATCAACGGCTGGGCGGACGGCGTGATGATGGGCAGCATCGCACGGCTGATCGTCCGCGATCTGCTGGACGTCTTCGACCCGAAGGACCGGGCATATTTCCGCGAAAGCCGCGAGGCGCGCTTTGGCATGTCGCTGGAAGCGGTGCAGGAGGGGCGCGAGACGCGGGTGGCGGATTTCCGCGCCACGCTGCTGCCGGTGCGGCTGGTGCTGAGCAAGCAGGCGTGGCTCGGCGGCGACGCGCCGAGCTACGCCGACCACATCATCTTCGGCAGCCTGCAATGGCCGCGCTGCGTCAGCCGGTTCGAATTGCTGGCCGCGGACGACCCGATCGCCGCCTGGCGCGAGCGCATGCTGGACCTGTTCGATGGATTGGCGCGGAGGGCGCCGACCGCCTGACTGGTGGCGCCGCCGGCGTCACCGCGCGCCGAGCAGATGCAGCACCACTTCGCGTCGATGCGGGGCGGCGCGGTGCTCGAACAGGTAGATGCCCTGCCAGGTGCCAAGCATGGGCCTGCCGTCGTCCACCGGGATTGAAAGCTGCGTCTGGGTCAAGGTCGCCTTGATATGTGCCGGCATGTCGTCGGCACCCTCGTCCTGGTGCCGATATCCGGCGTTCTCCGGCACCAGCCGCTGAAAGAAGGTCTCCAGATCGGCGCGCACATTGGGATCCGCGTTCTCCTGAACCAGCAGCGAGGCCGAGGTATGCCGGCACCAGATCGTCAGCAGGCCGGTGCCGATCCGCTGCGACGCGACCCAGCGGCAGACGGGTTCGGTGATCTCGACCAGCCCCTTGCCATGGGTATCGACGGTGAGCCGATGCAGTGCCTGTTCCATGCCGCAGACTTGTGCCCCAGGGGGTGATGGCGCAAGACGGCCAGCATGGCGGCGCCGCGCTTCCACACCCTGGTGATCAGCGATCTCCGCCGCGAAACCGCGGATGCCGTTTCGCTTGCCTTCGCGGTGCCTGACCGGCTGCACGCGGCGTATCGCTACACGCCCGGCCAGTATCTCACGCTGCGCGCCACGATCGATGGCGAGGACGTGCGACGCTCCTACTCGATCTGTTCGGGGCTCGATGACGGCGAACTTCGGGTGGTCATCAAGCGGGTCGAGGGAGGCGCATTCTCCGGCTGGGCCACCGAGCAACTGCACCCAGGCGACAAACTGGCGGTGATGACACCGGACGGGCGCTTCGGCGTGCCGATCGAGCCGGGCGTGGCGCGCACGCTGGTCGCCTTCGCCGCGGGTTCCGGCATCACGCCGGTGATGGCAATCCTGAAGACAGTTCTGCACCGGGAGGCAGGGCGCTGCTCCCTATTCTACGGCAATCGCACCACCGACAGCATCATCATGCGCGAGCAGTTGGAGGACCTGAAAGACCGCTATCTTGCGCGCTTCTCGGTGTTCCATGTGCTGTCGCGCGAGCAGCAGGATATCGCCGTGCTCAATGGTCACCTCGACGCGGAGAAGCTGCAACTGCTGATGCGCACGATGGTGCCGATCCAACAGGTGGACCACGCGTTCATCTGCGGCCCGCAGCCGATGATCGAGGGGCTGGAAACGGCGCTGACCGATCTTGGGATGCGCCGCGATCGCGTGCATGTCGAGCGGTTCACGCCCGGCGTCGGCGGCCGGCCGCGTCCAGTCGTGGTGGCGCAAACCGCGAAGCCGAAGGCGATTGCGACCGTGATCAGCGAAGGCGTGCGCTCCGACATCCCGGTAGCCGATGGGGAGGCGATCATCGACGCGGCGATCCGTGCCGGACGCAGCCTGCCGTATTCCTGCAAGGGCGGCATGTGCTGCACATGTCGCGCCCGGCTACTGGAGGGCAGGGTGGAGATGACGGTGAACTACTCGCTCGAGCCATGGGAAACCGATGCCGGCTACATCCTGACCTGCCAGTCGCATCCGGTGACCGAACGCGTGGTGATCGATTACGATCAGGTGTGACCGCGCGCCGCATCAGCAACACTGGAGCGATCCATGCCCGCTTCGCACCTCCTGACCTTGCGTGCCATGGCGTACAACAACGCATGGTCGAATCATCGCCTGCTCTCTGCCTGTGTTGCGCTGACCCAGTCGGAATTCGAGGCGCCACGAACAGGATTTTTCCCGTCGATCCAGGCGACACTGAACCACATTCTCATCATCGACCGGTTCTATATCGATGCGCTAGAAGGCGGCACGCTTGGTCCGGCTGCCTGGGCGAATCCGGTGCCGTGTCCAACACTATCGGAGCTGCACCCTGCTCAGGCTTCGGTCGATCGTCGACTGATCGCATGGTGCAATTCGCTCGACGACAGCGGGCCCGACCGGACTATCGAGGTGCACCGAGGCACGCGCGTTCAGACGGAGCGCGCCGACCGTTTGCTGCTGCACCTTTTCCAGCATCAAATCCACCACCGTGGCCAGACGCACGCAATGCTCTCCGCCACGCGGGTCCCGCCGCCGCAGCTGGATGAGTTCTTTTCAATAGCCGAAGCCCCGTTGCGCGCGCCGGAGTTCGAGCAGCTTGGATGGACCGAGGCTGGCATCTGGGACGAGTGAGGTTGGCCGGCGCGCTAGTCCGGTACATTCTCGCCTCCTATTAGAGAGTCCCACGCGCCAGGGGGGCCACCATGCAACGCCGCAACTTCCTCGCTTCCGCCGCCGCAATGCTTGCAGCCCCCGCGATTGCCCGCGGCGAAGCCAGCCAGGTATTGAAGTTTGTGCCGCAGGCTGATCTGGCGGTGCTCGATCCTGTGTGGACCACGACCTATCAGTCGCGCGACCACGGGCTCCTGGTGTTCGACACGCTGTTCGGCCTGGACAATGCGTTCAAGGCCTCCCCGCAGATGGCGGAAGGCGCGGTGAGCGAGGATGACGGAAAGACCTGGCGGATCACGCTGCGCCCCGACCTGATGTTCCACGACGATACCAAGGTGCTGGCGCGCGACTGTGCCGCAAGCATCCGCCGATGGGGCGCCCGCGACGGGTTTGGCCAGGCGTTGATGGCGGCCACCGACGAGCTCAGTGCGCCGGATGACAGGACGATCGAGTTTCGTCTGAAACACCCATTCCCGCTGTTGCCCGACGCGCTCGCCAAGACCCCGCCCAGCATCTGCCCGATCATGCCGGAGCGGCTTGCCGCGACCGACGCGTACAAGCAGGTAACCGAAATGGTCGGCAGCGGGCCCTACCGCTACAAGGCCGATGAACGTGTTGCCGGCTCGCTCGTGGTTTACGAGCGCAACACGAAATACGTACCGCGAGCGAATGGCACGCCGGACGGTACGGCCGGGCCGAAGATCGCGCACATCGACCGCATCGAGTGGCACATCATCCCGGATCCCGGCACCGTCGCTGCCGCAGTGCAGCGCGGCGAGATCGACTGGTGGCTGGTGCCGCAGGCCGACCTGCTGCCGTTGCTGCGCAAGCAGCGCAACGTGAAGGTGGAAAACATCGTGCCGACAGGCTTTGTCGCGACGATGCGCTTCAATCAGCTCAATCCGCCGTTCGACAATCCTCCGATCCGGCGCGCGTTGCTCGGCGCGGTGCAGCAGTCCAACTATATGCTCGGCATGGTCGGCACGGACGAGGAACTGTGGCGCGTTCCATGCGGCTTCTTCACGCCCGGTACCCCGCTCGCCTGCGATGCCGGGATGGAGGCGCTGACCGGCAAACCCAAACTGGCGACGGTGAAGCGCGATCTGGAGGCTGCGGGCTACAAGGGCGAGAAGGTAGTCGTACTGACACCCACCGACATCGCCTCGGCCAAGGCGCTGGCCGACATCACTGCCGACGCGCTGGTCCACGTCGGCATGAACGTCGATGCGCAGGCGATGGACTGGGCGACGTTGGTCGGACGCCGCGTGAAGACGGACCCGGTGGAACAAGGCGGCTGGAGTATCTTCCATACGAGCTGGAGTGGCCTCGACATGATCAATCCGGCCGGCCACATCTTCCTGCGCGGCAACGGCAAGGCAGCAGCGCCCGGTTGGCCGACCAGCCCGAAGATCGAGGAATTGCGCGATGCCTGGTTCATGGCGCCCGATCTCGCGGCGCAGCAGGCCCTGGGGCGCGCGCTGCAACTGCAGGCGTTCGAGGACGTGCCCTACATTCCGCTTGGCCAGTATTTTCAGCCGACCGCATATCAGTCCAACCTGACCGGCGTGTTGCCCGGCAATCCGGTGTTCTGGAATATCCGACGGACCTGACAGGAGACGCAGCCATGAGCGAATTCGAACTCGTCTGGGATTCCCGCTGCGGCGTTGCTGAATCGCCGGTCTGGGATGCATCGACGCGGCGACTGCTGTTCTGCGACATACCCGGCAAGCGCATCAACGCCCTGTCGGTAGATGACGGTGCGCGAACCTCGTGGGATTTCCCGGAAGTCGTCGGGAGCTTTGGCCTTTGTCGGTCAGGCCGGTTGGTCGTCGCGCTGCGTCATCGCGTGGTCCTGTTCGATCCGCGCACCGGCGCGATCGACAACCTGACCGACCCGGTGGACGAACCACCGACGAACCGGCTCAACGACGGCAAGGTCGGGCCCGATGGGTGCTTCTGGGTCGGCAGCATGGACGAGCGGCCGCAGCGCGAGAAACGAGCCGCGCTGTATCGCGTGACCCAGGATGGCCGCATCGAGCGCAAGTCAGAGGGCTATGCCGTGTCGAACGGTCTCGCATGGTCGCCCGATGCGCGCACCATGTACCACTCGGACTCCACTGCGGGCACGATCGAGTGCTGGGACTTCAACGCCGAAACCGGAGGCATGACCAATCAGCGGATCCTGGCGACGCTGACCAGCGAAGAAGGCCGGCCGGACGGCGCCGCCGTTGACGTTGAAGGTGCCTACTGGTCGGCAGGACCATCCGCAGGCTGCATCAACCGTTTCTCACCGCAGGGAAGGCTGTTGGAAAAGCTCGCCTTCCCGGTGCCCGGCCCAACTATGCCGTGCTTTGCCGAACGCCATCTGTACGTCACGTCGCTGCGGGAGGGCAGGCCAGCTGAGATGTTGGAGCGCTATCCCACCATGGGCGGGCTATTCCGCACCGATGCGCCAGTCCTCGGCGCACCGGTCGCGGTGTTCGGCGATTCCTGAACGGCGTGCGCCGGCGTCGTTCTCAATAGGGACTGCGCGGCGGCGGGTAATAGCCAGACGGTTGCTGGTAATAGCCCGGTGGAGGTGGCGGAGGCGGCGGTGGAGCGTAGTACGCCGGCGGCGGTGGCCGCGGGGTGGTCGCCGCACCCCCGACCGCGCCGACCGCGCCGCCGACCAACGCGCCCGCCGCCGCACCGCGCCCACCACCGGCCAATCCGCCGATCGCGGCTCCCGCACCCGCGCCGAGCAGGCCTCCGCCAACGGCGCGCTGGCCAGGGTCATACGGATCGGTGCAGGCCGATAGGGCAAGCGCCATGCCGAGCGCGGCGGCCATGGGTACGATAAGACGCTGCATGTTACCGTGATCTCCTTCTCGTGTAGCGCCGTCTTGCCTGCGGCCATGTTTGATGCTCATGCCAAACAATACGCCGCATCGCAATGCGAAACTGAGTGAAGCAGGCGATCATGGCGCATAGTTGTCAGTCGCGGGGCGCATTGGTCACGAATCTGCGAGCGCCACCGCGCGACGTCTATGCCGTATCAGCAGATCCGCTATGACGCAGCCTGGAGAAACCGGTGCGGCACGGGAGCGTGTCCTTGTTCTAGGTACAACAGGAACGTCGCGCAGTATTTGCTCGCGGTGGTGTCCCAAACGTGTTCGCGCAGGGCACGGTATCGGCGCAGCCGCTCCGCGAACGGCATCGACAATCCCTCGTGCATCGCATCGGCCATCTCGTCCGCGTCGAACGGATTGACGATAAGCGCGTCGGTCAGTTCCTCGGCCGCGCCGGCGAAGCGTGAGAGGATCAGCACGCCGGGGTCCAGCGGATCCTGTGCTGCGACGAACTCCTTCGCCACCAGGTTCATGCCGTCGCGCAGCGGCGTCACCAGCGCCAGCCGGGCAATGCGGTAGAAACCTGCCAGGGTCTGCCGCCGGACCGCACGTGTCATGTAGCGCAGCGGCACCCAGTCGAACTCCGAAAAGCGTCCGTTGGTATCGCCGACAAGCTGATCGAGCTCGCGCCGCAGCCGCTGGTAGGCGCCTGAATCCTCACGCGACCGCGCTGCGATCTGGAGAAAACTGACTTCCCGTCGATGCTCGGGGTATTTGCCAAGCAGTCTGGCGAAGGCCTCGAACCGATTGACCAGTCCCTTCGAATAATCGAGCCGGTCGACGCCGATGGCGAGCGCCCTGCCGCCAAGGCTTTCGCGCAACCGCCTGGCCTCAGCACTGCGCTCCGCATGCACAGCGGCCTCGGCAAAGCCGTCCGCATCGATGCCGATCGGGTCAACGACAGCCCGGACACGCTGGCCGGCAAAGGTGAAACTGCCATCTGCGCCGGTGGGAACTCCAAGGATCTCGCGCACGCCGTCCAGAAAGGCCTGGCGGTAGATGTGCGTATGGAACCCGACGACGTCATAGCAGCACATCGCACGCACCAGTTCCGACGCGCGCGGCAGCGCATGCAGTATGGCGGGGGGCACGAACGGCGTGTGCAGGAAGAAGCCGATGCGGTTACGGACGCCGAGCCGGCGCAACTCCTCCCCCAGCGGGAACAGATGGTAATCGTGCACCCAGATCAGATCGTCATTGCGCAGCAGAGATGTCAGTGATTCGGCGAACTGCCGGTTCACGCTGCGATAGGCTTCGTAGTCCTCGCGCCTGAAGTTCACCAGGCCGAGGCGGAAATGCAGCAGCGGCCACAATGCGCCGTTGGCGAAGCCGACATAGAAGCCACGGTAGTCCGCCTCGGAGAAATCGATTGTTGCATATGTGATGCCGTCGGCACGATGCAAACGCGGTTCGGCAGTCGTCATGCCCGAACGCCTGCCGCTCCATCCGAACCACAGCGAGCCCGGCTGCAGAGCGTCGGCCAGCGCGACCGTCAGGCCCCCGGCCTGGGGTCCCCGCTCGGATGGTAGAGGCACTCGGTTGGACACGATCACCAGCCGCGGCACTTTGCCTCCCCCTCACTTGCAGGCCTATGCACGGCCGCATGCAAGCAACATAGCCGGAACCGCGCTCGGAAATCGAGCCCAGCCGGGGCGCCGCCTGTCTTCAACGCGCAACGATACCGCTCAGATCGCTGAAGCCGTGTAACATCGCCGTGATATGATAAGTTTAAACCTCAATCGCGCGGATTGCGGCAAGTCCCGCCCCAAAAAAACCTGATCTCGCCTGTGTGATCGGGAGAATGCCGACCAACGGTATCATGAACACCGGAGGCTATCACGAACATGCGAATTGCTCAGATCGCGCCCCTGACGGAATCCGTGCCGCCGCGGCTTTATGGCGGAACTGAACGGGTCGTCTCGTTTCTGACCGAGGAACTGGTGGCGATGGGCCACGACGTGACCTTGTTCGCCAGCGGCGATTCCCAGACCGACGCCGATCTGGTCGCGGCATGGCCGTGCGCGTTGCGCTTCGATCCCTCGATCCGCGACGCGATGGCTCCGCATATGTTGATGATGGAACAGGTCTGCCGTCGCGCCGACGAGTTCGATGTGCTGCACTTTCATCTCGACTATTGGCCGTTCTCGCTGTTCGGGCGTCAGCCGACGCCGTTCCTGACCACGCTGCACGGGCGGCTCGACCTGCCGGAGTTGGTGCCTATGTTCGACAGCTTTCCCAATGTACCGCTGGTGTCGATCTCCGATGCGCAGCGCATTCCCTTGCCGGGTGGCAATTTCATCGAGACAGTGTATCACGGTCTGCCGACTAACCTGCTGACTCCGCGGCAAATTACGCCGCGATATCTGGCATTCCTTGGACGCATCTGCCCGGAGAAGCGGCCGGACCTTGCAATCCACATCGCCCGCCAGGCCGGCATACCATTGAAGATAGCGGCGAAGGTGGATCGGGTCGATGAAGCCTATTTCCACGACAAGATCTGGCCGATGATCGACGGCAGCAGCGTCGAACTGATCGGCGAGATCAACGATGCCGAAAAGCCGGAATTCCTTGGCGGCGCCATCGGACTGCTGGTGCCGATCGACTGGCCGGAACCGTTCGGCCTGGTAATGATCGAGGCGATGGCCTGCGGCACGCCGGTCATCGCGTTCAACCGCGGATCGGTGCCCGAGATCATCGAGCATGGCGTCACCGGCTTCATCGTCGAGGACGAGGCAGAGGCCGTTGCCGCCGTCGGCAAGCTCGGGCGTCTGTCGCGTTCCCTCACTCGCCAGCGCTTCGAGCGCCGGTTCACCGCACGGCGCATGGCCGAGGACTATCTGTCGCTGTACCACCGCCTGGCCGTGAAGGCGCGGCCCACTCTGCGCGTGGTCACCTGAGGCGGCCTGGCCCCCCGCACATTTCCCTCTCCGCCCTTGGGGGCGGAGAGGGTCAGGGTGAGGTGGGGGACTCAGGACCACCGTGACCCTCGATCGCGACGGCGCATCGGCTCCGCGAGCCCCACCTCACCCCGGCCCTCTCCGCCCCAGGGCGGAGAGGGAGTGCAGGCGTTGAGCTATGGGTGAATCCCACCTTATTTCCCTCTCCGCCCTTGGGGGCGGAGAGGGTCAGGGTGAGGTGGGGGACTCAGGGCATAGTGACCCCCCGATTGCATCGGCTCCGCGAGCCCCACCTCACCCCGGCCCTCTCCGCCCCGCAGGGCGGAGAGGGAGTTTCGCCTACATCCAGTATTGCCATAGCCGCGCGCCAAGCTCGTGCACTCGCTCATCGAACGGCCGCCGCTGCCATTCCTGAAGGGTGATCGGAACGGAGTTCGCCATATCGCGCTCAAGCAGCGCCTGGACCTGTGACGCGGTCTCCGTTCCAAGCACGATCGCATCGACCTCGTTGTTGAACACCACGCTGCGGCGATCGAGATTCGATGAACCGATCGCTGTCCACACACCGTCGACCACGGCGATCTTCGAATGCAGCACCGCATTCCGCACCTCGTAGATGCGCCCGCCCGCCTCGAGCAAGTCGCCATAAGCGGCACGCCCGGCATACACCGCGTCGTGGACATCCGCATGGCTGGGCACCACCAGCCGAAGATCAACCCCGCGACGCGACGCCTTGGCAAGGTCCTCACGCTCCTGATGCGGCGGCACAAAATACCCGCTCGACAGCCAGGCGCGGTGCACGGCTGCGCGGATCGCCGTCTCGAGCGAGAGGTAGTACAGCGGGCGCTCCTCGCCGGGCGCGCTGCCGATGATGCGAACCGTCTGCACACCCTGCCGCGGGAGCGGTGGAAAATAGCGCGCAGGTTGAACCGGATCACCCTTCTGCTTTGCCCATGTGTCGAAGAACAGTCGCTGCATCTCCGCGACGACGGGGCCTCGCATTTCCGCTGCCGTGTCGCGCCAATAGGCATGGGCATCATCGCCGTCGGCGGGAAAGCCGGCATCGGGCGGATTCTCATACACCCGGGCAAGGTTGATGCCGCCGACGAACCCGATGCGGCCGTCCGCCACCATGATCTTGCGGTGATCCCGGTCGTTCGGCGAATGACCATCCAGGGCGGCCAGCGGGTTCAGCGGATTGAACTCGACAACACGCGCGCCTGCCTTGCGCAATTCATCGAACAACGCTGCAGGCGTGGCCCGCGAACCGTAGGCGTCATAGATGATATTGACCGCGAGGCCACCGGCAAGCCTCCCGATCAGAAGATCGGACAGCTGCGTTTGGCCCACCCGAATGTCTTCGAAGATGAAGTATTCCAGGTTGATGTGATCGCGCGCCTGCCGCATGGCATCGAACATCGCGGCGAATGCCTCCTGACCATCGCGCAACAGCCGCACCTGGTTCCCTGCCGTCAGCGGACTTTCTGAAAGCGCCTGCTGCAAGGCAAACTGACGCTGAAGGATATCGTCACTGCTGGCGTCCTTTAGGGAGCCGACCGCGTCATCCGGTCGCAGATAATCATCCGCATCGGGCACAGTGGCGCAAGCGGCGAGTGACATTCCGCTGGCCAGTGCGAGAAAACTGCGCCGGCTCAAGCGCCGGTCTGGCATCCAGTGGGTCTCCTCCGCTCGTCCAGCCGCGACGAGGGAAAGGGCACATGATTGCGGCCGCACTCTGCCACCGCATGACAACTCTGCGTCAGCCTGCCGGCCAACGGCTCACGCTGCATTTATAGTTCAGCGTCGGGCAATCGAAGGCCGGTCGTGATGGAGTGCCCTTTAGTACCGAGGATAGGCCTGCGGCGCATACCCAGGCGCGGTCTGATAGGTGCCGGGCACGTACTGGTACGAGCCGGGCGGGTTTACCGGATTGCCGTTGCCGTCGCGCACTGCCTCCGCCGTGGATAGCGGCATGCCGTTCGCGTCGCGAACCACGGTCGTCGTCGTGGTTGTCGTCGGACCAGGACGGTACGCATTGGCGTGGTATGTGTCCACACAGCCGGCAAGCCCGAGAAGACCAGTCCCCGCCACCATAACCACGACAAAAGCGCGCATCGTCAACTCCTGCAAATATTTTAGTGAATTTCCAGTTACGGAGCGGCAGCGGCTCGGTTGGAATGGACGCCGTGCCTGGTGGCAATCCTCGCGCGCAATTCGGGAGGGAACAGTCGCCTCTTGCCGGACCAGACTTCGACTGCGTACACGTGTCTCGACGATGAATGCTCGTTGCTCGCGCGGAGAATGTCGAAGGCGTGCAGGATTGCGGCTTCGGCCGTATCGACGGTGAGATCGGCCGGAAAGAGAACGTCGCCACGCTCATCCAGCATATGACAGCGGAAGTCGGGCATCCTGCGCTCCTTCGCACCGTTCAGGCGGGAGCACACGTATCTCTCTGCCACCGGCGCCCGGGGTCGGCCCTTTGCCAGCGATAGAACGCAACTTGGGTCGGCGCGGGCCAATCCGCAAGGATGAAAGCGATCATTCCTAATCTTTTGGCTAACGCGGTTGTTCCAAACCGGAGCAATTGGGCTGATATTTCGACGGCCACCGCTTATGGCGGAGAGCACATCGACCGCGGCACTCTGACGCCGGCCGCATCGGTAGCGTAGCTCACCTCACGCATTCGTGAACGAACCGCGTTGGGAATGTTTCCTTTCGGTGGTTAATTTGTGATTAACAATGCCAGCCATGCCCGCAAGCCGATATCGTCGTCATCGCCTTGGGCTCGGCAAATCCTCGATCCACTATCAGGCACATGCGCTGGGTAGTCTCGATTGGGATTTGTAGACCGCCTGAAATCAAAACGGCGCGTTTGGATTCCGGCAGCATTTTATCTGATAAGGGTGACGCCGGATGCCTAAGGTCATGATCGCCGAAGACGATCTCATGATGGCCGACATGCTCCAAGATGTTCTCGTCGGTGGCGGCTATGAAGTGTGCGGGATCGCTCGGACTGTCGACAGGGCGGTTGAACTCGGCGAGCGCTGCAAGCCCGATCTTGCCGTCCTTGATTTACGGCTGGCCGAGGGAGGTCTCGGCACGGACATCGCCACGCGGCTGAATCGCCGGGGCCAATTGGGCGTCCTCTACGCAACGGGGAATGCAAGCCGGTTGGGCCTGACAAGGGCCGACGGCGAGGCGTTCCTTCGTAAACCATATCGACCCGAGGATGTTGTTCGCGCCCTGAAGATCGTGGAGCAGATGATCAGCACCGGCGAGGCATCGCAACCGTTCCCTAAAGGCTTCCAGGTATTGGACGGATCGTCCGGGACCATTGCATCGGGAAGTCCCAGGGAGATTGAACTCGCCAGGCAGATCGAGCAGCTTCGCCGTCAGCAGGCGGAGCTTGCGAATTTCGGTAAGTTTGCTCTGAGCGAGCGCGATCTCGGAACGGTGCTAACAGAGGCCGCCCGTGTCTGCGCCGAGAGCCTGGGGGTCCAGTTCTGCAAGGTCTGCCGATATCGCCCCGAGCAGAACGATCTGCTGGTCGAGGCCGGGGTCGGCTGGAAGCAAGGCGTGATTGGGCGGGTCGTCTCGCGGGCCGACGAGAGTTCGCCGCAGGGTCGCGCATTCATTACCGGCAAGCCGGTGATCTGCACCGATCTCAACAGCGATGCGACCTTCGTGTTGCCGTCCTTCTACGCCGACCACGGCATCGTATCGACGGTGGACGTCATCATCAAGAAGGAGGGCAAGCCTTACGGCGTGCTGGAAATCGACAGTCCCGTACGGCATGAGTACGGTGTTCATGACATCGATTTCCTGACCGGGTTCGCCAATGTCCTGGCGGAAGCGGTCGACACATGGGAGCGCAACGATGCGCTGCAGGGCGCGGTCAATCGGATGCGGGACATGGTCGCTGACCGGGATCGGCTGCTCATCGCAAAGAATATCATTCTGGAGGAGAAGAATCGGCTTCTGGAAGAGAAATCCGTCATGGCTCGGGAACTGCAACACCGCGTCCGCAACAATCTCCAGCTGGTTCACGGGATGCTGAGCAAGCAGGCGCAGACCACCACGCACGCGGCCGGCAAAGATGGCATCAACGCGATCGGCCGCCGGGTCATGGCTTTGGCACAGGTCTATGACCATCTCCTTGGCACTGGGCTGACCCGGACAATAGAGTTCGACAAATACCTGTCGTCGCTCTGCACGAATTTCGAGGCAATGGAGAATGACCATAGCGCCGACATCGAAATGACGTGTCAGTGTGAGCCGGTCATGCTGGATCTGGATAGCGTGACTGCCTTGGGTCTGGTCATCTCGGAACTGGTCGCGAACAGTTATGCTCACGCGTTTCCAAGCGGCGAGGGGTCGATCAACGTGTCATTGTCCCTGAGCCAATCAGGCAAGGACGCCACGATCATCTTCGCCGATGACGGTGTGGGTTTTGCTGAGGCAGGCAACAGCGCGGGGCACGGTCTGCAACTGGTGAGACGGCTGATGGAACAGGTCGGCGGCTCGGCGACGCTTCTTACAGATCATGGCACCGAATGGACCCTGACGTTCCCGGTGCCGGCGAGTGCCTCCGTGGGCGGCATACCGAAGCGTTAGGCCCGGCCCGGCCTGCCTTCATCCTATCCGCACGAGATAGTGTCCTGCGACCGCTGGCGAAAATGCCGCCAGGAAGGCCGTGGGGGGCCGCGCATTGATCCAGATCAATGCGGCTCGTCCACATGATGCCAGTCTGGCGCATTCTGCTGGGGAAGACTGCCGTGCCGACATCATCCGAACTTGCTCCGAACGACGCCGCACCCGCATCGGGCCGCTATGAACTGCTGAACGTGTTCGGCACGGCAACCGGGGAAGCATTGCGCGCCATTGAAGGCGAACGGCTGCCGGCGGCGCCACTCGGCTACAAATGGCGGCTGGTATCGGTTGACGAACCACTGGAAGTGGCACGGCGACGTGTGCTGGAAGCCGAGAAGCGCATCGCGCGGCAGG
>DATMND010000194.1:0-4434 GCA_035569235.1 Acetobacteraceae bacterium | reverse complement strand
CCTGAAAGCCCTCGTAGTTGATGAATAGGGTGTCGCGCTCGGCATCGAAGCTGATGCGCTCGGCCAGCGAAAGACCCAGCAGCGTCTGCTCCATTCCCATCGGCTCCGGCCGGAACAGGCGGGCATCCATCGGCCGCGGATCGCGCACGATGGGTCGGAAATCCATATGGGCCAGAATGTCGCGCCCGATGTCGATTCCAGGGGCCACCTCAGTCAGCTCTACGCCCTCGCCGGTCCGCTGCAGCACGCACCGTTCGGTCACGTACAGCACGGGTTGCCCAGCCTCGGCGGCGAAGCTGCCGCTGAACGTGATCTGCTCCGCCCGTTCGATGAATTTGCGGGATCGGCCTTCTTGCACGATGTGGAGTTGTCCGTTCTCGATTACGGTGACCAGGCCGCCCGCGGTGAAGGCGCCGGTGAACACGACCTTGCGGGCGTTCTGGCTGATGTTGATGAAGCCGCCAGCCCCGGCCAGCCGTCCGCCGAACCGGCTGACGTTGACGTTGCCCTGGCTGTCCGCCTGGGCCATGCCCAGCACCGCCAGATCCAGTCCGCCGCCGTCATAGAAATCGAACTGCTGATTCTGCTGGATCACCGCGTCGGGGTTCAGCGCCGCGCCGAAATTGAGTCCGCCCTGCGGCATCCCGCCGATCACACCGGGTTCGGCGGTGAGTGTGACATATCGCAGCACCTTCTCCTCCGCGGCGACGGCGGCCACACCTTCGGGCATGCCAATACCGAGGTTCACGATACCTCCCATGGGCAGCTCCATCGCAGCCCGGCGGGCCATCACCTTGCGCTCATCGAGCGGCAGTGGCGCGATCCGATCCATCGGTACGCGAAGCTGACCCGAGAAGGCGCCGTTATGCGCGGTGGCATAGGTCTGCCGATGGTTCTCCGGCTCGGCCAGCACCACGCAATCCACCAGCACACCCGGCACCTGCACGCGTCGTGCATCGAGCGATCCCGCCTGTGCAATCCGCTCCACCTGCGCGATGACGAAGCCTTGTGAATTCCTCGCAGCCATCGCCGCAGGCAGCGCGTCCAGCGTGAGGGCTTCCCGCTCCATCGTGATGTTTCCGGCTGTGTCCGCCGTGGTACCGCGGATCAGCGCCACATGGATGGGGAACGCCTTGTAAAGGAGGTACTCCTGACCGCCCACGACCAGCAGTTCCACCAGGTCTTCGGTGGTGCGAGCATTGATCTTGCCACCGTCCTGCCGTGGATCGACGAAGGTATGCAATCCCACGCGGGAGAGGAGGCCAGCCCGTCGCGCCGCGATATCGCGGTAGAGCTTGCGCAATACAGCCGAGCGGCAGGTTGTACGCCTCGATCTTGTTGTCCATCGCCAGTTTCGCCAGCTTCGGCACCAGTGCCCAATGTCCTCCGATTGCCCGGCGTACCAAGCCAGGATGTGCCAGCCGGTTGAGTCCGCGGTCTTTTCCGTCCCCGGGTGCGGCGGCGAACACCAGGGTTAGATCCGCTGGCTCCCGCACCTCGCGAAAGCGCGCTTCGATCGCGATCAGCAACTCGTCCGGCGTGCCGATGCCGACGAAGCCGGCCACCGAGACGGTGTCACCGGACCGCACAATGGCGGCAGCCTCGGCCGGCGAGACGATCTTGTTGTTCATGCGGCACCCTTGTCGTGCCGCCCCAGGAACGACGCCACGGCGGGCGCGAACAGCGCCTGCGACCTGCCGCCGACGAACACGCCGATATGGCCGCCGGCCAATGCCAGCGCGGTATATTCGGACGAGCCGACCTTGGGCCCCAGCGCGCGCGAGGTGGCCGGCGGGATGATGTGGTCGTCCTTGGCATACACGTTCAGCACCGGCATCCGGATATTGCCGAGGTCCACCCGGCGGCCTTCCAGCTCCCACTCGTTCCGCACCAGCTTGTTCTGCTGATACAGATCCTTCAGCCACTGCTTCGCCGCCTCCCCGGGGTGGTCCGGGCGATCGGCGATCCATTTCTCCATGCGGAGCCAGTTCAGCAGCCGTGTCTCGTCGTCCACGATCTCCAGCAGGTCGAGGTTGTATTTCAGCAGACTGCGGATCGGCGACATCTGATTGAAGATGGCGCCCATGAACTCGCCGGGCAGGTTGCCGTTCGCGTCGATGAACCGGTCAACGTCCTCGGCCGAGATGCTGCGCGTCCAGATGTTGATGAAGCCGTGGCCGGGCCGGTCTTCGACCGTGTCGGCGTGGAAATCGATCGGGGTGATGGTCAAGGTCAGGGTGTTGACTCGGTCGGGCTCCAGCGCCGCAAAGGCCGTGGTGAAGACGCCGCCCTCGCACACGCCGAGGATGTTGACCTGCTTCACGCCGGCACGCTTGGCGATCTCGGCCACGCAGCCGTCGAGGTAGCCCAGGATGTAATCGTCGAGCGTCAGATAGCGGTCGGCCCGCGACGGGTTGCCCCAGTCCACGACATAAAGGTCGATCCCCAGGTTCAGCAGGTTGCGGACCAGCGAGCGATCCTCCTGCAGGTCCGCCATCGCTCAGCGGCCGACCAGGCCGTAGCAGATCAGCACGGGGACGCCGATTCGCTGTTCCGCGAGCGGGCGATAGCGGAACAGGCTGACCTTGTCCTGGCTCCAGACCAGGTCCTTTGGCGTCGTCGCGATCTCGACATCGGCGTCGCGCAAGGTATGCAACAAACGTCCGCCGGTCAGCATCTTGGTGCCGAGCCTGGCCGCATCAGCCAATACCTTTGCCGGGCTTGTCTGGGCGTTTGCCACTAGCGTGGCCCCCTTTTCTTCGGATTCTGTTGCCGGGCGCGCGGCGTCGCCGGCGGCTGCCCGGTCGAAGCGGAGGTCGGTGCGGCGGAAACCGCCATCCGTTGCGCCCGCTGCATCGCGCGCATCTCCCGGCGCAGCCCGGTCACCGTACGATGGACGTCGTCCAGTTCCGCCCGCGTCGGGAAGCCGAACTGCCTGCCGAAATGCTCGACCAACTCCTGCTGCGCCATGCGCAGCTCCGTGCTGGCACGAATCATCGCCGCCTGCGTCGCCAGGAAGGGCTCGGACCGCTGCGTCTCCAACAGCTGCCGATTGGCCGTCTCGGCCCAGAGCGCGAGCACTGCCTTCACGTCCGGCGCCTCCTTTCCCGCCCGCCCCGCTATGTCCTCGGCGAAGCGGCGCCCCGCCTGCAGCCACGCCTCCAGCACGACCGCGCTGTGCTCGAGGCTACGTCGGCGCACGGTCATCCACGCCTGGAGAACGCGGGCATAGTGGCGCTCGACCTCCCATAGATCGGCGAAACGCGGCCCCTCCGCCATGCGGCCCAGCACCTCGTCGATCTCGCCCGTCGCGCCCAGCCAACTTCGCGGATCGATCATCTTGCGGAACGTCAGCTCGACGGTCGTCGTGTCGCCCGCGGCGGACGCCGGAAGGGCCGTCGCGAGCTTGCCGGACATGGCCGTGGCGGCGGACCACATCTCCATCACGGACTGACCGGCGGTCGCCAGATCGGCGACGCTGGCCGAGAGGTCCGTTGGCAGCTCCGGCATCGCCGGGAGCGTGCCGGACGCCACGGTCTGCATGCCCTCGGCAAGCGCTTTGCCCGCCTGCTGCTGCGCCGTCATGAAGGCCTGGCCCTGCGCTGTCCAAAAGTCAGCGACGGGTTTGGAGTAGTCGAACGGGTTCAAGCCGCGAACTCGATGACCTGGCGGACGGCCTTCCCCTCATGCAGGCGGTCGAATCCTTCGTTGATCGAGTCGAGCGTCAGCCTACCGCTCATTAGTCGATCGACCGGTAGACGTCCGGCGCGATAGAGCGCGACATAGCGCGGGATATCGCGTGTGGGCACGCAGGTGCCGATGTAGCTGCCCTTCACCGTGCGTTCCTACGCCACGAGCTGTACCAGCGGCAGGGGCAACGCGGCGCCTGGCGGCGGCAGGCCGGCGGTGATCGTGGTGCCGCCGCGCCGGGTGATCTTGAAGGCCAGCTCCATTGCGCGGACCGCGCCGGCCATCTCGAAGGCGAAATCGACGCCACCACCCGTGAGCTCACGCACCTGCTCCGCGGCGTCCGCGTCACGGGCGTTCACGGTGTGGCTGGCACCGAGCTGTCGCGCCAGACCCAGCTTGTCGTCCGACAGATCGATCGCCACCACCTGCCGTGCGCCTGACGCGATTGCCCCAAGCACGGAAGCCAAACCCACACCGCCCAGCCCGATCACCGCTGCCGACTGGCCCGGCTGCAACCTGGCGGTGTTCACCACGGCGCCGACGCCGGTCAGCACTGCGCAGCCAAACAGGGCCGCCTCATCCAGCGGCAGGTCGCGGTCGATTTTCACGACCGACCGACGGGAAACGACGGCGTACTCAGCGAAACCCGAAACGCCGAGGTGGTGATTCACCTCTGCCCCGTCGCAATGCAGCCGGCGTTTACCGGACAGCAGGGTGCCTGCGCCGTTTGCCGCGGCGCCAGGC
>DATMND010000193.1:0-2903 GCA_035569235.1 Acetobacteraceae bacterium | reverse complement strand
CTAGTTGGCGAGAATCCGCAGGGTGGGCACGCTTCCGCCTTCGCTCGTTGAGCTACGGCGGACGCGGTCGCTTTGCCCACCATACGATTCTCCTGCAAGCGGGGCGAGGAGATGGAGCAAGCCGCATCAGCTCTACGTCCTCACCACGAGATTGTCGTACACCTCCGGCCTGATCCCATACGTCCACGCCACCGCCTCGCGCGCGGTTTGCAGATGCGGCGGCACCTGCAGGAAGAAGTGCTTGCGCGTGCCGTCGGGCTCGGGCGTGGCGTTGATCACCTCGACTACGGCCCAGGAATCCGCGTGCCAGGTCCTCCGCCACAGGATTCCCGTCTCGTCCTCGGCGGCGCAGACCGCGCCGCCCCGCTCCACATAACGCTGCGGCGTCATGATCTCGATCATGCATCGGCGCACTTGCACGTTGGCCTGCTCGTCGATCGCGGCCAGCGTGATCCTTTCCGGCTCCTCGATGATCCAGCGCGGCACCTCGACGCCGCGCCAGGCGAAAGCCGACCAGCCGTCCCGATAACGCAAGGCCGGGCCCTTTGCATCATGCAGGCGGTCGTTTGCATCGCCACACAGCAGCTCCGGCCGCCCGGAAAGCCAGCAGGTCTGCGTATGCGGCTGCAGCCAGCCGGCATTGGCCGCGAGCAGCGACAGCCCCGCAAGCGGCTCGGTTTCAGCCGTGAGGCCGAGCACCCGGCGTAAATAATCGCAGGTTGAAAGCCACGACAGGTCGTGCGGGCCGGCGGCGTCATGGCGAAAACCCTGCCGTCCCATCAGAGCCCGCAGGACGCAGGACCATGACAGCGGCTCCGACCGGCGGTAGCGGGCGAGCAGTGAGGCATTGTCGTGCGGTATCGCCTGCGCCACGATTTCCGCAGCTGCGGCCACCAGCGCATCGACCGGATTTACCGCCTCCTCGATCTCTGCCATCACGCGCCGCGACACGCGGCGTCGAAGCAGTGCAAACACCTGCCGGCGCAGCCTCTCGATCAGCACCGGACGGACATTGGGACCGTCGGCATGCGAGACACGGCGCGCCGCTCGCGCCAGCGCGATCGGGCTGTCGCACCAGACCACGCGCGCCGGCGGGTCGAGGCCGGCGGCGCCATAGGCGAGCCGCACGCCCTCTTCCGCCGCGTCGCGGTCGGCCGGCTCGGTCGAGCGTCGTATCGCGGACCATCGCGCGTGATAACTGCGCAGCTCCAGCCTTTGCCCGCCCGTGAGCGCGCCGTACTCAGTCGAAGATGACACGGGCGTCCCGCGGCCCGAGCTCGCGCTGGCGGCGGACGCGATAGGTGCCGCGCGGCAGCGTGATCGGCGCGTGCTCCTCATGCGTCACCCGCGCATAGGCGGAAGCGACCTGGAGGTGCCCGACATAGAGGCCGGCGGGAATATCACGCGCCAGGAGCGCGTCGCGGAACATGGTCACGCGTTCCCATATCGCGTGGCGGTGGCCAGTGATCTCGCCTTCCGCCAGCACCATCGCCATGCCTTCCAGGTTTTCCTCGATGGTTCCCGACGGCGCGATATCGGCGACGCGTTCGAGCAAGAGATCACCTTGTGCGAAGATTTCCGTCATGTGCCATCTCCTCGTGCTCAGGCATCCCGCGCAAAAGGCGGGCACCCGGATTGTCTCCCCCCGATGTTTTGTAAACCCCTCACCGCGGGCCTTAAGGCCCGCGGGAGATTGACCCAAGACTAGCGCACAAAGGGCTACTGCACCACTTCCCCGTGCAGCGCGAGATCGAGACCTTCGCGCTCGGTGTCTTCCGACACGCGCAGGCCCACGAACATCTTGACCACGAACAGGATGATCAGGCTGACCACGGCGTCATAGACGAAGACGGTCGCAACACCGATGCACTGGTTGAGGAACTGGGCGGGATTGCCCTCCAGCACGCCGGCGGTTCCGCCGTATTGCTCGACCGCGAACACGCCGGTGAGCAGCGCGCCGACCATGCCGCCAACCGCATGCACGCCGAAGCAATCCAGCGCGTCGTCGTAGGAGAACATGTGCTTGAGGCCGGTGCAGCCCCAGTAGCAGACGACGCCGGCGGCGACGCCGATGGCAAAGGCCCCTACCGGCCCGACAAAGCCCGAGGCCGGCGTGATCGCGACAAGGCCTGCGACCGCGCCCGAGCAGATGCCGATCACCGTGGGCTTGCCCTTCAGTGCCCACTCCACCAGCATCCAGGTGAAGGCGGCAACCGCGGTGGCGATCTGCGTGACCAGCATGGCCATGCCGGCCTGCATCCCGGCGGTGACGGCGGAGCCGGCGTTGAAGCCGAACCAGCCGACCCACAACAGCGAGGCGCCGATGAAGGTCAGCACCATGTTATGCCCCGGCCCCGTATCCTTTCGCGGCCCCAGCATGATGGCGCACATCAGCCCCGCCACGCCCGCGTTGATATGCACGACAGTGCCGCCGGCGAAATCGAGCACCTTGACCCAGGCTGCATCGTTACCCGACGAGAAGATACCGTCCGGTCCCCAGACCCAGTGCGCGATCGGCGCGTAGACGAAGATCGCCCACAGCCCGATGAACCAGAGCATGGCCGAGAACTTCATGCGCTCGGCAAAGGCGCCCGCGATCAGCGCCGGCGTGATGATGGCAAAGGTCATCTGGAAGCAAATGTACACGGCTTCCGGGATGGTGGCGGCGAGCGGATTGGGATTGCCGATGCCGCCCTTGCCGATGTCGCTCAGGATATCCTTGAGGAACATGCGGTCGAGCCCGCCAATGAAGGGCGAGCCGGCGCGGAACGCCATGCTGTAGGTGACGGCCGCGAACAGGATGGTGACGAGGCAGGTGACGGCAAAGCTGGTCATCACCGTGTCGCCCACGTTCTTCTTGCGTACCATGCCACCATAGAACAGGCCGAGACCCGGAACGGTCA
>DATMND010000192.1:0-3713 GCA_035569235.1 Acetobacteraceae bacterium | reverse complement strand
TTTTGTCGATTATTTGCATGTCAAGGCTGCGGATACCTGACGGCATGGTTTTACGCTGCCGCCTGTTCTTGAAGCCGCGAGATCGTCGGATGGCTGACGTTGTAGCTGCTGGCGATGTCACGTAATGGCTCGCCCTGTTCGCGGCGCTTGATCGCCTCGCGCTGCTGGTGCGGGGTAAGCTTCGGCTTCCGGCCCATTTTCACGCCGCGCGCCTTCGCCCGCTCGCGGCCTTCGCCAGTCCGCACCTGGATAAGATCGCGCTCGAACTCAGCTATATGCGGTGCACCGCATTTGGCGGATGATGCGGTGTCCGCTGTTATGCGAAGTCGATCACTGGGTCCAGAACGAACGGCGGCGTAATCCACTGACTTCGCCTGAGATCGGGTGCCAGGGCGTTCGTCCCGCGCTCCGCATAATCCCGCCTCCTTCAGTCAAGGGGGCACCATGCTCGAACATCATCTCAAGTCACCTGTCACCCGGCAGCGGCTTCGCTCCGGTCCAATCGCTGACCATGTCGACAGCTTTGCCGATTGGCTGCATCGCGGCGGCTACAAGCCGGCGAGCATAGATTCGATCCTGCGTTCACTGGCCGGTTGGGCTGACTGGATGCAATCGGCTGGGTTCACCGTGCCTGACTGTCTCGATGGCATTACGGCGTGTGCGACAGAAATTCATGCTGGTGGCCGTGTGCGACACCGCCGCGGCCCCAACAACCATTCGTTGACGTCCGGCGCGCTGTTCATCCGGTTTCTTCGGGAACAGGGGGTGCTGCCGCCGCCCGCCCGGCCCGCGTCTCCAATCGATCTTTGGCCGGTCATCGGGGAGTTTCGTTCTTGGATGCGTCAGCACCGAGGGCTGACGGACACAACCCTGGACGTATATCAGCCGATCATCGCGGAGCTGGTCACCGCTCTTGGCGGCGACCCACACCGCTACACGGCAGAGTTTCTGCGCAGCTTTGCGCTGGAGCGTGCGCGCCGTCATGGGCTCTGGCGTGCCAAGACCGTTGTTGTCGCGGTGCGTGCTTTCCTGCGGTTTCTCGGCGCCACGGGACAGTGTCCGCCAGGAATGCAGCACGCCATCCCTGGCTTCGCTTCCTGGCAACTCTCATCCGTTCCCCGGTTTCTGGCCGCTGAAGATGTAGAGCGGGTGATCGGTTCTTGTCCGGGGGATGGCAATGGACCGCGGGACAGGGCCGTGCTTCTGCTGCTGGCCCGGCTCGGGCTGCGCGCGGGCGAAGTCGCACGGCTCAGGTTTGCCGATGTTGACTGGGTCCAGGGGCTGCTCACCGTGAGCGGCAAAGCCCGACGCCAGGAGAAGTTGCCTCTGCCGCAAGAGGTCGGCGACGCGCTCTTGCATTACCTGCGCCAGAGCAGACCGCCATTGCGAACCCCCGAGGTGTTCACCACGGTGCTGGCTCCTGACCGGCCGCTGACCCGTGCTGCCGTGACACATATCGTGCGTGCCGCACTGCGCCGGGCCGAGATCAAGGCTCCGATCAACGGCGCCCATGTTCTCAGACACTCCGCCGCCACCACAATGCTCCGCCATGGTGCGTCCCTGGCCGGCATCGGCGCCGTCCTGCGCCATCGCTCTCCCAGGACAACGGCTCATTACGCCAAGGTCGACTTCGGCCTCCTCTCGGAGATCGCCCAGCCGTGGCCGGAGGTGCCGTCATGCTGACCGCCCACGTCGAGCGCTACATTGCGCTTCGTCAGACCCTCGGCTTCAGGCTCCACAAGACCGCGCAGCATCTCCATGCTTTCGCCAGGTTCGCTGCGGCCATGGGTGACACGCACATCCGCACGTCAACCGCGGTGGCCTGGGCAACGGAGGCTCCTTCGCCGAGCGCCCGGCACGTCCGGCTGCGCGACGTCGTCCATCTCGCCCGCTTCCTGCACGCCGAGGACGCCGCCCATGAGGTGCCGCCAGCAACCCTGTTTCCCGCTCCAAAGGTTCGCCCTCTGCCCTACATCTACGTGCCCGAGGAGGTGGCACAGATCGTTGCCGCTGCCGGCCGGCTGCGACGGACATTCCCACTCCGGCGCGAGGTGTATGCGACGCTCTTCGGGCTGATTGCCGCAACGGGTCTGCGCGTCTCAGAAGCGCTCGACCTGCGGTTCGACGACCTGCAGCCCAACGGCGTTCTGCTGATCCGGCGAACAAAGTTCGGCAAGAGTCGGCTGGTCCCGCTGCATCCTACGGCGGCGGATGCGCTTGACCGCTATCTCGACCGGCGCCGCAAGCTGGCCGTGACGGACGACCATGTGTTCCTTTCAGCAGGGAACCGACGGATTGCCTCCAGCATGGTGAACTACACGTTCCGCCGCGTGGTGCGGCTCGCGGGGGTCGCTGCCGAGCGGACCCGGCCATGCCGGATACACGATCTTAGACACACATTCGCAACGAGATCGCTGCAACAGTGCTCGACGCGTCGCGCGTCCGTCTCCCGTCACTTCGTCTCGCTGGCGACGTACATGGGACACACGGACATCGTCCATACCTACTGGTATCTGGAGGCGACGCCGGAGTTGATGACGGATATCGCCACCGCGGCCGAGGCGCTGATGGCCGGGGGGAACAGCCCGTGACGCCAATCGCCCCCCTGATCACCGCCTTCCTGCGCGAACACATGCCGATCGAGCGGGGCTACAGCCCCCACACCTGCGAGACTTACGCCTACGCCTTTCGGCTGCTGTTCCTTTTTGCCAGCGAACGTCTGCACCAACGACCTTCTCAGCTCTGCCTCGAGCACATTGACGCCACCCTGGTGCTGAGCTTCCTGACCTACATCGAGCAACAGCGCAGTAATGACGCGCCGACCCGCAACTCCCGTCTTGCGGCGATCAAAGCCTTCATGCGGTACGTGGAGTTCCGCGTTCCATCAGCTCTGGAACAAATCAGACAGATCCACGCCATTCCGACAAAGCGCTACGACCAGGCACTGGTGCGGCACCTCACGATGGACGAGGTGCGGGCAATCCTTGACGCACCGAATCTGACGACGCGCCTCGGTATTCGGGATCGCGCCATGCTGCATCTTTGTTTCGCCTGCGGGTTGCGTGTCTCCGAACTGGTGGGGCTTCAACTGGAGCAGGTCTCTCTCCGCCGGCCCGCGAGCATCCGTGTCCGCGGAAAGGGCCGCAGGGAGCGATCCCTTCCACTTTGGAAAGAGACCGCCACCGACCTCAGGGCCTGGCTGGCTGTTCGCGGAACCGCCCGTGTACCAGAGGTCTTCGTCAACGCCGAAGGCACCGCCATGACACGGGCAGGGTTCGAATACATCCTCGATAAGCATACCCGCGCCGGCGCCGCCGGGTGTCCGGGATTGGTGGATCGCTCCGTGTCGCCCCATCAGCTTCGGCACAGTTGTGCGGTGATGATGCTCCAGGCCACCCGCGACATTCGCAAGGTGGCATTATGGCTCGGCCATGCCGATGTGCGGACCACCGAAATCTATCTGCGGCTGGATCCGTCCGAAAAGCTGGAGGCAATGGAGGCAGTTCTTCCACCCACGCTGCGTCGGGGGCAGTTCAAGCCGCCCGACGCATTGATCGCATCTCTGTTCGCCCCTCTGGCCACCGCGCAGGTCACGGAAACCCTAGCATAGCACTCGCCCTCACAAAGCCGGTGCCTCGGGATTATGCGTAGCACCGCACCCCAAGGAACCCAGGTAACTCCTGGGTTCTGGCTCCGCGACTCCGCATAACAGC
>DATMND010000191.1:0-47274 GCA_035569235.1 Acetobacteraceae bacterium | reverse complement strand
GATGCGGCACCACCAGGCCGACAAAGCCGATGGAGCCGGCGACTGCCGCACCCGCGCCGACC
The DNA here is from genome assembly GCA_035569235.1 of Acetobacteraceae bacterium. Taxonomy (GTDB): domain Bacteria; phylum Pseudomonadota; class Alphaproteobacteria; order Acetobacterales; family Acetobacteraceae; genus JAMXLO01. The sequence continues at coordinate 47,212 of DATMND010000191.1, read as the reverse complement.
GCCAGCGCGGTTCCCGCCGCGGCCAGCCGCAAGGTCCGCGTGACGGGCACGCCCAGGCTAAGCGCGGTGTCCTCCCCGAGGCTGAGGGCGTCGATCCCAGTGCCGAGGCGCAACAGGATGGCGCAGCCGAGCGCGATCGGCACGGCCGCCAGAGCAACCTGCCAGAGCGGGCGATCGGCCAGCCCACCCATCAGCCAGAAGGTGATTTCCGTCAGTGCGAACGGATTGGGCGCAAGCGTTAGGGCCAGCGCCAGCAACGAAGCGGCAATTGCCGACACGGCGACGCCCGCGAGGATCAGCGATGGACCCGAGGGCGCGCGTCCGGCGAACCCGAGCAGGAAGGCAGCGCCAATCCCCGCACCCAGCAAGCCAGCGGCTGGGAGTGCGGGGGAAAAATGCTGCGAGACCCCCCAATAGAAGGCGATCACCGCCCCGAGCCCCGCCGTCCCTGTGATCCCGAGCAATCCTGGATCGGCGAGCGGGTTGCGCAACGCGCCCTGCAGCACAGCTCCCGACAGCCCGAGCCCGCCGCCCACCAGAGCCCCAAGCAGGGTCCGGGGGAGGCGTACCTGCCAAAGGATCAGAGCGTCCGGCATCGCGAGCGTGCCATCGCCAATGAACAGGGAGACCGCAAGCAATACGGCAAGAAGCAGCGCCAGCTGGCGGATCATCGCGCCAGAAGCGCCGCCGCCTGGGCGGTGAACGGGCCGGCACAGAGCGTGAGTGCAGGTGGGATGGCCCGGCGGCGGATGCCGGCCAGCGCCGGATGATCCAACAGTGCGGAGGCGAGCGAGGGGAACTCCGGCGCCGCCGGCACGACGAGGAGATCGGGCGGCTGCCGCAGCAGCGCCTCCAGTCCTACCCGGCGCCCATCCGATGCGTTGATAAGGCCGGCCGACCGCAGCACCGCGTCCATCAGCGAGCCTGGTCCCGCCGTCAAACCGCGCGGCTCCCAGACCAGGGCGCGCCGCCCTTGCGGCCGCTGTGGTAGATCGTCAAGGGCGGCGTCCATCGCCCCCAGCAGTGCCTCACCACGCTGCGGCACGCCGAGCACGCCCGCCAGCAGGCGCGTCTGCCTTCGGATGCCATCTAAATCCTGCGGCAGGTCCACCCGCAGCACTGGCGCCCCTTCCTGCTCCAGCAACCCGAGCGTGGTCTGCGCGCCGTAGGTGGCGGCGAGTACCAGATCGGGATGCAGGTGCAACACCGCCTCCGCGGATGCACGCACGATCGGCAGGTGGGCTGCGTCCTGCGCCACGAATGACAATGCCGGGTCGCGCGCCAGCGGCGACAGCGCGGCCACCTTTGCAGGCGCGAGCAGGACCAGCATCTGGTCGGTGCACAGGTTGAGCGACACTACATGGTCCGGAATTTGGGCGGCAAAGGAAGTTAAATTCACCGCAGAGGCGCAGAGGACGCAGAGGCTGACGAATTGCGCTGCGCGCGAAGCGCAAAAACCTGTTCCTCTGCGCCCTCTGCGCCTCTGCGGGGATTTCGCCTTGCTTGCTTCCTTCACAGCACCGGCACCCCATGCTGCTTCGCCTTCGCCTCCGGTTCGACATGGATCGTAATCATCAGCTGCTGCAGTTCCGCGCGCAGCGCTTCCTCGATGCGATCGCAGATGTCGTGCGACTCGGCCACCGTCATCGCGCCTGGCACGACCAGGTGGAACTCGAGAAATGTCAGCTTGCCGGCGTGGCGCATGCGCAGGTCATGCGCCTCAATTGCACCGACTGCGTTATCGGCAACCAGCTCGCGGATGCGGTGCACGACGGAGGGCTCCGGGGCGGCGTCCATCAGGCCGCCGACCGAGGAATGGATCATCGCCATGCCGGACCACAGCACATAGACGCCGGTGGCCGCGGCAATCAGCGGATCGAGCACCAGGTAGCCGGTCAGCACGACGAGCCCGACGCCGGCGGCAATGCCGACCGAGGTGACGACATCGGCCAGCAGATGCCACCCGTCGGCGGTCAACGCCGGCGAGCGCAGACGCGTTCCAGTGTGGATCAGCACCGCGGACCAGACCGCATTCAACACCGTGGCGAGTGCGTTCAGCGCGATGCCCTTCCCGGCCATCACGAGCGGTTGCGGATCCTGCCACGTCTCCCACGCGTGGCGGAAGATCGACAGCGCCGCGATGACAATCAGGACGCCTTCGATGACCGCGGCGAAGAACTCCGCCTTGTCGTGCCCGTAGGTGTGGTTTGCATCGGCCGGAATGGCGGCGAAGCGCAGCGCGACCAGGGCGATGACGCTGGCCGCGACATTCACGATGCTTTCCAGCGCATCGGAATAGAGCGCCGCGCTGCCCGTGATCCACCAGGCGGCACCCTTCATGGCCAGGACCAGACATCCGATCGCGATGCTGCCGGCTGCGATGCGCACTCCTCGAGCCAATGCCTGCCTCGTCCGCGGCCTCTGCCGATCGAACCGAGGTAGCAGACAAGGGCCGCCGCGTCAGCTGGCGCGCAGCCCGGAGGGTTCGACCATGCGGTGATGCCGGTCGCGGATCGGGCGGAGCACGAACAGGGCGAGCACGACCACCAGCACGTTCATCGCGGCCGCCACCAGGAACACCGTCCCCCAACCGCCGGTCGCCGTCTTCAGGACATTGGCCAACGGCACCAGGAACGCCGACGTGCCCTTGGCCGTGTAAAGCAGCATCGCATTGGCCGTGGCGAACTTGGTGCCGAACAGGTCGGTGCAGGTGGAGGGAAAGAGGGAAAAGATCTCGCCCCAGGTGAAGAAGATCAGCGCGGCGCAGAGCACGAACGTCCAGGGGCGGTCGCCGGCAACCGTGAGCAGCCAATAGCTCAGGGCACCGAGCGTGAACGCGATCGCCATCGTGTACTCGCGGCCAATGCGGTCCGACACGGCGCCGAAGAACGGCCGCGCCAGGCCGTTCATGACATTGTCCACCACAAGGGCGACGCTGAGCGTGGTGGCACCGAACAGGATCGCGACGTTGGAGATGCCGAAATCCTTGGCTATCGGCGCCAGCTGCGCGGTCGCCATCAGCCCGCTGGAGGACACCAGCACCAGCATGACGTACAGCAGCCAGAACGCCGGCGAGCGCAGCACCTCCCCACTCGTGTAGCTGCGCGAGGATTGCGGCACCTCCGCGCGGGTCGCAACGGGGAGGATCGTGCCGGGAGTGGGGCCGCGCATCACCTGCGCGACAACGAGCAGGATCGCGCCCTGGAGCAGGCCGAACCAGAAGAATGCGGACGCGTAGCCGTAGTTTTCGATGACCAGGCGAATCGGCACCACGGTCAGCGCCGCGCCGGCGCCAAATCCGCCCGCGGTGAGCCCCACGGCAAGGCCACGGCGGTCGGGAAACCACTTGACCGAGTTGCCGACGCAGGTGGCGTAGATTGCGCCGGCACCGACGCCGGACAATGCCGCCCCGACATACAGCATCGGAAGCGTGTCCGCGTACCCGTTGATGACCCAGGCAATGCCGACCAGCACGCCGCCGAACATGATCATCAGACGTGGGCCGCGCGCTGGGCCGAGCCGATCGACGATGTAGCCTTCGATCGGGGTCAGCCAGGTCTCGGTCGCGATGAAGATGCTGAACGCGATCTGGATCTCGGCGATGGTCCAGCCATGCGCCTGGTGCATCGGATCGACGAACAGCGTCCAGGCATACTGGAGGTTGGCAATCAGGACCATGCAGAGAACGCCCAGCCATAGCTGAACCCATCTGCCGGTTGGCGCTGTCGCCACGCGACGGTCTGACATTCTGGCCTCCCGGACCTTGCTTGCTGGGACTGACGTTTTTGTTGTGGTTGATAATCCGTTGTCTACCGCAACGGTTGCGTGTACGGCAACGCCATTGGGGCGGGGCAGGCAAACTCCCGGACTCAGGCCCGCTCGAAGTCGATCCGCTCGACGACCGGCAGGCCCTGGAGATAGCGGCGAAGGCAATCGAGCCCCAGCTCGACGGCTCCCAGCCGCACCCATTCCCGGCCCCCGAGAATGCGCGACCGCCGGAACGCGACCTCCTCCTCGGTTGCAATCGCTATCCAGATCGTGCCGCCGAAATCGATCCGATCCGCGCCCTCGTCAAGATCGATCAGTACCACCAAAGCGTGCGTTGCCTTGGCGTGAGCACGCGCCGCTTGCGCGACAGCCTCCGTCGTCTCCTGCGTGAGGTCATCGGCCAGCGCCATTCCAGGCATGTCGAGTGCCCGGTGCAGTTCGGCGCGATCGCGGACCACGATACCGCAGCGCAGCACGTGCTCGGCGCCGGGCAGGTGGCCGATCCGCGCGGCGATCTGACCACTGGTGAAGGTCTCGACGAGGGCGAGCGTGCCTTGCTCGCCGGTGAGGGCGGCGAGCACAACCCCTTCTAGAGTCTGGTCGTCTTCGCCCAGGATGAAATTGCCCAGCCGCGCGCGGACTTCCGACTGCACCGGCTCGAGCTTGCGCTGCACATCATCCATGTCGGCGCCGCGCACGGTGAGCTTGGTCTCCAGTTGCGGGTAGTGCGCGCGAAAGCCGAGCTTGACGCTGCCGTCGGGCACCAGCGCCTCGACGCCCGAGAGCAGCGCATCGACGTGCGACTCGCCCAGGCCGTAGGAATGGAATCGCTTGAGGAAGATCGTCGTCGGTGCGCCGCTGCGCGCAAGCAGGCGGGGGATCACCTGCTGCTCCAGCATGCGGTGAAGCTCGCGCGGCACGCCCGGGGTGAAGAAGAATCGTGCCCTGCCGATATCGAGCGCGAAACCGCAGGCGGTGCCGACCGGGTTGTCGATGACCTCCGCACCGGCGGGCAGCATCGCCTGCTTGCGGTTGTTCGGCGGCATGATGCGGCTGCGTTTGTTGAAGAAGCCCTCCATCTTGGCCAGCCACTCTTCGTTCAGCACGAGGTCCACGTCGGCCGCCTGGGCGGCCACCTCCTGCGACAGGTCGTCGACGGTGGGGCCGAGGCCGCCGTTGACGATGACCGCATCGACGCGCTGGGAGGCGAGCTGGAACGCCTGCAGCAGGCTTTCCCTGTCGTCGCCCACGGTGGTGCTCCAGTAGACCGAGAGCCCGACATCCTCGAGCTTCTGGCTCATGTAGCTGAAGTTGGTGTTTATGATCTTGCCGGTGAGGACTTCGTCCCCCGTGCAGATGATCTCGATGCGCATACTGCTGTTACCTGTCGGCGGCGAGGATGGCTATCCTGGACGGCATTGCCGGGCTGCGTCCAGCCGACAGGATCAGTTCCTCCCCCTCCCCCTGCGGGAGGGGGAGTCTGTTCGAGTCTGTTCCGGGCATATTGCCGACGCGGCCCGCCTTGCCGTATGTCCCGCGCAAATCTGGGAGAATCGCCATGCGCCGCACCATGTCCACCCTCGCCATCGTTGCCATCCTGACCGCCCAGCAGGCGCAGGCGCAAGCACCGCTGAATTGCCTGACTCCGGAGGAACGGTCGGCCGTCGAGGTGGCGTCGCTGCGCAGCGAACTGATGGTGCTCGCGACCGGCTGCCATCGCGACGACAGCTACAATGCCTTCATCCGGAAGTACCAGGCCGACCTGATGGGCAACGAGAAGGACATGGGCGAGGTGTTCAAGCGAAAGTTCGGCAAGCGCGCGCAGCAGGAGCATGACCGGTTCACCACCGACCTGGCGAACGGGGAATCAAGCGCCGGCATGCACCTCGGCAGCGACTTCTGCGACCGCAACGGCATGATCTTCACCGAGGTCATGGCATTGCGCGGCCCGAGCGAACTGCCGGCCTACGCCGCGGGCAAGGACCTGGTGCCTGCCACGCTGGATATTTGTCCCGAGCCCAAGACGCCGGCGGGGCGGAAACCAGCCGCCGCGCCGGCAAAGAAGCATCCCGCGTAGCGCTGCGGTCAGGGCGGGACCACCGAGACCGAAGCCCGGATGATCGCATCGCCGGGGATCAGCTTGACGCTGAAGGTGTCGGCGCCGGTGAAGCCCCGCTCGGGCGTGTAGTCGATTCGCGTATCGTTGCCGACCGTGTGGATCAGCACCTTGCCATGCGCGGGGGCGGTCGCCAGCAGTCCGGCGCCGTATGGCTTGCCGCCGTTGTTGATAGTGATGCCGCACCAGCCGCCGTCGTTGCCGACCTTGACTGCGACTGGGGTCTCCTGCCCCGCCACCGGCGCAACCTTGGGGACCTCGCAGCTTTTCGCCCCACCTGTCACATCTGCCGAATAGAGCCGGACCGACGGAGCCGACGGCGGCTTCTCGGCGCAGGCCTGCAACAGCAGCGCCGTCGCCGTGATCGCCAGCCAGCCTGCCGGATTGGAACCCTGTCGCATGCCATTCATCACCGAGTCGGCCCCCATCGAAATTCGGCCGGTGATGGCGGGCAATTGCGGCCCGCGCAAGGCACTTTTCTCGGCAAACGCTATACCGAGAAGTACTTCGCGTTCGGGTTGAGTACGACGATCGCGCTGGTCGATTGCTCCGGGTGGAGTTGGAACTCCTCGGACAGCGACAGGCCGATTCGCTCGGCGCCGAGCAGGGACAGGATCGGCACCTGATCCTCCAGTTTCGGACAAGCCGGATACCCGAACGAATAGCGCGAGCCGCGATACCCCTGCGACAGCATCTTCTCCATGTCGCGATCGTCCTCGGCCGCAAACCCCAGTTCGGCGCGGATGCGCTTGTGGACGTATTCGGCCATTGCCTCGGCCATCTCCACCGACAGGCCGTGCAGGTAGAGATAGTCCTGGTAGCGGTTATCGGCGAACCACTCGCGGGCGATCTCCGACGCCTTCTGCCCCATCGTAACCAGCTGCAGTGCGATCACGTCACGTTCGGCATCGTCCACGTCGCGGAAGAAATCGGCGATGCATTCGCCGTCCTCCTTGGGCTGGCGCGGCAGAGTGAAGCGGGCAACTTCGGAAATGCCGTCCTGGTCGAAGATGATCAGGTCATTGCCCTGTCCGGCGGCCAGCCAGTAGCCGTAGGCCGCCTGCGGCTGCAGGATCTGCTCGACTTCGCACAGCGACAACATGCGCCGCATCACCGGACGCAATTCCTGCTTCGCCCATCCGAGGAAATCGTCCAGCGAACGGCCCTGCTTCCGGAAGCCCCACTGGAACTGGTACAGGCTGCGCTCGTTGATGAACGGGACGATCGCCTTGGGCGCGGCCTCGACGATGCGGGCGCCCCAGAACGGCGGCGCCGCCGCCGGCACATCCCGCGTCAGCCGCCGGCGGCGCGCCTGCACGACGGCGACATCCACCGGGCGAAACGCGCGCGCGTCCGCCTGACCCAAGGTGCGCGACGGATTGCGTGTCTTGCCGACGCGCTTCGACTGCACCGCCGCCAGGTAGTCGTCGAAGCCGTTGCCGACCACCTTGTCCATCAGGTTCAGCCCGTCGAACGCATCGCGCCCGTAGGCGACCCGGCCGCAGGCGTACGCACGCACGCAGTCGTCCTCCACATAGCCGCGGGTCAGCGCGGCGCCGCCGAGCAGAACCGGAACCTCCAGCCCCTGGCGCGACATTTCTTCCAGGTTCTCGCGCATCACCACAGTGGATTTCACCAGCAGGCCGGACATGCCGATGGCGTGCGCCCGATGCTCCTTCGCCGCCGACAGCATTTCGGCCAGCGGCACCTTGATGCCGAGATTGACCACGCGGTAGCCGTTGTTGGTCAGGATGATGTCGACCAGGTTCTTGCCGATGTCATGCACGTCGCCCTTCACTGTGGCGAGCACGATGGTGCCCTTCTCCTGCCCCTCGACGCGCTCCATGAACGGCTCGAGATACGCGACCGCGGCCTTCATCGTCTCGGCGCTCTGCAGCACGAACGGCAGCTGCATCTTGCCGGCACCGAACAGATCGCCGACCACCTTCATTCCGTCGAGCAGCACGTTGTTGATGATGTCGAGCGGGGCGAGCGTCTGCAGCGCTTCGTCGAGTTCGGTGCTCAGGCCCTTGCGGTCGCCATCGATGATGCGGTCCTTCAGCCGGCCTTCCACCGTTTCGGCGCGCTTCTTCACGGTGGCGTCCGCGGCCTTGCGGTCGGCGAAGATCTCCAACAACTTATGCAGCGGGTCGTAGCCGTCCGAGCGCCGGTCGAAGATCAGGTCCTCGGCGACCTTCACCTCCTCCGGCGCGATCACATGCAGCGGGCGGATCTTCGACACGTGCAGAATGGCGCCGGTCATGCCGGCGCGCACCGCATGCTCCAGGAACACGCTGTTCAGCACCGCGCGCGCCGCAGGGTTCAGTCCGAAGCTGACATTCGAGAGTCCAAGAATGATCTGGATATCGGGAAATTTCTCCCGGATCGCGGCGATGCCTTCCAGCGTCCATTGCGCCAGCTTGCGATCGTCCTCGTTGCCGGTGGCGATGGTGAAGGTCAACGGATCGATCAGCAGATCCGACTGCGGCAGGCCGTGCTGGTTGCAGGCGAAGTCCACCAGGCGGCTCGCGACCGCGAGCTTGGCTTCGGCCGTCTTCGCCATGCCGGTCTCGTCGATAGTCAGCGCGATCACCGCGGCGCCGAACTGTTTTGCTAACTTTAGCCGGTCGGCGGCGTGTTTTTCCCCGTCCTCGAAGTTGATCGAGTTGATGATCGGCTTGCCGCCATGCAATTTGAGTGCGGCCTCGATCACCGGCGTTTCCGTCGAGTCGATCACCAGCGGCCCGTTGACCGAACTGGTGAAGCGGCGGATCACCTCGGTCATCTCGCCCATCTCGTCGCGCCCGACGAACGCGGTGCAGACGTCGAGCGCGTGCGAGCCCTCGCCCAGCTGTTCACGCCCGATCGTGACGCAGCCGTCCCAGTCGTGCTTCTCCTGCGCGTCGCGCCACTTGCGCGAGCCGTTGGCGTTGCAGCGCTCGCCGATCGCGAAGAACGCGTTCTCCTGGCGAAGCGGCACCGCCTGATACAGGCTGGCGACCGAGGGAATCCACACCGGCTTGCGCAGCACCGGCACCGGGCGCGAAGGCCCGCTCCCATCGGCCCGCCGGCGCAGCATCGCGTCGAGCGCCGCGATGTGCTCGGTATTGGTGCCGCAGCAGCCGCCGATCAGGTTCACGCCGTCTTCCGCGACGAAGCGTTCCAGCCACGAGGCGAGTTCGGCCGCGCCGAGCGGGTAATGCGTCTGGCCGTCCACCAGTTCGGGCAGCCCGGCGTTCGGTTGCACCGATAACAGCCCGGGCCAGTTGCCGGCCAGCCAGCGCACGTGCTCGCCCATCTCCTGTGGACCGGTCGCGCAGTTCAGCCCCATCAGCGGCACGTCGAGCGCGTGCACCACCGCGGCGGCGGCGGCGATGTCGGGGCCGACCAGCAGCGTGCCGGTGGTCTCGACCGTCACCTGCACGAATATCGGAATGTCGCTGCCGGCCTCGGCGCGGGCGATCTTGGCGCCGTTCACCGCGGCCTTGATCTGCAGCGTGTCCTGGCATGTCTCGATCAGGATTCCGTCCACGCCGCCGGCGATCAGGCCGCGGCATTGCAGGGTCAGCGCGGCCTCCAGCGGATCGTAGGCGATGTTGCCCAAGCTCGGCAGCTTGGTGCCCGGGCCGAGGCTGCCGATGACCCAGCGATGCCGTCCGTCGGAAAAGGCCTCGGCTGCCTCGCGCGCGAGTTCGCCGCCGCGCCGGTTGATCTCGAACGCCTGGTCGGCGATGTCGAACTCCGCCAGCGTGACCGGGGAACCGCCGAACGTGTTGGTCTCCACCATGTCGGCGCCGGCCTCGAAGTAGCCGCGATGGATGTCGCGCACGAGGTCGGGGCGCGACAGGTTCAGCACGTCGGTGCAGTTCTCCTTGCCGTGGTAGTCCTGCTCCACGTCCAGCGGCAGCGCCTGCACGCGGCTGCCCATACCGCCGTCGCACAGCAAGACGGTGTCGCGGAGCGCATCGAGCAGATGTGGACGCGTCATCGGGTTTCCTTTGGTCTGAGCGGGGCTTTGCGGGCAAGGAGAGTATTCGCGACGTAGTCGTCCAGCAGCGCAACGTTGCGTGCCGCTTCCGCCGGCGGGACGAACGATGCCGCGAGGCTATTGCGCGCGAGCGTCACGATGTCGTCCTCGGACAGACCCAGGGCATGCCAGCACTCGGTGAAATTGTCGTTGATGTAACCGCCGAAATAGGCGGGGTCGTCGGAGTTGATGGTGACGCAAAGGCCGGCGTCCAGCATGGTGCGCAGCGGATGCGCCGCCAGCGACGGCACCACGTTCAGCCGCACGTTCGAGAGCGGACAGACCGTCAGGGGTATCGCCCGTGCCGCCAGTTCGCGCACCAGCGCCGGGTCGTCCAGGCAGGCGTTGCCGTGATCGATGCGGTCCACGCCGAGCAGTTTGACCGCCTCGCGCACGTAGGATGCCGGACCCTCCTCGCCCGCATGGGCGGTGACGCGGAACCCGCGTTCACGGCAGGCACGGAAGAACTGCACGAAGCCGGACGGCGGGTGGCCGAGTTCCGCTCCGCCCAGGCCAAAGCCGGTGATCCTGTCGGCCCATGGCATGACCTGATCGAGCAATTGCAACGCCTCGGCCTCGCTGCGATGGCGTTGCGCGCTGACTAGCAGGCCGGCGCTGATCCCATGCTCCCGGGAGGCGTCGCGCATTGCCGCCAGTACGCCATCCATCACCGCGGTGATCGGCACGCCGCGTGCGGTGAAGCCTTGCGGACCGATGAAGACCTCGGCGCGGACCACCGCATCGGCGTGGGCGCGCAGCAGATAGGCGCGGGTGATGTCGTAGAAATCACGCTCCTGCATAAGGACGCGGCAGCCCTCGTAGTAAAGATCGAGGAACGATTGCAGGTTGCCGAACTCGTAGGCCGCACGCAGCGCCTCGGCTGTCTCCCAGCGCGGCTGCATGCCGTTGCGCACCGCAAGTTCAAGCAACAATTCGGCCTCGATGCTGCCTTCCAGGTGCATATGCAGCTCGGCCTTCGGGATGCTCCGGATGAACGCGTCGAGTTCCATGTTGTCCACGACGGGCTGCATTCAGACGGCCAGTTCGCGTAGCTGTGCGACCGCAACGTCCGTCGCGCGGGAAGCGAGCCAGATGCGGACTGTCAGCGGGGGCGGAGATGCGATCTCGATCGGCAATGATTTGCCCTGCTGCATGCCGGCGTCTTCCAGCAACGCGCGCATGGCGGCATCGCTGAAGCCCGGCCAACGATGTGCCAGCTTGGTTACCAGGTCGTTGCGTTCATGATACGCAAGGTCGATGACAATCAGACGCCCGCCCGGGCGCAGAACGCGGGCAGCCTCGGCCAAAGCGCCCGCCGGATCCTCGGCGTAGTGCAGCACCATCTGCATTACGGCCAGGTCGAACGACGCCTCCGCCAACGGCAGTCGATACATGTCGGCGAGCCGCACGGAGCAATGCGCGAGCCCGGTGCGGGCAAGGCGCGATCGCGCCAGGGCCAGCATGGCCTTCGAGGCATCGACGCCGATCCCCTGACTGACCCGAGGCGCGAGAAGCTCCAGCACGCGGCCGGTGCCCGTGCCGATGTCCAGCAGACGGCCGGCCCCGTGCTCGGGCACCAGCGCCAGCAGGGCCGCCTCGACCGCCAGCGCAGGGAGGCCGAGCGCCCGCATCTCGTCCCAGTCCGCGCCTTGACGGCGGAAAGTCTCCGACGCGATCCGCGCACGTTCGGCCAGCACACGGGCAGCCTGGCGGCGGTCGGCCTCCAGGATCGGGTCTTTCTCCGGCAGGCGGGCGACGAGGTCCCGCGGCAAAGTGCCCGGCTCGCCATGCGGCAGGGCGAACCAGACGTTGGCGCCCTCGCGGACCCGGTCGAGCAGGCCGCAATCACAGAGCAGCTTCAAGTGGCGGGAGAGGCGCGGTTGCGACTGGCCTAGAATCTCGGTGAACTCGGACACACAGAAGGCACCGTGGCCCGCCAGCGCAAGCAGGCGCAGACGCGTCGGTTCGGCAGCGGCGCGCAGACTGGCGAGCAGATGCTCCATGGACTTGCCAATGACATAAACATATCCTTATGTCCAGCCTATGGTGGAGTCGTCGGACGACAGGATGCCGGTGCGGTTCGGCTCCGGCGATGCGGCCGGGCCGGATGCCGCGTTGCTGGTCGAGGGAGACGAGGCGGTGCCGCGCGGACATGCCGTGGCCCGGTTCAGGCTGACGCCGGGCCTGATCGGCCATCCCTTTGGGTGCGCATGCTGTGTCCCGCGCGGACCCGTGGCCGAGGCGCTTGGCCGGCTGTTCCTGGCTCGGGCGCGTGGCGAGGTGGCATTCTTCCGCTCGGTGGTCGCGGTGGTGGCAACGCAGGCAGGCGAGGCCGCGGTGCGGGCGGAGTTGGGTGAGGATCAAGTCTCCGCGGGGCGCTTCAGGCTGGTCTAGCGTTGCCGCGCGCCGAATGGCGTTCATGCGGGCTGCGCAGCGTCTCCCGCCAGGCGGGGATGGGGGCAAGATCGCGTGCCAGGCTCGTGCGCCGGCCCAAGAAATCCCTCACAGTGCGCCGCAGGATATGCAAAGGGAGGGGCAAGCATGAAACGCAGGAACCTGCTGGCAGGCAGTGCGGCGCTGGCCGCGATCGGCACGTCGGGTCTCGCGCGGCCCGCCATTGCGCAGAGCGGCTCGGCCAAGGTGCTGCGGTTCGTACCGCAGGCCAACCTGGCGAACCCGGACCCGATCTGGACCACCGCCACGGTCGCGATCAACCACGGCTATATGGTCTGGGACACGCTCTACGGCATAGACGATGCGCTCGTGGGCAAGCCGCAGATGTGCGCCGGACACGACGTGTCGGCCGATGAACTGACCTGGACGTTCACCCTGCGCGACGGACTGAAATTCACCGACGGCGAGCCGGTGCGCGGCATCGACTGCACCACCTCGATCGCGCGCTGGGCGGTGAAGAACCCGTTCGGCCAGCAACTCGTCGCGCAGACCGAGGAGATGAAGCCGCTGGACGACAAGCGCTTCCAGATCCGCCTGAAGAAGCGCTTCCGCCAGATGCTGTACGCGCTCGGCTCGCAGAACTGTTTCGTCATGCCCGAAAGGATGGCAAAGACCTCGGCGGCCGAGCAGATCAAGGAGTTCATCGGTTCCGGCCCGTTCATCTTCAAACAGGACGAGTGGGTCTCCGGCGCATCGGCCGCCTACGTCAAGAACCCGAACTACGTGCCGCGCCAGGAAAAGCCGGAATACTATTCCGGCGGCAAGCACGTGAATTTCGAGCGCGTGGAATGGATCGTGCAGCCGGACCCGGCCACTGCATCGGCCGCATTGCAAACGGGCGAGGTGGATTGGCTGGAATTCCCGGTGCTCGACCTGCTGCCGATGCTGCGCAAATCGCCGGGCTGCGAGGTGGCGCGCTACGATCCGCTGGGTTCGCTGGCGATCATCGCGTTCAACCACCTGTATCCGCCGTTCGACAATCCAAAACTCCTGCGCGCGTTGCTGCCGGCGATCGACCAGCGGGAATACGTCACCGCCTGGGTGGGTGAGCAGCAGGACCTTGGCAAATACCCGGTGGGCTTCTTCACCGGCAACGCGCCGCTGGCGAATGACGCGGGGATGGAGGCGCTTATCGCGCCGCGCGATTTGGCGAAGGCAAAGCGCCTGGTGGCCGAGAGCGGCTACAACGGTGAAAAAATCGTGCTGATGGCGCCGTCGGATCAGCCGTCGCTGGTGGCGCCCTCGCAGATCACGCGGGAACTGTTCGTGAAGCTGGGGCTTGATATCGACTATCAGGTCATGGACTGGGGCACATTGGTCGCGCGACGGGCCAAGCAGGACCCGCCGGCGCAGGGCGGGTGGAACATCTTCCACACCACATGGGGCGGGCTCGCCACCTCCAATCCGGGGAGTTCCTATCCGTTGCGAGGGAACGGCCGGCAGGGTTGGTTCGGCTGGCCGACCGATACGAAAATGGAGGAACTGCGCGACCAGTGGTTCGATGCGGCGGACCTCGCGGGGCAAAAACAGATCTGCGAACGGATTCAATTGCAGGCATTCGACAGCGTTCCGTTCATGCCGATCGGCCAGTGGTATTATCCGTGGGCATTCCGCAAGGATTTGACCGACTTTGTGCAGTGCGCCGCCGTGCTGTTCTGGGGCGTGCGGCGAGCGTAGTACCAAACGCCGATTGGGTTGACTTTCCGTCGTGGATTTTCCGTCATGGCGGGCGAAGCATGCCCCGACGAAGGCCGGGGGCCGGCCATCCATGTCTTTGGTGATGGCAGCAAGCGAAGACGTGGATGCCGACCTTCGTCGGCATGACGATATCGCGGCGGTTAATGGGTTATTGGTAGTAGTGGTCAGTTAGCAGTGACAGGAGAAAACCATCATGGAAAAGCGCAAACTTGGCGCATCGGATATCGAGATTCCACCGCTGATGTTCGGCGGCAACGTGTTCGGCTGGACCGCCGATGCAGCGACGTCGTTCAGGCTGCTCGATGCGTTGATGGCGGCAGGGTTCAACGCGATCGACACGGCGGATGTGTATTCCGTGTGGGCGCGCGGCCATCAGGGCGGTGAGTCCGAGACCGTGATCGGCGACTGGCTGAAGCGCCGCGGCAAGCGCGACGATGTGATCATTGCAACCAAGGTCGGCGCGACGATGGGTTCCGGCGACAAGGGGCTGTCGCGCGCCTGGATCATGCAGGAAGTGGATGCGTCGTTGAAGCGACTGCAGATCGACACCATTGATCTGTATCAGGCGCATCGCGACGATCCGGACACGCCGCAGGAGGAAACCGCGCAGGCGTTCGCCGATCTGGTGAAGCAGGGTAAGGTGCGCGCGCTCGGTGCTTCGAACTTTTCCGCCGCGCGACTGAAGTCGGCGCTCGATGTCAGCCAGAAGCACGGCCTGCCGCGCTACGAATCGCTACAGCCACATTACAATCTCGTCGAGCGCCCCGCCTACGAGGCCGAACTGGAACCGCTGTGCAAGGCGGAAGGTCTCGGTGTCATCAACTACTACGCGCTGGGTGCCGGGTTCCTGACCGGGAAGTACCGTTCGGCGGCGGACCTGTCGAAAAGCCCGCGCGGCGGCGGAGTGAAGCAGTACCTCAATGAACGCGGCTTCCGCGTGCTGAAAGCGCTGGACGATGTGTCGACGCGGCACAAGGCGACGCCGGCGCAGGTGGCTCTGGCGTGGCTGATCGCGCGTCCGAGCGTCACCGCCCCCATCGCCAGCGCCACCAGCCTCGACCAGCTGCACGACATCCTCAAGGCAGTGGAATTGAAGCTCGACGCACAGGACATCGCCGCACTCAACACCGCCAGCGCGTGACGCGTCGCGTGGGCCTCACTCGTTCAACTGCACGGCCTCGGGCGCCGGCGCATGGCGTGGGCTGCGCATCAGCAACAACAGCAGCAGCGACGGCGCGGTGGTGAAGATCATCAGCACGTAATCGTCGACATAGGCGATGATCTGCGCCTGGTGGTTGACGATCCGGTCCAGCATCATCGCGCCATGTTGGCTTGACGGATCCAGCCACGCCTTCGCCGGTCCCAGCGCCTGCAATGCGCGGTTGAACGGATTGACCGAGCCGCCGATCACCTCGTGCAGCGCCTGCGCGTTATGGGCGAGCAGCGAGGTCGTCACCGACACGCCGATCGCCGCGCCGATGTTGCGGCCCAGGCTGAACAGCGCAGCACCCTCCGTGCGCAGGCCAGGTGCGAGCGTGGCAAAGGCGAGCACCTGCAGCTGCGTGAACACCAGCCCCATCCCGGCGCCCTGTAGAGCGATGGTGATGATGATCTCGTGCGCCGACACGTCCGGCGTCCAGGCGGTCATCGTCCAGAACGACCAGCACTGCAGCACCAGGCCGACCGCCGCCAGAAGACGCGGATCGACGCGGGTTAACACTCGTCCGCCCAACACGATGGCGATCAGGGTGCCGACGCCGCGCGGTGCCATCAGCAGACCGGCAGTTGCCACCGGATAATTGCCGAGCGTCTGCAGCCAGGGCGCCATCAGCGCGATCGACGAGACGAGCAGGGTCCCGACGGCGAACATCAGCACGAGGCCCACGGAAAAATTCACGTCATGGAACAGCACCGGCCGGATCAACGGCCGGGGCGCCCAGGCCATGTGCACAAGGAACAGGTAGATCGCGAGGCCGGCGAGCACCGACTCGATCATGATCTCGCGGGAGGTGAACCAATCCTGATTGTTGCCGCGATCCAGCATCATCTGAAGCGCACCGATGCCGGTGCTGAGCAGGAAGAAGCCGAGCCAATCGAAGCGCAGGTGGCTCTCGCCCTCGCCTTCGTGCATGAACACCAACAGCCCGAACGTCGCCAGCACGCCGAACGGCAAATTGATATAGAACACGTAGCGCCAGTTGTACATCTCGGTCAGGTAGCCGCCGAGGGTCGGTCCCAGGATCGGACCGATCATCACGCCCATGCCCCAGACCGCCATGGCAAAGCCGCGTCGTTCGATCGGGTAGATGTCGAACAGGATCGCCTGCGACAGCGGCACCAGCGCCGCACTGGACACACCCTGCAGCAGTCGGAACACGACGATCTGCTCCAGCGACTGCGCCGCGCCGCACAACATCGAGGTGATGGTGAAGCCGATGATGCACGTGATGAACAGCCGCTTGCGTCCGAATCGTGCGGCGAGCCAGCCGACCGGCGCGGTCATGATCGCCGCGGCAGTAATGTAGGTGGTGAGCACCCAGGTGATCTCGTCGTAACTCGCCGAAAAGCTGCCCTGCATATAAGGCAGCGCGACGTTGGCGATCGTCTGGTCGAGCGACTGCAGCAGGGTGGCGCAGATGATGCAGGCGGTAATCATCCCGCGATGCGGCGTACGCTGCGGCAACGTCAGACCGCCCGCGACTGCCATGGTTCCCTGGCCCGTCAAGGCCGCCATTCGTTTCCTCCGGCCACCGGTCCGTTGCGGGCCGGTGTCTCACGTCCCGATCCTGAGTGATTGGACCGTGACGATCAAGCCGATTTGCGCGGCGGGTCGCGCCGATCAGAAGCCGGCAAGCATGAGGACACCCGCCAGAGCGAGCACTGCATTGCCGCTCATGGAATAGCGCAGCATCTGCGAGACCAACCTGAGCCGCGTCAGGCCCGTGCCGATCGCCTGGCCGAGCGTGAGCATGGCGATGCTCAAACAGAAGATTGAGGCGGCTGCCGAGGCGTAGGTGACGCCACCGATGCCTCCGGCGATGGCAAGCCCGATATTGTTGATCGAAAGCGTTGCGCTAAGGATGAGACTCTCGCCCAGACCAACCGAAGTCCGCTCCGCAAATCTGGTGAGGGGATTGGTGAACTGAACGACCGCTCCAGCCTGTTCGCAAACGACACTCATGGCCGCAAGAAGGACCAGCAGACCGCCGCCGAGCATATCGGGCAGTCCAGGTGGCAACACTTCACGGATCTGTCGCCCGACGGTCAAAGCGACCAGGGTGATCAATGTCGTGACGGCAGCAATCAGAAGGTTCTGCCCCCACCGGATCCTTCGCCGCTTCATTCCGTAGGCGATTCCGACTGTCAGATTGTCGGTATTGGCGGCGAGCGCGAACAGCAGGGTCGATCCAATTCTATCGAAAATCACCATACCCGGTTCCGTGACGTGTCGCGCGGGCACGTCTGCTATCATGGTCGAACGGCTGGTGTCTCCACCTTGAGGTCGTTGGACCGCCAGCCCAGGTAAAGCTCAAGGTTTGTCAGTTCTTCTGAATCCGCCGCGAAGGGCTCGGCCCGAACGCCCGCCATGCAATTGCGGATGCGCCGGTCGAGCGAACCCATGCCCTGCCACTCCAGCCGATATTCCGGATAGCCGTTGGGGTGGCCCTGCGGGATCACGCTGCCGCCGAGGCGCTGGCCGGCCAGACCATCGTGGCACTGGCTACAGGATAGGTTGAGCTGGCCTTGCCGTGCGGTGTACAGCGCCTTGCCCGAATCAAAGAATGACTGCCCCGGGCCATCGATTTCGACCTGCACCGGCATACCGCGCGATTGCAGCCCGACATAGGCGGCCAGGCCGAGCAATGCGTCGCTTTCCGGTGGCAACGGCGGCGCAGCCTGGCGCTCGATGCGACACTGCTCGATCCGTTGAGTTAGCGTGACCGGCCGGCCAAGGCGCGCATCGTATTGGGGATAGCGCGTCGCGACGCCGCGCATCGCGACATGCCCGGCACCGTGACAATCCGCGCAACTGCGGCCAGCGGCGCCGATGCGTTCCGACCACAGCGCCTCGCCCTGCTGCACCCACAGGAATCCCGGGTTGCTGGCGTCATCATCCTGCATGGCCCGCGTTTCCGGGCCTGCATCGTCATACCCGGAATGCTTTTCGGCAGCCCAACCGATCGAGGCCAGCAGCGTCAGCGTCGCGGCAAGTACCAACCGTGTAAGGAACGCCCCCCCGGCTCTACCCCCATCTGTCATGGCCGGGCGTGACCCGGCCATCCCCGCCGTGTCGGTGCCAGGAGGGATGGCCGGGTCAAGCCCGGCCATGACGGTAAACCGGCCATGACGGTAAAAAAGACTCACAGCACATCATTCGACGGTAACGTTGACCGTCTCCGTCTGCACGGTGCCATGGTCGTCGGTGAACCGCATGACCAAAGTGCCGCTCTCCTCGGCCACCGCGGCGAACGACAGGAACGGATTGGCCGCGATGGCGGGGAACAAGTCGGCGCGCAGCACCTCCTCGCCGTTGTACGTGCAGACGAAACTGTTGATGATGTCGCGCGGGATCGCCTCGCCCATGGCATCGCGACGCTGTCCGCTCTCCATCGGATGCGAGATCAGCAGCTTCACATCGAACGCCTCGCCCTTCTTCACCCGCTTCGGCACATTGATCAGCACGCGCACCATGTCGTCGCCCTCAATCGATGCACGCGGCCAGCGTGACCAGCAGATCAACGCTGTCGCGCCAGCAGCTGCCATCGGCCAGCTTCGCCACCGCAATCACCGTCTGCGACGTGGCCAGCCGGATGCGGGTGGCGATCCGCGCGGCGCCGGCGCGCGGACCGAACTGCAGGCGGAGAACATGCGGCAGTGGATTGCCCTCGGCGAACACGTCGATGCTGCGCACCTGCGAAACCGGCGCATCGACGCTGACAGTCATGGCGACCGCATTGCCATTTTCCACCATGACCGGCAGATCGAGCTTCACCCGGCCGTCGTGCAGTTCCGCCTCGCCGACCAGTTCGGCGATCAGTGCGGCCACCTGCGCCGGCGTGGCGCGTGCCGGTCCGGGCCGCAGCGGCAACAGCATCCCGGATGCACCTGCCACCACCAGGAAGCGGCGGCGGTTCACGGCGCGCGCAGCGTGGCCAGGAAGGCCACCACGTCCTCGATCTGCTGTGCGGTCAGCACCGGCTTTCCATGCCATGCTTGTCCTACCCTGGTCAGTCCATCGACCGCATTATAGGACGGCATCACGGTATCCGGGTTCAGCTTCGCGGGATCGACGAGGCGCAGGCGGATTTCGCCCGGGGTCAGGCGCGACCCGACGCCGTCGAGCGACGGTCCGACCGTGCCTTGCAGATGCGGCTCCGGAAACGGCCCGGAATGGCAGAGCAGGCAGGCGCTGAGCTGGCGGTTCTCGACGATCTGCCGGCCGCGCTCGGGACTGCCTGGCTGGCCGGTCATCGATGCCTCCATTGCACCGCCATCGCCCGCCGCGGCCGCGAGGCATCCCAGCAGGACCGCGGCCAGCACATCAACCGAACGTCTCGGCGGTGATCGTCTTGAACCAGGCATTCGCGTAATCTGCTTCCTGGACACGCAGCGTTGCCGGAGCGTCGAGCGGACTGGTGCCACCGGCGCCGTCGATGTCGG
This sequence comes from Acetobacteraceae bacterium, assembly GCA_035569235.1. GTDB lineage: Bacteria > Pseudomonadota > Alphaproteobacteria > Acetobacterales > Acetobacteraceae > JAMXLO01. Next base: position 27,488 of record DATMND010000191.1, on the reverse strand, counting down.
TGAGCTGTCCATTCACCGGCCGGTACACGCCAGCGACCGAAATGCCATAACCGGGGGCGACCAGGCTGTAGCAGGTGTTGATCAGACGTGGTTCGGCCGGCGTGGCGCCCGCGAGCAGTGCAGCCACGGCATAGGCGCACACCTTGGCCTGCGCATTCGCGGCGAACGCCGATTTCGGCATGGCGCCGGCGATGGCGGCGTCGCCGACCACATGGATGCCCGGCTGCAGCCGCGATTCGAAGGTCGCCGGATCGATCGGGCACCAGCCCGTTCGGTCGGCAACGCCCGCCAGTGCGGCGATGCGGCCGGCGCGCTGCGGCGGAATGACGTTGCCGACGTCGGCCTTTTGCGTGCCGAAATCCGTCTCGAACGTATTGGTTGCCGGATCGACGCGCGTGACCTTACCGCCGTCCGACAGCGACACCCATTCCAGCAGCCCCGGATACAGTTTTGGCCAAGCGGCCTGGAATAGCTTCTGCTTGGAGAACACATCCTTCGCGTCCAGCAGCAGCAGCTTCGAGCGCGGCTTCTTCGTCTTGAGGTAGTACGCGATCAGGCTGGCACGTTCATATGGACCGGGTGGACAGCGGTAGGGGTTCGGCGGTGCCGACATGACTACCAGGCCGCCATCCGGCATCGCCTCGAGCTGGCTTCGCAGCAGCAGCGTCTGCGCGCCGGCCTTCCAGGCGTGCGGCAAGCGTTCGGCTGCCGCCTCGTCGTAGCCGGGCAGCGCGTCCCAGACGATATCGATGCCGGGTGACAGGATGAGGCGGTCGTACGGCAGGACGGTGCCGTCGCCGAGGCTCACGCGGTGCGCGGTGGGATCCACCGCCGTGGCTTCGGCCTGGATCACGCGAACGCCATCGGCTGCAATCGCGGCGTAGGCGAAACGCTGGGCGGCGATGTCGCGCAGCCCGACGATCACCTCGTTGCTGAACGGGCAGGCGGTGAACTGTTGATTGGCCTCGACCAGCGTGATGTCGAGGCGTGGATCCGCGCGACGCAGGAACCGCGCGGCGGTGGCCCCTCCGAACCCTCCGCCCACCACGACGACACGCGCCGACGCCTGCGCGCGCGCAACCAGCGGTGCGAGCAGGAAGGATGATGCGGACGATGCAAGGAGCCCACGTCGGGATAGTCCGGCCCCCGCCCCCCCACCCCCTCCCCAAAGGGGAGGGGGAGTCACCCTGCTCCCCCTCCCCTTGCGGGAGGGGGTTGGGGGGAGGGGGCCGCGCGGACGCCCGGTCATTTCGGGGCCGCCACCCATACCGCGATCGCCACGCTCTCGTCGTGGGAAAACCCCTTGGCGATCCGGTCCATCACCGTCGCCGGTTTGGTGCCGGCACGGAACGCATCGAGCGCGACCACGATCTCCTCCGGAACGCGGTTCGCCAGTGCCGGCGGCTGCGGCCCAGCGCTGTGGCAGCCCGAACAACCCAGTGCCCCCGGCGATGGAGCGGCGGCGACAGTACCGAGCACCCCCGCCAGAACCAGTCCTGTCCGCAGCCTCATGTGGAGCTGAGATCGTGCAGGCTGAGCGGCAGCGTGCGGATGCGCTTGCCGGTGGCCGCGAAGATCGCGTTCAGCACCGCAGGGCCGGCCACCGCGATGGTCGGCTCGCCGACACCACCCCAGAATCCGCCAGAGGGCGCGATGACCGTCTCCACCTTCGGCATTTCGGCCTGGCGCAGCACCGGATAGTTGTCGAAGTTGCTCTGCACCGCGCGGCCCTTCGCAATCGTGACCTGGCCGTAGAGCACCGCGCTCAGCCCGTAGACAAACGACCCCTGGACCTGCGCCTCGATCTGGTTGGGGTTCAGCGCGTAACCGGGATCGGTGGCCGCCACGATGCGATGGATCTTCAGCTTGCCCTTCGAGGACACCGACACCTCGGCGACCGCCGCGGTGTAGCTGCCGTAGCCATAGTTTTGGCATATACCACGGAACACGCCCGTCGGCGTCGGCGTGCCCCAACCGGCCTTCTCGGCCACCGCATTCAGCACGGCCAGGTGCTTTGGGCTCTTGGTGAGCATCGCGCGGCGAAACGCCAGCGGGTCCTTGCCCGCCGCGTGCGCCAGTTCGTCGATGAAGCACTCCATGTAGATCGCGTTCTGGTTGGTGTTCACGCCACGCCAGAAGCCGACCGGAACATGCGTGTTGCGCACCGCGTGATCGATCAGCAGATTCGGGATCGTGCCGTAGCCGAATTCCTCCTCCGTCCAACTCTGGAACGCGATGCGGTCGACGCCGTTCTCCATACGCTGCGGCGCGAGATAGGCCAGGATCGACTGCCCCGACAGGCGCGCATGCAGGGCGGTCACGTTGCCGTCGGCATCGAGCCCGGCGGTCAGCTTGCACTGCGTTATCGGCCGGTAGAAGTCGTGCTGCGTGTCCTCCTCGCGCGACCAGATCAGCTTGACCGGACGTCCCGGCACCTGCTTGGCGATGAGCACGGCCTGGCGCGTGTAGTCCTGCTGCCCGCGCCGGCCGAAGCCGCCGCCGAGGTGCAGCTTGTTCACCTTGACGTCCGCCAGCTTGATGCCCGCGGCCTCCGCGGCGGCGGCAAGCGAGGCGTCGCCGTTCTGCGAGGCGACCCAGATCTCCACCTTGCCGTCAGCGAACTTCGCCGTGCAGTTCATCGGCTCCATGGTGGCATGAGCGAGGAACGGCGCGGCGTAAACCGCCTCGACCTGCTTCGCCGCACCTGCCAGCGCCGCCGCTACGTCGCCGTGCTGCTGGCCGACCGCGGCCTCCTTCGCGTCCAGTCCCGCCTTCAGGAGTTCGGCGATCTGTGCGCTGTCCACGTTCGCGCCGGCGCCCTCGTCCCAAACGATCGGCAACGCGGCCAGCGCGGTCTTCGCCTGGTACCACTTGTCGGCCACGACGGCGACCGCGTTGTCGTCCACCGCGACGACCTGGCGCACGCCGAGCATGGCCTTGATCTTGTCGGCATCGAAGGATTTCAGCTTGCCGCCGTAGACCGGGCTCTGCGCGATCGCTGCGTTCAACATGTCGGGAAGCTGCACGTCGATGGCGAAAACCTGCTTGCCCGACAGCTTGTCCACGGTGTCGAGCCGTTTGACCGCCTTGCCGATGATCTTCCATTCCGTCGGCGTCTTGAGCTTGACATCGGCAGGCACCGGCAGCTTCGCCGCGTCGGCGGCTACCTCGCCATAGCGCAGCGTGCGGCCGCTCGGCGCGTGGGTGATCACGCTGCTCGCCGCCGTGCATTCCGTCGCCGGGACAGCCCAGTGCTGCGCCGCGGCCTCGATCAGCATCGCGCGGGCCGCGGCACCGCCCTTGCGCACATAGTCAACCGAACCGCGAATGCCGCGGCTGCCGCCGGTGGACATGTCGCCCCAGGCGCGCTTGTGCGCGAGATTGTCCTGCGGCGAGACGTATTCCGCCCGGACAAACTTCCAGTCGCAGTCGAGTTCGTCGGCCACCAGCTGGGCGAGGCCGGTCAGCGTGCCCTGTCCCATTTCGGACCGGGCGATGCGCACGACGGTGGTGTCGTCCGGCTGGATCACCGCCCAGATGCCGACATCGGCACCCGTGGCGGCGCCGACGGTCTGTGCGAACGCGCGCCCGGCCGGGATGCGCCAGCCAAGCGCGAAGCCGCCGCCGGCGACGGCAGCCGATGCGATGAAGGAGCGGCGTGCAAGCTGCATGGTGCTCATGGCGGTGCTCCTATGCCTTGCCGGTCATCGAGGCGGCGGTGTGGATCGCCTCGCGGATGCGCTGATAGGTGCCGCAGCGACAGATGTTGGTCATCGCGGCGTCGATATCGGCGTCGGTGGGCTTCGGCGTGGCCTTCAGCAGCGCGGCGGCGGCCATGATCTGGCCGGACTGGCAGTAGCCGCATTGCGGCACGTCGTGCTGCAGCCAGGCGGCTTGCACGGGATGGCTGAGCCCATCCGGCGACAGGCTCTCGATTGTGGTGATCTTCACATTGCCCACCGAGCCTGCCGGCACCGAGCAGGACCGCGTGGCGACGCCGTCCAGATGCACGGTGCAGGCGCCGCATTGCGCGATGCCGCAGCCGTATTTCGTGCCGGTCATGCCGACCCATTCGCGAATGACCCAGAGCAGCGGCGTGTCGGGATCGACGTCCACGTCGTGCGCCTGGCCGTTGATGTTGAGCTTGATCATGCTGCGGTTGCCCCTTGGGTTTCGCATTGCGTAACCGTGACCAGGATCGGTCCTGGCTGGCATCGGAGGTTCACATCAGCATGACGCGATGGGCCGGGCAATATTCCGTCCGGGGTTCGCGCAGGTCGATCGCATTTGCAGTACCGTCGTCATGCCCGCGAACGCGGGCACCCAGGCGTGCGACACTGCAATCGCGACCTCCCTGGGTTCCCGCTTTCGCGGGAATGACAACCAAGCTCCAGGTGTCACTGCCAGCGATAGGGTTCCCGCCGATCGGCCATGATCGGTATCTCCACCGCACACCCGGGCGGATAGGCCACGGCCTGTTCGTCGCGCCGCCGCAGCCGATGCGCGATGGATGGCGCCATCAGATCGTATTCGCCGCCGTTCAGTGCCTTCGCCGCCCGCAGCGGCCAGTCGGCATGGATCATCAGTTCGCGCGCCATCGCGATCAGATCGGCGTGGCCATCGGCCAGCACTGCCTCCGCCTGATGTGGATCTGTGATCAGGCCGACCGCCATGGTCACGACGCCAGCCTCGCGTCGGACGCGGCTTGCATACGGCACCTGATAGCCCGGCACGCGCGGCACCTGCGCCATCTCCGAATCACCGGCGATGCCGCCTGACGAGCAGTCCACCACATCGACGTCGCGCTGCCGCAACTCGTGCGCCAGCGCCACGGTGTCGTCGAGCCCCCACAACCCGCCTTTGCCATCCACCGCGGAGACACGGAAGAACAGCGGCTTATTCCGCGGCCAGGCGGCGCGCACCGTCTCCGCCACCTCGAGCGCAAAGCGCATGCGCGCCTCGCGGGAACCGCCGTATGCGTCGGTGCGCCGGTTGGACACCGGCGAGAGGAACTGATGGATCAGATAGCCGTGCGCGCCATGGATTTCGCAGATGTCGTAGCCGGCATCGGTGGCCCGGTGCGCCGCATCGCGGAACGCTCCGAGCACGGTGCGGATGTCGTCCTGGTCCATCTCGATCGGCACCGGAAAGCCGCGACGCGCCCGCAATGGACTCGGCGCCAGTCCGCGCCACGGCGGCATTCCCGCACGTGCGTCGCGTTCATCAAGCGCGCGCCAGTCCTCCATCGCGCCGTGCGAGCCGGCATTGCGGCCGCAATGCCCCAGCTGGATCGCCGGCACAGCGCCCATTTCCTTGATGAAGTCGGTGACGCGGCGATAGGCTTTCGCTTGATGGTCGTTCCAAATGCCGGCGCAATGATACGTCTTGCGGCCGCGCGCCTCGACTGCGGTTTCCTCGCCGAACACGATGCCCGCGCCGCCCATCGCGTAGCGGCCGAAATGCGCGAACTGCCAGTCGGTGGGGCCGCCGTCCACCGACACGTACTGGCACATCGGCGAGACCACGATGCGGTTGCGCGCGGTGATGCCGCGCAGAGTGATCGGCGTGAACAGCAGGGACGGGTGCGCATCGGCTACGCCGTTCGATGTCATGATCTCGTGCTCTCTCCAGCAGTGCGGTTCCGCGCCACTATGCCATGCCGGCTGGTCGCCGAAACCGGTCTGCCGTAGGTTTGTCGAAACTCAAGGGAGGCGCACACCATGGAAATGACGGCAGCCGTCTTCCGCAAGGTGCATGAGCCGCTGACAATCGAACAGGTGGAGATCGACAAGCCGTGGGGCCGCGAGGTGCTGGTGCGCACCGTGGCCACCGGCGTCTGCCACAGCGATCTGCACGTGGTTGACGGCAACGGGCGCTTCCCGGTGGATCGTCCGTTCGTGCTGGGCCACGAGGGCGCAGGCGTCGTCGAGGCCGTCGGCGCCGGCGTCACCACGGTGCGGCCCGGCGATCATGTCGTTGCCTGCCTCTCCGGATTCTGCGGCACGTGTCCGCAATGCCTCGGGGGGCATCCGAATCTTTGCACCGGCGGCATCGTCGCGCGCGCCGAAGCCGCCGCGCCGCGCGTGTCGCAGGGGGGAAAACCGTTCCGAACGTTTGCCGCCATCGGCAGTTACGCCGAACACATGCTGTTGCACGAGAACTCGCTTGTGCGGATCAATCCGGAAATCCCGCTCGATCGTGCGGCGCTGGTCGGCTGCGGCGTGCTGACCGGCGTCGGCGCTGCGCTGCGCAGCTCCGGTTTGCAGGCGGGCCAGACGGTCGCGGTGTTTGGCTGCGGCGGCGTCGGGCTGTCGATCGTGCAGGGTGCGCGCATCGGCGGTGCGCGGCAGATCATCGCGGTGGATATGTTCGATTCCAAGTTGGAGATGGCAAAGGCGGTCGGCGCCACGCATGGGGTGAACAGCACGCAGGACGATCCGGTGAAGGCGGTGCGTGCGCTCACCGGCGGGCTCGGCGTCGATCATGCATTCGAGGCGGTGGGCATTGCCATGCTGTGCCGGCAGGCGATCGAAAGCCTGGCAATCCGCGGCACCGCCACGATCGTTGGCGTGCTGCCGCCGGATGCGATGATCGAGTTCCCATGGATGGCGATTCGGCCAGAGTGCCGCGTGCAGACTTCGCGAATGGGTTCGAATCAGTTCCGCACCGATATTCCGAACTATTTGGAATTCTATCGCCAGGGCCGCCTGAAGCTGGACGAGATGGTCAGCCGACGGGGACGGTTGGGCGACATCAACGAGGCGTTCCGCGCCATGAAGGCGGGAGAAGTGGCGCGCACGGTGCTGATGTTCGACTGATATCCGCGGGGGTTACGAAGAAGGAGCGGGGAGGGGGCCATGCTGACAGTAACGCAAGACATGATGCTGCCGACGGCGATCACCGGATCATATCCGCGACCGCTGTGGTTCGACATGAGCTTGAACGGGCAATCATTCAAATCGGCGCTGGGCGAGTCGCTGTTCCGCGAACAGTATCTCGACGCCGTCGCTACGATCATCAACGCGCAGGAGGCCGCCGGCCTGGACATCGTCACCGACGGCGACAGCCGCTTCGATCTCGCGGTCGGCGGCAAATCCTGGTTCTTCTATCCGATTGAACGCATCAACGGCATTCGCGGCCATCGTGACACGTCGCAGGGCTGGATGGGACGGCACGGATTGCGGCCCGGAAAAATCTTGTGGGAGGTGCAGGAGGCGTATCAGCCAGGCATCGTGAAGGAGAAGCTGACCCGAGGGCCGCTGGAATACACCGCATTGTGGCAGGTCGCACAGCGTATGACCGACAAGCCGGTAAAATTCGGCGCGATCTGCGCGCCGGCATTGGCCAGCATGTTGTGGAACGAATACTACCCGGACGACAAGCAGATGGTGCTGGATCTCTGCGACATCATGAATGCCGAATTCCGGGAAATGGCCGCGTCCGGCTGCCCGCTGATCCAGGTGGAGGAGCCGCCGCACCACGGGCGATCGACGCGGCCCGACTGCACCGATGCCGACCTGGAATTCATGACCGAGGCGTTCAACCGGCAACTTGTGGGCGTGGATGCCGAAATCTGGGTGCACACCTGCTGGGGCAATCCAAACCAGCAGCGCGTCTATTGGGAGGTGCCGAGCTACGAACGCGCGATGCCACATCTGCTGCAGCTGAACTGCGACGTGATCACCTTCGAATGCGCCAGCAGCGACGGACGCGATCTGCATTTGTTCGGCAAGTACAAGACCAACAAGAAGATCGGCATCGGCGTGGTGAACCACTGCAACACCGTGGTCGAGCCGCCCGAGTACGTGGCCGGGCTGATCCGCCGCGCGCTGGAATTCATTCCGCCGGAGCGCCTCGTGATCACCACCGATTGCGGCTTCGGCCGCGAAGGGCTGAGCCGCCGCATCGCGCACTACAAGTGTGTCTCGATGGTGGAGGGCACCAACATCGTGCGCCGCGAACTAGGATTGCCGGAGGCGCGGGTGCGTGCGGCGGATCCAAAGCTGTACTTCGCCAGCAGCGGCGCGCACGGGTGAGTCCCGGGAGACGATGAACGCCGCATTCGCAGGGTCTCCGGGGTGGAGCTGGGACGACGTGTCACGCGGCGGTGACCGTGAGTTTCAGGCCCAGCGCTCGCACAACGTTCAATACTGTAGCGAATTCGGGATGGCCGCCGGGTGACAGCGCCTTGTACAGGCTCTGCCGACCGAGGCCAGTCCTGCGAGCGATCTCGGTCATGCCTTTGGAACGAGCCACTGCACCTAGGGCATGACTGATAAGTTCGGGATCGCCGTCTTCGAACACGGCTTCCAGATAGGCGGCGATATCCTCGGGCGTGTCCAGATGATCGGCGGTTTTCCATGGGATGGTCCTGACCTCTGCCATAAGATTCTCCCACAGTGATCGCGCGAGTTGCAGGGCAATCCCGATGTCTCGGGTTTGCGAGCCCTTGTCGCCGCCAGCCAACAAAACGATCAATGTCGCGCCCCTTTGGATGAAATAGATCCGATAGCCGGGGCCGTAATCGATCCGAAGCTCCGATACGCCTTCACCGACTGGCCTGACATCACCAGGGTTGCCGAGCGACAGTCGATCAATTCGTACTTGAACCCGCGCTCTCGCTCGCCTGTCCCGCAATGCCTGAAACCAGGTAGCGAACGTCTCGGTTTGGCGAACTTCGAGCACCTGCATATTGTCTCCTTTGGGAGACAAATTGTCAAGACCGATCCGCCTGAATAATCCATCCTTTTGTCCATGGTCAGAGCCGTGAACGTCCCGGGCAGCCCCCCGGCGCAAACTGGCGCCACGGCCGCACCTGCGCGATGATGCCTGCAACCGCACGGAGGAGACACGGATGGCCAAGGGCATATTGCTCGTAGGCTTCGACTTCACCAACGCGCACGAAGACGAGTTCCACGACTGGTACGACCTGGAACACGTCCCTGGACGCGCACGCATCCCCGGCTTCGGCGCCTGTGACCGTTGGATCGGCACGGCGAACCCGGAGCACGCCGTCGCTACCTATGAGCTCGACAGCCTCGACGTGCTGCAAAGTGCGCCCTACCGCGCCATCGCCGGCGAGAACCTGTCGGTCTGGTCGACGCGCGTGACCGCGATGTGCAAGCGACTGATCCGCTTCGACGGCGAGCAGATCCTGCCCGGCAATCAGGCCGCACCATCCGGCGCCGGCGGGCTGCTGGTAAACGCGATGAACGTCGATCCGGCGCATGAAGCCGAATTCAACGAATGGTACGACCACGAGCACATCCCGGCGTTGGCCGCGGTGCCGGGGACGCTGTGCGCCCGGCGTTTCCGCGACAACACGGGATCGCACCGCTACCTTGCGCTGTATCATCTTGCGTCGCCGGACGTCCCGTTGACCGACGCGTGGAAACAGGCCGCCGGCACGCCCTGGACCGGAAGCCTGCGGCCGCATTTCCGCGATCATCTGCGTATCGTCGCGCGACACTACGTCCGCGCGAAATAGGAGGACAGTTTTATGGCCAGGCTTCCCTACATCATCAGCAAGGAACAGGTTACGCCGAAGGATCACGCGGTGTTCGACTCGATCGTCGCGAGCCGAGGCGCCGTGCAGGGTCCATTCACGATGTTCCTGCACTCGCCGGAGTTGGCGGGCCGGGTCGCGCATGTCGGCGCGTATGTGCGGTTCGAGGGATCGCTCGACATGCGCGTTCGCGTGCTGGCGGCGATGACCGTCGCGCGTGAATACGAAGCGCTATACGTGTGGGGCGCCCAGACCGGCGGCGCGCGCCGGCTCGGTGTGCCGGATTCGACCATCACCGCGATCCGCGAGAACCACTCCCGCGGCATCCCGCCCGAGGATGCGCAGATCGTCGACTTCACCCGTCTGTTGCTGCGCAGGCATCGCGTCGACGATGCCACGGCGCAGACGATGTTGGCGCGATTCGGCAACGACGAATACATCCAGCTCACCGGAGCCATCGGCTACTACAGCCTGCTCTGCATGACGGTGAATGCCTGCGAACTCGAGGCAGCACCGGGCGCCGAAGTTCTTCAGGCCTAGCCAGGAGCATCCCGCGATGATCGAAACATACGAGGGCGGCTGCCATTGCGGCCAGGTGCGATTCCGTGTGCGGGTGGACCTCGGCGAGGTGACCGAATGCAACTGCTCGATCTGCACGATGAAGGGCATCCTGCATCTCGTGGTGCCGCGCGAGCAGTTCGAACTGCTGAGTGGCCAGGACGCGATCACGACCTATAAGTTCGGCACCAACGTCGCGAAGCACACCTTCTGCCGGCACTGCGGCATCCATTCCTTCTATACGCCCCGATCACTGCCGGACGGGATCAGCGTGAACGCCCGTTGCCTCGATGGCGTCGACATCGCCACACTGCGGCCCAGCCTGTTCGACGGACAACACTGGGAGGAAACGATGCGCGCGCGGGGCGCCTTGTAAAGCCGGACTCTGCATCGCCGGCCGGTCGGTCAACCGTCACGCCGCTGCAGCCGATCGCCGTTCGCCAGAATAGCCGATGCCAGCTCTGCCGCCGGACCGCGTTCGTGCCGCGTGGAGCCGAGCACCACGAACTCCACGCTGCCTAGATCGGGCAGCCGGTTTGCCGGGGGCATTTCGGACAGTCCCTCCGGCATCAGGCCGCGCGCGTGCACGGTGACGCCGAGCCCGGCAAGTGCGGCGGCACGCAGCCCGCTCAGGCTGCCGCTGGAGCAGACGATCCGCCATGGCCGGCCGGCACGTTCCAGCGTCTCCAGCGCCACGGTGCGGGTGATGCTCGGCGGCGTGTAGAGAATCAGCGGTAGCGGTTGCGCGGGGTCGATGCGCGTTTCGCTGGTGCCGATCCAGGCCAGCCGGTCCCGCCAGACCAGCCGCCCTCGGTCGTCGTCGGCGCGGCGTTTGCATAGCGCGACGTCGAGATCGCCGCCATCGAGCATCTGGTACAGCGTGGCGCTCAGATCGACCGTCAGTTCCAGGTCGACCAGCGGATGCAGCCGGACGAAGTCGCGCAGCACCTCCGGCAGGCGGGAGGTCACGAAATCCTCCGACGCGCCGAACCGCACCCGGCCGCGCAACTGCGAGCCTGCGAAGTAGCGTTGCGCACGCTCGTTCGCCTCGATGATCGAGCGGGCAAAACCCTCCATCGCCTCGCCGTCAGCCGTGGGCACGACCGAATGGGTGTCGCGCACGAACAGGCGTCGCCTAGCCTCCGCCTCGAGTTTCCGGATGTGCTGACTGATGGTGGATTGCCGTAGCCCGAGCCGGCGTCCCGCCTCGCTGAAGTTGCGGGTCTGTGTGACAGCGAGAAAGCTTTCCAGCAGCACGGGATCCAGCATCGGCGCAATCCTGTCATCACGAATCACGATCACAATAAGCACGACAACCACGCTTCACAATGACCACCACGCGAGGGATATTGCGCTGCATCGCAACGTGCGAAGGACTGGTTTCCGATGAAGGCGCTGCTGTCACGGCTCACCATCGACCCCTACATCGCCGCCATCCTCGGCATGGTGGCGCTGGCCTCCGTGCTGCCAGTGCACGGCCGAGCCACCGTCGTCGCGAGCGATGCCAGCATGGCCGTGATCGCCCTGATGTACTTCTTGCAAGGCGCGCGGCTGGCGCCCAAGGCGGCGCTGGCGGGTGCCCGGCACTGGCGGCTGCACACGATCGTCCTGAGCAGCACGTTTCTGCTGTTCCCCCTGCTTGGACTGACAGCACGCGCGCTTGCGCCGGGATTGCTGACCCCGCCGCTGTGGGGCGGCCTGCTGATGCTGTCCGTGTTGCCCTCCACGGTGCAGTCCTCGATCGCCTTCACCTCGATCGCCCGCGGAAACGTGCCGGCGGCGCTATGCGCGGCGACTGCGTCAAACCTGTTCGGTATCGTTCTGACCCCGCTGCTGGCCGGGATGCTGCTCCGCACCCAGAGCGCGTTTTCCGCCGGCGGTGTGAGCGATATCGTGCTGCAGCTTCTGCTGCCGTTTGCCGCCGGCCAGCTCGCTCGCCCGTGGATCGGCGAATGGGTCGGCCGCAACAAGCAGCTTGTCGGCCTGGTCGATCGAGGCTCTATTCTGCTCGTGGTCTATGTCGCCTTCAGCGAGGGCGTGACGCACGGCATCTGGCACCAGATCGACGCGACCCATCTGATGTCGCTGGCGCTGCTGGATGCCGCGTTGCTGGCCGCGGTGCTGCTCGCGACGACGGGGATCAGCCGGCTGTTCGGCTTCAGCCGCGCCGATGAAATCACCATCGTGTTCTGCGGCTCGAAGAAGAGCCTGGCAAGCGGACTGCCGATGGCGAGCGTGTTGTTCTCCGGGCAGTCACTCGGTCTGGTCGTGTTGCCGCTGATGCTGTTCCATCAGATCCAACTCATGGTCTGCGCCGCGCTGGCCCGGCGATACGGTGCACAGGCTATGCAGGCGCGGATGTCGGTCCAGGGAACGCCAGCGGTGGCTATGGCGGAGTGACACTGATCGCAGCGCTCATTTGTGCCCCTCGTCGGCGCAGGCCAGCAGTTGCGCTTCGTCCGGCGGATCGACTTCCAGGATCTTGAACACGTCCATGTCGTTGGGATTGACTGTGGCCCGGCTCTCCACGATCAGCACCGACTGCACGGCCTGATGGTCGCAGGTGCGGAAATACTCGGGTCCTTTGTACAGGTCGTACTTCATCCCCGCCAGCGCGTCCACGACCTTCGCCGTTTCGATGCTGTCGGCGTTCTTGGCTGCGGTGAGCACCGTCAGGACGCCGGCAAAACCCAGCGCGCCATAGCTCGTCGGGACACGACCTTCAGTCATCGCGCGGAATCGGCGATTGAACACGTTCGCCGTGGGGATCGTGTCCTCCAGCCGCCAGTAGTACGACGTGCCGCCTACCACGCCTTCGAACGCGGACGACCCGGCCAGCACGCGCGTGGTGTAGAGCAGGATCGGCGCCACCAGCCTCATCGAGTTCTTGAGGCCGATCTTGTCGGCCTGGACGATCGACAGCTGCTGGTCGCGGCCGAAATTGCACAGGATCAGAACATCCGGCTTTGACGCCTGGATTGTGGGGAAGTAGGGCGAGAAATCCGTCGTCCCGAGCGGATGCTGCACCTTCGCGACCACCTCGATTCCAGCAGTCTTGCCGATGGCCTCGAAGCCGCGGAGCATTTCGTAGCCGTATGCATAGTCTGCGATCAAAAATGCGACGCGCTTGCCGAAATTCGCAAAAACATAGCGTCCGACCGAGCCCGCCGTGACATGTGGCGTCAATGCCTGATGAAATGTAGTGGGAGCCCAATCGGGCAGCGCGACGATTGCGTCCGACTGACTGATCGAGTTGAACAGCACCTTCTTCTGCTTGGCGACGTTGTTCATGGCGAGCTGCACCGAGGCGGACAGGCCGCCCACGATGAAATCGGCCTGATCTTTTTCGATCAACTCGTGAGTCCTGGCGATCGCCGTCGCCGGATCAAACTTGTCGTCGCGGACCAGCAGCTCGGCCTTGCGGCCGGCAAGCCCGCCCTGCTCGTTGAACATGGCGATTGCGACCTTCGCCCCGCGCACCTGATCGAGCGCCTCCTCGCGATAGGCGCCGGTGAGCGGCACGGGAAAACCGACGCGAATCGGTCCGGCCGGCTGGCTGCGCACATATGGTGCCGGCAATGCAATCAATGCGGCACTCGCGGCAAGCATCCTCCGACGCGAAATGCCGGTCGGGCTGGTAGGATGGGTCTTTGGCATCGTATCCTCCGCAAGCCGGACCGTCCGGCGGGAATGCATTTGTGAAGATAGGCGTCTATCTACGTTTCAGGCAACTTAACCCGCACGGGCGATCCACTGGTCGGAGCGTCTGGCAAAAAGGAGATCGGCTAATGCCCCGCATCGTCTTGCATTGCCTGGCCATTGCTCCGCTTGGAGTCACCATCTGGCTTGCCGGGACCGCCTGGGCCGCTGATCCGGCTGCCGGACAGGCGGTGTTCAAGTCGCAATGCACGACCTGCCATTCGCCGGTGGCCGGAAAGAACCTGATTGGCCCAAGTCTGTTCGGCGTGGTCGGGCGCAAGACCGGCAGTATTCAGGGTTTTAAGTATTCCGTCGGCAACCAGAACGCAAACCTGACATGGGACGATGCCACGCTCGACAAGTATCTCGAGTCGCCGAAAACCATCGTGCCCGGGACCACGATGACCTTTGCCGGCGTCAAGGATCCTGCGAAGCGTGCCGACCTGATCGCGTATCTTGATACGGTCAAATAGTCCGCAAGACTTCCAACTGGATCTTCATCGCGTTGAGCCCACGTGCGATAATGCCGGATTGATGGAATGTTCACGATATCACGTATCTTCGGCCTGACTTGCGCTGGGCTGCTGGCCCTCGGCACCGCGCGCGCCGACACGACGCTTGTCGTTAGCATGGCCGCCGACCCGACCGGCCTCGACCCGGAAGCGGTGCTCAACAACACGTCGGGCTTTGTGATGGCGACCATCTACGACGGCTTGATCCGCTACAAGCCGGGCACCGTCGAAGTCGAACCCGGGCTTGCGCAAAGCTGGGACATCGCGTCCGACGGGCTGAGCTATACGTTCCACCTGCGCACGGGCGTCAAATACCACGATGGCACGCCGTTCAACGCGCAGGCGCTGATCGCGACGCTCGATCGCCAGCTCAACAAGAACGACCCTAACTACATCGCCAACTCGGGGCCGGTGCAAAATCTGGCCGACTTCACCTTTGGCTCCGTCGCGTCGTATCGCGCCGTGGACGACACCACGGTGGAATTGAAGATGAAGGAGCCATCGGCCGCGCTGCTGGCCAGCCTGGCGATGGTCTGGAACGGTGTCGTCAGCCCTGCTGCGGCAGCGAAATCCGGCAAGGAGTTCCGCAACCATCCAGTTGGCTCCGGTCCGTTCGTCTTCCGCGAATGGCGCCAGCGCGATCAGGTCGTGCTCGATGCCAACCCAGATTACTGGAAGGGCAAGCCGAAGGTCGATCATCTGGTGTTCAAGGAATATCCCGACGCGCAGGCCGCGCTGCTGGCGCTGAAGCGCGGGGAAGTGCAGATCATGGGCGATGTGGCCACGCCGGTGATCGCCTCGATCCGTGGCGATGCGAACCTGGTCCTGCTGACGCAACCCGGCCTCGCGGTCAATGGCATGGCGATGTCGAACGACGTGCCGCCCTTCACCGACAAGCGCGTGCGCCAGGCACTGAACTATGCCGTGGACAAGGACGCCATAGACAAGGCGCTGTATGGCGGACTGGCCACGCCTATGGTTTCCCCATTGCCGGAAGCGCAATGGGGTTTCGACAAGACGATGACCGGTTATCCTTATGACCCGGCGAAGGCCAAGGAACTGCTAGCCGCCGCCGGCGTGCAACCTGGCTTCAAGGTCGAACTGCTCGCCTATAGTACGCCACGTGGCTACAATCCCGCCGGACCCGATCTGGCCGTGGCGCTTCAGGGCTACTTCCGGAAGATCGGCATCGAGGCGGATATACGAAAACTCGACATCGGCGCGTTTCTCGCCACCGTGCGATCGGGCAAGTACCAGGGGATGTTCCTGTCCGGCTTCAGCGGCGACAATGGCGATCCCGACAACTTCATGAGTTCGCTGTTCAACTCGGGCCAGATGCCGGTGGGCGATACCTCCCACTACAAAAATGCCGAGGTGGAGAAATTGATGGAGGAAGCCGCACGGGTGCCTGATCCGGAGAAGCGCCTGGCGCTCTACAAGACGATCCAGCGCCAGATCATGGACGACGCACCGTGGGTGTTCGTGAATTCGGTGCTTCAGGTCCGCGCGGCACGCAAGGAGGTCAAGGGCTTTCAGCTCAACCCGACGCAGATGTTCTTCGACATGGAGCAGGTCGCGATCGAGAAGTGACGGCTCTGCCGTCATGGCAGAAGGGCTACCGCACGCGCAGCCGCGGATCGTACTGATCGCGCAGCGCGTCGCCCAGCAGATTGAACCCCACCACCACCAGGAAGATCGCCAAGCCGGGGAACGTGGCGATCCACCAAGCGGTCAGGAAATAGCCGTGGCCATCGGCCAGCAGCGCGCCCCAATCCGGTGACGGCGGCTGCGCGCCGAGGCCCAGGAATGACAGCCCGGCCGTCTCCACCACCACCGCACCGGACTGCAGCGTGGCAAGCACCAGCACCGGAGTAAAACTGTTCGGCAGCACATGGCGCAGCATCACGCGCAACCGCCCGGCGCCGATCGCCCGCGCTGCCACGACAAAATCGGCAGCCTGGACCGTCAGCACCTGGCCGCGCATCAGGCGTGCATATTGCGGTGTATAGATAATCCCGATGGCGATCACCGAATTTGTCAAACTGGGCCCAAGCACTGCCACGATGATCAGCGCCAGCAGCAGGTAGGGAAATGCCAGCAGCACGTCCACCAAACGCATGATCAGCGCATCGACCCCGCGACCGACATAGCCGGCAACCAGCCCGAGTGAACCGCCCAGCACCAATGCCAGGCCATCCGCCATCACGATCGCCAGCAAAGCCGTCCGCGTTCCGTAAATGACGCGGCTCAGCGTGTCCCGCCCGTATTGATCGGTGCCGAACCAATGCTCGGCGGACGGTGGCGACAATGCGCTCGACAGGTCCTGTTCATAGGGATCGAACGGCGCGACCAGCGGCGCGATCAACGTCAGCGCCAGAAACACCATCGCGATCGCCAGACCGGCACGCGCCCCGGTTCCGCGCAGTGCGCGGCGAACAACGCCGGGCGACGACGGCGGAACCGAAGCGGTCGTGGCGCTCAAGCGCGGCTGATCCGCGGATCGAGCGCGGCGTACAGGATATCCACCACCAGATTCACCATCACGAACAACCCCGCGATGAACAGTGCGCCCGCCTGCACCACCGGATAGTCGCGCGACAAAATCGAATCGACCATCAGCCGGCCCAGTCCGGGCAGCGAATAGATCGTCTCCGTCAGCACCGCGCCCGACAGCAACAGGCCAAGCTGCAGCCCGATCACGGTGACGATCGGGATCGCCGCGTTGCGCAGGATGTGGCGCGTGATCACCTGCGCCTCGGTCACACCCTTGGCGCGCGCGGTGCGCACGTGATCGAGCGTCGCCGCCGCTAGCACCTCGGCGCGCGTGATTCGGGCGATCAGCGCCAACGGCACACTGGCCAACGTCACGGCCGGCAGCAACATGTGACGCAGGCTGGCGCCGATCATCGTCGCGTTGCCGGACAGCAGACTGTCGATCACGCTCATGCCGGTGATGCGCGGCGGGTCGAGTCCCACGGGCATCAGCCCACCCACCGGCAGCCAGCCAAGTCCGGCAGCGAACAGCACCAGCAGCATCAAGCCCAACCAGAAGATCGGCATCGACACGCCGAACAGCGTCAGCGTCATCACCACTGTATCGAAACGCGACCCCCGCCACACCGCGGACAGCACTCCGATCGGCACGCCGCCCAGGCTCGCCAGCATCAGCGAGGCCAGCGCGAGCTGAAGCGTCACCGGGAAAGCGGCGACCACATCGTCGAGTGCCGGGCGGTTGCTCTGCACCGATGTCCCGAGATCGCCGGTCAGCGCGCCACGCATGAAGCGGGCGTATTGGATCCAAACGGGCTGGTCGAGGCCAAGCTGTTCACGCAGCCGCTGCAACTGCTCGTTGGTCGCATGGTCCCCCAGCAGCAGTTGTGCGACATCGCCGGGCAGCAGATGCATCGTGACGAACACCACGACGCTGACGCCGATCATCACGAACGCGAGCTGGATCAGGCGGGCAGCGACGTATTTCCCCACGGTCTGCGCTCGCCCGGGCGAACCTGACCTAGACGGCCTGGCTGGTCGAACGCCGCGCCGGGTCGGTCCCCTGCGCCTCACCGAGAGCCGCGCGCAGTGTATCGATCAGCGTGCGCGCGGGGAACGGCTTCATCAGGACCCATCGCTCGCCGCTGATCGGTTCGACATCACCGCCGGTGAAGAACACCACTGGGAACGAGGGCCGCCGGGCCCAGACCGCATGCGCGAGTTCGACCCCGTTCATGCCGGGCATGGCGAAATCAACCAGAAGAATGTCGAACTTCAGGCCCAATTCGATCAGGCGAATTGCTTCGCTGCCACTGTCTGCCGCGACGACAGAGAATCCGCTTGCCGAGAGCATGCCGATGATCGTCTCGCGACTGTCAGGCTCATCATCCACCACCAGCACGGTGCTATCCCATTGCGCCGGCGCCATCGGCGTCCCCACCGGCGCCGTCCCTGCGTTCTGCAGGTCCACATTTGGCGACGCTTCGGCCGCGGCGCGTGGGAAAAAGACGCTGACGGTGGTGCCCTTGCCGACCGCGCTGTCGATGCGCACCCCGCCACCGGACTGACTGGCCACGCCATACACCTGGCTCAGCCCGAGTCCCGAGCCCTGGCCGGGCGGCTTCGTGGTGAAGAATGGCTCGAACGCGCTGCCAAGAACCTCATCGCTCATTCCGGTGCCCGTGTCGCTCACCGCCACGACGACGTAGTCGCCTGGCGGCGGGTCCGACGAGCGATCATGCTGGCCCAGCGATGCGTTGTTGGTCGCTATCGTCAGCACGCCCCCATCGGGCATCGCATCGCGCGCGTTGATTGCGAGGTTCAGGATGACATGCTCGATCTGCACCGGATCGACCAATGCCGGCCACAGCGCCTGATCGAACTTTGTCTCAACCCGCGTGCCTCTGCCGAGCGTGGCGTGCAGCAGGTCGTCCATGCCGCGCACGATCTTGTTCAGGTCAGCCTGCACCGGCGTGAGCGGTTGTTTGCGCGAGAAGGCCAGCAATTGCCGCACCAGGTCGGAACCGCGGCCAGTAGCCTGCATGATGACCGCGAGACGGCGCGCATGCGTGGGATGTTCGCTCAACTGATTGTGCAGCGTTTCGGCATTCCCGCTGATTGCACTGAGCAGGTTGTTGAAGTCATGCGCGACACCCGACGTCAGCCGGCCGATCGCTGCCATCGTCTGTGCCTGGCGAAGCCGCTCCTCGGTCTGGCGACGCTCGGTAACATCGGTATAGAGCGCGACGAAGCCACCGCCCGGCAGCGGATTCCGACGTATCTCGATCTGCCGGCCGCTCGGGCGTGGTCGCTCCATTGTTCCCATGGTCGCACCCGCGCGCAGCAGGGCCAGGCGCCGCGCAATCTCCGTCTCGACATCCAGCGGGCCAAACTCGCCCGATTCGA
Source organism: Acetobacteraceae bacterium (assembly GCA_035569235.1). GTDB lineage: Bacteria > Pseudomonadota > Alphaproteobacteria > Acetobacterales > Acetobacteraceae > JAMXLO01. The sequence continues at coordinate 8,318 of DATMND010000191.1, read as the reverse complement.
CCTGCCCGCGCAGGATGTCCTCCATCGGCAGACCGACCCGCAGAATATCCGCGGGCACCCCCGTCAGCTCCGGAAAGCGCTGATTCCATGCCATCAACCGTAGATTGCCATCAACCATCATGACGCCGTCAGCCATGCCGGTGATGGTCGCTTCCAGAATCGAACGCTCGCGAGCAAGCGATTCGTGGCGCCGCCGCACGGCGTACACCTCCCGCAGGAGCAGAGCCGCCATCAACACCACCAGCAGGGTAATCCCGCCTGCAAAGAACAGGGCATCCTGTTCCCAAACAACCGCCGAGCCCATCACCTCGGCCCGATCGACGCCGACCACTACCTTCAGGTCCCGGTCGGGCACCGTGGCGAAGGCATAGACACGATCGGTTCCGTCCAGCGCCGATCGCCCCCTCCACTCCCCGTCCGGTGCTGCCTGCATTGCCGCGAACAGGGGCGTGCCGGCGATGCTCACCACCGTTCCCGATTGCGCCGGGTTGGACAGGGCCCATGCATCGCCTGCAGCGCTTACGACAGCGATCAGACCGCGGCTGCCGAGATCGACCTCGTGATAGAATCGCGACAGCGAATTCGTGTCGTACGATGCGCCGATCACACCGGCAAACCTGCCATCCTTGCTGTCCAGACGGCGGACCAGATTGATCTGCCAGACGCGTGTGATCTGACCCTGCATGAGCGCACCAACGAACATCTTGCCGTCATCCATTGGCAAGGCCGCCTCGTGGCGGAAATAGTCGCGGCTGCTCATATCGGCCCCCACGAACGAGGCACGGGAGCTTGACCGCACAATTCCCTGGTCATCCGTAATGAAGAGCTGCAGCGAGACATCGTTGAGCGCGACCACCTGCCCGGACCAGGCGGCCAGATCGAAGCCTGTCGGGTCGCGCTGCCAGTCATATTCCAGGATACGCAGGGCCTGATCGAGCGACAGCATCTCGCGTCGCAGCAGTTCTTCGAAAGCCAGGGCCTTTCCGACAACCTCCGCCTGCACCCGCGCCCTGGCCTCCGTCCGGTGCGCCAGGATGGCGTCGCGCGCGCCGATCCAGGTCAGAGCGATCAGCGCCAGCGCCGCCGCAATGACCAAGGCCTGGCCGAACCGGCGAAAGCAGTCACGCCGGATGGTTAGAGCGTCGCGCTGCGTGTCGAGGTAGTGGCTGATCTGGTCCTCCTTGGGTGCTGGTTCACCTTACCGTGATATTGCACCCTGACGCACCGCCTTATCGCAGTCGAGGCGACCATTGGTGAAAAAAAGTGACGTACCGCTGCCGCGTCGCGTTGATGACCCGAGGTTCGCCCGGGCGGGCGGATCGTGTTACGGACCCGTCAGTGCATCGCGGGGAGACGTTGCATGGCCGAGACAAGACAACCGACCCGGTTTGGGCGGATCTATGCGCCGGACGAAGCGTGGCTGGCCAAGGCGCCCCAGGAGGAGATCCTCGAACCTGGCTTACCGATCATCGATACACACCACCACCTGTGGGACCGTCCAGATCATCGTTACCTGTTGCACGAACTGCTCGCGGATCTGCGAACGGGTCACAATGTGATCGCCACCGTGTTCCTGCAGTGCCATGCCATGTACCGCAACCATGGCCTGGAGGAGTTGCGTGCGGTCGGTGAAACCGAGTTCGTCGCCGGCATCGCGGCGATGAGCGACAGCGGTGGCTACGGTGCGACACGGGTCGCCGCCGGCATCGTGGGCTATGCCGATCTCACATTGGGCAACCGTGTCGAGGCGGTATTGGAGGCGCAGATCAGGGCCGGCGGCGGACGGTTCCGAGGCGTGCGCCACTCGGGCAATTGGGACGCCGACCCGATCATCGGTAACGGTGCGCCCGGACCGGACATCTACCGGCGGGCCGATTTTCGGGCGGGTCTGGCTCGGCTGACGGCGTTGGGGTTGTCGCTGGACGCCTGGATGTTCCACACGCAGCTTGCCGATGTGATCGACCTTGCGCGTGCCTTCCCTGGCACGAACATCATCATGGGCCATGTGGGCGGGGTGCTTGGTTACGGCCCGTATGCCGGCAGGCGCGACGAGGTGTTCGCGTCCTGGAAGGCATCGGTGACGGAACTGGCGAAGTGCCCGAACGTGACGATGAAGCTGGGCGGCATGATGATGCGGGCTGCATTGTTCGACTACAAGGCGGCCGAGCGGCCACCATCGTCGGCGGAACTGGCCAGCTGGTGGCGCCCCTATATCGAGACCTGCATCGAACTGTTCGGCGCGGACCGCTGCATGTTCGAGAGCAACTTCCCGGTGGAGAAGATGGGCATCGGATGGGCCGGATTGTGGAACGCGTTCAAGCGTATTGCCTCGGGCGCATCGGCGGACGAAAAGCTCGCCATGTTCAGCGGCACGGCGCGGCGCATTTATCGGTTGGGATGATGAAGCAATGAGCGATACGGCCCATCAGGACCTGATCCTGGACCAGTTCACCCGGCAGGCGACGCCGTTCAGCACCGCCGATACGATCACCGACGCGAATGCGCTGCGGATGATCGTGTCGGCCGCGAATCCTGGACCGGGCGATACGGTGCTCGATGTCGCATGCGGCGGGGGGATCATCGTGTGCGCCTTCGCCCCCGAAGTGAAGCACGCCACCGGGATAGACATGACGCCGGCCATGCTGGACCGCGCGCGTCAACTCGCCGCCGAGAAGGGCCTTGCGAACGTTTCGTGGGATCAGGGCGACGTCGGGTCGCTGCCCTATGCGGACGGCGCGTTCGACATCGTGGTGACGCGGTTCTCCATGCATCATTTCCTCGATCCCATCGGCGTGCTGCGTGAGATGGTGCGGGTGTGCGCACCGGGCGGGCGCGTCGTGGTGGTGGACATGTACGCCTCGGAGAATCCAGCCAAGGCTGCCGAATGGAACCGCGCGGAAAAGCTGCGCGATCCGTCGCATGTGCGGTGTTTGGCTCTGACAGAGCTGAAGGCGTTGTTTGGCGCGGCCGGTCTTCCTGCCCCGGAAGCAGGCTTTTACGAATTACGTGATGAAGTGCGGAATCTGTTGCGCCGATCGTTTCCAAATCCGGGCGACGATGTGAAGATCATCGCGATGTTCAGCGCGTCCGCCGAGGATGACCGCCTGGGCATCCCGGTTCGTCGCGAGGGGGATCGGATCAACTACGCGTATCCGATTGCGATCCTGTCCGCGCCGCGTGATTGATTGCGTCGGTCGGCGGTGACGTTCCACCCTACTATTGTCATCCCCGCCCTGTTGTCATCCCCGCGAAAGCGGGGACCCAGTTGCGGCCTGGGTCCCCGCTTTCGCGGGGATGACGACAGGGATCGCCGTACCCGGATCAGATGCTTCGCATATTCCCACTCGGGTCCTAACCCAAGTACGCCCGCCTGACCCGCTCGTCATCCAGCAGGTCGCGACTGGGACCATCGAGCACGATCCGGCCGCTCTCCAGCACATAGCCGTGGTCCGCAATGCCCAAGGCCAGCGGTGCGTTCTGCTCCACCAGAAGTATCGTCACACCCTGCTCATTGATCCGCCGGATCGTCTCGAATACCTGCTCGACGAGCATCGGCGCCAGCCCCATGCTCGGCTCGTCCATCAACAGTACCCGAGGCCGCGCCATCAGCGCGCGCGCCGCAGCCAGCATCTGCTGTTCGCCACCCGACAGCGTTCCGGCCACCTGCTTCAACCGCTCCCGCAGGCGCGGGAACAGCGCCATCATCTGCTCCTTGTCCCCGGCGATCGCATGTCGGTCACGGCGCGTGAACGCGCCCATGTCGAGGTTCTCGCTTACGGTCAACCGGCCGAAGATGCGCCGCCCCTCCGGCACCTGCACGACTCCGATCGCGGCGATCTCGTGCGCGCCGAGGCCGGCCAGCGGCCGGCTGTCAAAACGAATTGCACCCTCGCGCGGGTGCAGCAATCCGCTGATCGCGCGCAACGTGGTCGATTTGCCGGCGCCGTTGCCGCCCACCAATGTGACGATCTGCCGTTCCTGCACGGCAAGCGAAACGCCTTTCAGCGCCTCGATCTTGTCGTAGAATACGTGGATGTCGTCGATCTCGAGCAGCGCCATTGCCGGCCTCAGACCGCTGCCGGCTTCGCGGCCTTGCCGAGATAGGCCTCGATCACCGCCGGATCCTGCTGCACCCGGTCGGGAACATCCTCGGCAATCTTGACGCCGTGATCCAGCACCGTCACACGATCCGACATCGACATCACGACACGCATCTGGTGTTCGATCAGCAGGATGGTGATGTCGAAGCGTGCGCGAACCTGCCGAATGAACTCCATCATCTCGGATGTTTCATGCGGGTTCATCCCCGCGGTCGGTTCATCGAGCAGCAGCAAGCGTGGCTTGGTGGCAAGCGCGCGGCCGATCTCCAGCCGGCGCTGTTCGCCATAGGCCAGATTGCGCGCGAGGATGTCGCCGCGACCGCGCAGGCCGACGAATTGCAGCAGGCGCAGCGCCTCGTCATGTGCCGCACGCTCGTCGCGCATGGTGTGCGGCGTACGCAGCACCGCGCCCCACCATGTCGAGCGCAGATGCAGGTGCATCCCGACCAGGAGGTTCTCGATCGCGGTGATGTTTCGGAACAGCCTGATGTTCTGATAGGTGCGGCTGATGCCCGCCGCCGCCACGCGATCCGGTGTCAGCCCATCGATCCGCTCGCCGGCGAACCACACTTCGCCGCCGCTCGGCCGCAGATTCTGTGTGATGCAGTTGAACACTGTGGTCTTGCCGGCGCCGTTGGGTCCGATGACGCTGTGGATGCTGTGCTCTTCGACGACAAGGTCCAGACCTGCGATCGCCACCAGACCGCCGAAGCGCATGGTCAGGTCATTGCACTGGAGCAGGGACTCGCCCATCAGGTGCCCCCTCCGCCAACGCGCGGTTCCTTATTTTTGTGACCCCCGTCGTTTGTATAGTCACCCCCGCGAAAGCGGGGGCCCAGCCTGGGTCCCCGCTTTCGCGGGGATGACAAAATAACGCTCAACCTGCGCCTACCGTGGCTGCACGGGGACCGCATCCGTGCCTGCATCGAGTGCCAGTGTTTCGTCGGCAGCATGCAATTCACGCTGGCGCACGTCCGATGGCCACAAACCCTCGGGACGCAGCCGCATCATCACCACCAGCACCGCGCCATAGAACAGATACCGGTACTCGCCGAATTCACGCAGCAGCTCGGGCAGGCCGATCAACGCGATCGAGCCGAGCACGACCCCCGGCAGGCTGCCCATACCGCCGACGATGATCAACGCCAGCACGTTGATCGAAATCAGCAACTGAAAGCTCGACGGATAAACCGAGCCCAACATCGTGGCAAAGATCGAACCGGCGAGTCCGGCGAATGCCGCGCCCAGCCCGTAGGCCAGCAATTTGGATCTGATGAGGTTGATGCCCAATGCTTGCGCCACGTCCTCGTCGTCGCGCAACGCCATCCAGGCGCGGCCGAGGCGGGAATTCTCCAGCCGCCATGCGACGAACGCCGCGACGGCCGATGCGCCCAGCGTCAGGTAGAACAGCGCGACCGGACTGCCCAGCACGAAAGACCCCAGTTGCGGCTTGGGAATCTGCAGGATGCCCTGTGCCCCGCCAAGCAATGGCGTGGCAAAATCCGACTGCACGATGACGCGCACGATTTCACCCAGGCCCATCGTCGCCACCGCCAGATAGTCACCGCGCACGCCGAGCACGGGCAGGCCAAACATGACGCCGACGAGGATCGAAAGGAACACCGCAACCGGCATCGCCTCCCAGTAGGAAAGATGCGCGAGTGCATGCGGCGCATCGGCAGTAAGCAGGGCAGTTGTATATGCGCCGACAGCAAAGAATGCGACGAACCCAAGGTCGAGCAGCCCAGCCAGGCCGACCTCGAGATTGAGGCCCATGCCCATCAGGATGTAGAGCCCGACCAGCATCAGCACCTGGCCGACATACGAACCCGCAACCGCTGGCAGCAGCACCAGACATAGCAGTGCGAACCCCGCCCACATCATGCGTTCGCGCCGATGGTCGCGGATCGGCCAGCGCGCAATGCGGCGTCGCTGTGCGAGACCGACAAGCTCGCTGCACAGCGCGACAACGATGAAAATGGTTACCGCGCCTACCGGGCTCAGTCCCTCCCAGGTGTAGAGGAATTCCCGGATGTCGCTGACGACACCTTCGTATTGCTGCAGCATAAGCTGGATCAGTTCCTGGAACACGCCGGCGACCACCACCGCAACCGCGCCCGGTATGATCGCACGGCGCGCCACGGCAGGACTTGTGCGCAACGCCGCGCCCAACAGGCCGCCAACTGCCCCGCCGCCGACCATGATGCCGACACCGGCGGCCGTGCCGAATTCAAACGTCAGCATGTTCAGCAACGCCGGCGACAGCGCGATGAAAATGCCTTGCAGCGGCAAAACAGACATCAGCAACGCCAGTGCGGCAACGGGCACGCCGGCGGACGCGCCTGCGAGCACACCCGGGAGCGGACGTCCCGCCATCGCTCCGGTGCCGCCGGCAATCACCACCAGCACCGCCTGCCCAAGGCTCAGAGTGTCGATGATGATCCAGCGTTGGTGCAGCATCAGCAAGACGCCTACAACCGCTAGATGCACTGCGCCTGCGCCGAAGGCGAGGCCGATTAGGACAGCGCGGCGCGCCTGCGGCATCATATCGATGAGTCGCCTGTCGCCGCATTGCAGCCCCTGTGTCCATCCGTCATGGCCGGGCTTGACCGGACCATCCACGGCTTGGACGACACGAGGGAAGACGTGGATGGGCCGCCTTCGCGGACCATGACGATCGGGGCGCTCCGCGGCATCATATCGATGATTCGCCTGTCGTCACATTGCAGCCGCTGTCTCCATCCGTCATGGCCGGGCTTGACCCGGCCATCCACGACTTGGACGACACGAGGGAAGACGTGGATGGGCCGCCTTCGCGGACCATTACGATCGGGGCGCTCCGCGGCATCATGCGCGCTTCTTCGCCATGCGCTCGCCAAGCAGTCCTTGCGGACGGAAGATCAGCACCATGATCAGCAGCGTGAAGGCGATCAGGTCGCGTAATTGGTAGGGCGCGGGAATGCCGATGCCATCCAGGAACAGTGTCGGCCCGACCGATTCCACCATGCCGAGGAAGAAGCCGCCAAGCATTGCACCGGGGATATTGCCGATGCCGCCCAGCACCGCGGCACCGAACGCCTTGATGCCGGGTGCGAAGCCCATGAAGAAATACACCTGCTTGTAGAGAAACGCATAGAACACACCGGCGATTCCGGCCATCGCGCCGCCCAGCACGAAGGTGAAGACGACCACCTTGTTCACGTCGATGCCCATCAGCGCGGCGGCTTCGCCGTCTTCGGCTACCGCGCGCATCGCGGTGCCCATGCGCGTGCGCTGCACGATCAGGTAGAGCGCGCCCATGAACAGCAGGGCAAGCCCGATCACGATCACGTCGATACGCGGAAGGTTGAAGCCAAACACATGGAACGCCGCGCGCTGCCATTGCGGCTCCGGATAGGATTTCACCGCGGAGCCGAACATGCCGCGGAACGTCTGCTCCAGGAAGAACGACACGCCGATCGCGCAGATCAGCGGCGCAAGACCAACCACGCGACGGAACGGGCGATAGGCGATGCGTTCGGTGAGCACCGCGATGCTGACCGAGGTGGCGATCGCCACGGCAAGGATCGCGGCCATGGCGAGCACGGGCTGTCTCTCAAGGAAGCCCGAGCGATCGAGCGGTCCAGCGACAAAATAGCCGGCGAATGCGCCGGCCATCACGATATCGCCGTGTGCGAAGTTGATCAGGCGGAGAACGCCATAGACCATCGTGTAGCCCAACGCGATCTGCGCATAAATGCTGCCGATGGTCAGGCCGAACATGACGAAATCGAACCACTGCGCGGCGTTGTAGCGGCCCTTGATCAGCGTGCCGATGGTGCCGAGCACGACCACCAGCACCACGCCGATGCGCAGACCCCACAGGACGATATCGACTGCATTGAGGCGGGCCATGGCACGCAGCCATGGCCCCTTTGCAGTGGTCGCGCCGGCCACCTACGGCCAGATCTTCTTCGGGTTCTTGCCTACCTCAAAGGTCTTCGGATCGGAGGAGGTGAACTCAAGCACCGATGGCTTGAACTGCGAACATTCGCCATAGGCGTCACAGGCGATTGGGCCGCTGATGCCATCGAATTTTGTGGCGAACACGGCGTCGCGCAGCGCCTTCTTGCCGATATAGAGGTTCCCGGCTGCGTCGGTCTTGGCGACCTTCTCGATTGCCTTGATGGCGAGCATCGCGCCGTCATAGGCGTTGGCGTGGTAGCCCGAGATCGGCGC
>DATMND010000190.1:0-2521 GCA_035569235.1 Acetobacteraceae bacterium | reverse complement strand
GTTGTGCGTCTGCGGCGTTCCGTGACCCCGCATCCGGGACACAACATCTAGAAAGCATGCAAAGGAAACCGGCCGGCCTCGCAGTCCAAATAAAGGTCAGGGGTACACTGGTGTTGAACCTGCCCGAGACCGCGATTTCGGGGCGAGATCCGACTTATTACCTGCAATTCCCGTTCGCCACTCGACGCATTTGCAAAACCTGGGCCGGCCTGTCAATTAAGGCCCAGATCAAATCTAGTGACCAATCGGAGCGTCCAGCCGATGCGCCTGGACGGGTCCTCCATTTGACTTAGTGACAAACGCAAGCGGTGCACCCGCCGCTTTGTCGATCCAACAAAGCCCCCCGCCGGGAAGGAACCAGCCGTGACAAAATCGAATGTCGTACTCATAGACAACCATCCGGGCCGCTCGGCCCAGACCATCGGTATTGCGCGCGAGCTTGGCGCCGATCCGGACCTGATCCACGAGCCGTCGGTCGGCGTGGTCGGCACTAAGGGCGACAGCCAGTGCTACATGGGTGTCGTGGCGAAGGTCGATGCGATCCACGCCAGCCTCAAGAGCCGCGTCGGCAAAGGCGCGGGCCAGATGAAGCTGCGCCTGGTCCAACCGGAATACACCATCGCAACGTCGGACGGCATCCGCAACGGTACGCGCGAAATGCGCTACTCGTTGATCGGGCGTGAGGTGACGCACGATGCGCTGTGCGAACATCTGAGCGCCACGGGTCTGGCCGGCACCATCGCCGTCGTTGCCTGCGACAAGCCGCCGGTTGGCACGTTGGCCGCGCTGCTTGAGCACAATCAACCCGCGATCATCATGTCTGATGGAGCGATCCATCCAGGCACTGATCCGGAGACCGGCGAGAAACTCGACATCGTCAGCGCCTATCAGGTCGCGGGCCACCCGGACGCCGCCCACCGCCACCACATCGCCTGCCATGCTTGCCCCGGTTACGGCAGCTGCGGCGGCATGTTTACCTACAACACCATGCAGACCTTCATCGGCGTCGTTGGCATGCAGCCGCTGCACATGGTGGCCCCGCCGTCCGACGATCCCCGCCGCCTCAAGGAGTTTCCGGACCAGCTGGTCGGGTACCTCGCGCAAATGATCGCGAAGGGCCTGAAGCCGCGCGACATCGTCGTCCGCGATTCGATCCGCAACGCCGTCATCGTCGCGATGGCGATTGGCGGCTCGACTAACGTCACGCTGCATGCGCCGGAGATCGCGCGTGCCGCAGGCTTCGCGGACTTCTGGAAGGAGGTCATGACGCCGGCTGAGTTCAACCATCTGTCGCAATACGTCGTGCCGGTCCTCACCGACGCCCGCCCGTATGGCAGATATTCGATGGTCGACATCGACGCCGTTGGCGGCGTTCAGGTGATCGTCCGCGAACTGCTGGAGGCAGGGTTGCTCAACGGCGACGTGATGACCTGCACCGGCGAAACGCTGGCCGAGCAGGTGAAGCGTCTCGGCACCAAGTCCGCCGATGGCACGGTGATCTATACCGTCGCCAAGCCCTATAAGCCGACCGGTGGCCTGCGCGTTCTCGGCGGCAATCTGTCGCCGGAATTCTCTGCCATCCTGAAGCTTGCCGGCGTCGAAGGCGGGTTGGAAGACAACCTGTTCCGCGGCAAGGCACGCGTGTTCGAAGGCGAGCAGGGACTGCTTGAGGCGCTCGACAAGGCCCCCGACCGGTTCCAGAACAACGACATGATCATCGTGCGCTACGAGGGACCGAGCGGCGCGCCGGGCATGCCTGAAATGCTCGACCCGACCTCGCGCATCACCACGCTGTGCCGTGAGCGCGGCATTGTGGTGGCGCTGATGACCGACGCGCGGTTCTCTGGCGGATCGGTCGGCCTCGTCATCGGCCATGTCGGCCCTGAAGCTGGTCTTGGCGGACCCATCGCGTTCGTTGAGGACGGTGACGAGATCATCGCGGACCTGAACAAGAACGAGCTCAACTGCACCGCGCTGACAGATCCTGCCGTTCTGAAGGCGCGCAAGGCGGCTTGGGAAAAAGTGGTGGCGGCCAATGGCGGCCTGCACCCGAACTGCGGCGTCGCCGACACCCGCCTGTTACACCGCGCGCGGCTAAGCGCCGTTCCGGCCACCCGCGGTGGCGGCTTGCATCCGAACCGCGAGGTCTGGGTGCGTCGCCCACGCGAAGCAACCAGATCAGGCTTTGTGCCGAAGAACAAGCACCGGCCGGAGGCGGAAAAGGCCTTTTAGCTGTCGATGGCGCAGCGCCGTCGGGTTTGTAGAAGATCTCGGCCAAATCGTCCGAAAAAGATAGCACTCCGAGCGAACCATCCGGCGCGGAGGGCGATATTGAAGAGTCCGTTTTTGGCGCAAAGCGGACCGACGGCCCATGTTCAACCGAAAAGGCGAGTCACGGGTTGAACGGGAGGGGCGCAGCGCTACCGCTGCGCCCCTCCCGTGCCGGACACGCGGCAACCCTCCGACAGCCCGATGCGCGCAAGAAGATTGCAGCGGACTCCGTTGACGCCGTCGAGCGGGG
>DATMND010000189.1:0-7051 GCA_035569235.1 Acetobacteraceae bacterium | reverse complement strand
AGCACGTCGCCGATGCTGTGCGTCGGCACCGGCGGGATGGTGAATGTATCGGTGGCGTCCACGGTGCCGTCGCCGAAGAATCCGGGATTGTAGTTGTTCAGCAGATAGAAGTGTGTCGCTTCGCAGTTCGGTGCGATGTTCGGCTTCAGCGACTGGAGATAGCTGACCACCGATGCCACGCCGGGCTGCGTGGTGTCGGCGCAGGCGCTATAGGACCCGCCCGAGAAGCCATCCTGCGTATAGAAGTTGTTGGTGCCAGCCTGCGGGTCCGGATCTTCGATTTGATTGGCGGGTGGCGCGGTCGGATTCCCCTTGCCGTCGGTATGCCAGATATCGTCGCCAAATCCGGCCAGGATGCTGTCGAGACCGGTGCCACCCATGCCGGGCTGATGATAGTTGTCGCTGATCGTGAACCGGTCCGCGAGCCGCTTGAAGAACGGCATGTCGCCCTGCAGCACGTTGTAGAACGCCATTGCGGTGGCGCCCTCGCCGGTCGTCTCGTCGTCGAAGCCGGCCGGCTGCGGTTGGCCGTTGCTGCCGGCGCCGACCGTCACCTCGACCCAGGGAAACAGGTCGTTGAGACAGCCGCTCGGGTTGGCGGGCGTGGCGTGGCTCGGGTCGCAGTCCGATTGCTGTCGGGCCTGATAGAAGCGATGCACCGGACTGTTGGCGTAGGCGTCGTAGGGCACGCCGGGCGTGAGCTGGAACGGCCCGTTCGGCAGCGTGTCCACGTTCTCGATCCGCGCATCGATCGCGCCCTGCGGCAGTCCGGAGGCACCGGTCGTCAGCAGGCGGAAATCGCGCGGCAGCAGGCCGAAATCGACGGTTCCCGCGAGCGCCACCGTTGCGAACGGCGGCGGCGTGGTGTCGCTGGCGATGGTGGGCGTGAAACCGGTGTTGGGCGGCGGCAGCGTGGAATAGGCGTTCGTCTTCGTCGGCGCGCCGCTATACTTCGTGGTATCGGTGGCCTGGAACTGCGCCGCTTTGTCGAAGTTCGGTCCCGGCGCGCCGAACTCGTCCACGATGCCCTGCGACAACAGGTTCATGACCGTCTCGTTGTGTTGCGGCTTGTAAGTCCCGAACAGGTGATCGAACGAACGGTTCTCGCCGTAGATGACGATCAGGTGCTTGATCGGCGTCGCCGTGTCGCCGGCTGGCGGCGGGGCCGCATAAGCGACAGGCGCAAGCGCATTGGCGGCGATCGCGGTGGCGGAGACGCAGGCCAGCAACCGATGCCGGCAGGTGACGGTATCCATGTTTTCGCCCCTTCGTTGTTGCAGTCAGCGGGGCAATTTCGCATCCGGATGCTGACAGCTGCGTTACGGGATTTATACATTCGCATTACGTGGTATTCATTTTAATTTGACCTGTAGCGATAGTGATGCCGCGGTTGCGATCGATTTCTGGCCGCGCCTTGAGCGCGACGACTTGCGGTTGTCAAAATGACCGCGCCGTCGGATCCCTCCACACTATTGCGGCGCGACCACCATGGCGATCTGTCACGTATCCAATTGAACCGCATGTCTGGAGCCGTCACCGTCCCAGAAGTTCCACACCGTGACGCGATAGAGGGCCAGGAGCGGCTGTGCGGTGCCGGAGGATGGGCCGTCCGGGCGCAGGCCGGTCTGCGCCACCGGCTCGATGTGCAGGCGCCAGTGGAAACCGCCGCCGTCATCGCCCTGCGAGTCGCTGGGGGCCAGCGTGCCGCCATGGACCGCCATGTCCAGATGCGATCGAGCGCGCGACAATGCATCGTTATAACGTGCGGCTGTCCGCATGGAACGGACGCCGCTAACTGCCGTCTGGTACAGCGCGCCGAGCGCCAGCGCCGCGATCACGTTAGCGATCAGCACCTCCAGCAATGTGAAGCCCCGCTCAGCGCGCAAAGCCGCGGCATTCGAAGTCCGGAAGGCGACGATCGCATGACGTTCGCGTCGCTCGCGAACGAACTTGCGAAGGACGGTCGGGACGACTTGGTGCCCGCAGTTCAGACGGATTCAGTATCGAGGGCATACCCGGCAGCCCGCACAGTGCGCACCACATCGAGCTCGCCTGCGCCGTTGATGGACTTGCGCAGCCGGCGAATGTGAACATCGACGGTGCGCGCCTCAACGTGGATGTCCGGACTCCACACACCGTTCAACAGCTCCTCGCGCGAGAACACCCGGCGCGGGTGCTGCATGAAGAACTCCAGCAGCCGGTACTCGGTAGGGCCGAGATGAACCGCGCGACCGTTGCGCTGCACGCGGTAAGCCGCGAGGTCCATCGTGATATCGTGGAAGACAAGCTGTCCCTTCATCGGCACCACATTGGAACGGCGCAGCAGCGCCCGCATGCGCGCGACCAGCGCCTCCATGGAGAACGGCTTGGCAATGTAGTCGTCGGCCCCGGTATTGAGCCCCCGCACCGCGTCCTGATCCTCGGTGCGTGCGGTGACCATGATCACCGGCAGATCCCGCGTCGCCGAGCGGCGGCGGATCTGGCGACACACTTCGAGACCTGACATCGCAGGCAGCATCCAGTCGAGCAGCACAAGATCCGGCCGCGTCTCGGCGATGCGCGTCAGCGCTTCCTGGCCATCCGCAGCTTCCTCGACACGAAACCCCTGCTTCTCGAGGTTGTAACGCAGCATCGTGGCGAGCGCGGCCTCATCTTCCACGACAAGGACCAGCGGTTTAGGCAAGCTTGATATACTGTCAGGCATCTTGGCCCTCCCGTGTTCACAGCTGGACTGCGTCATTCCCGCGGACGCACCACGGCGTAGGCCGACGTGTCGCCCTTTGGCCGCGACTCCCGCAAGCTTTCGCCCTTCACCGCGTAGTAGACCGTCTCGGCCACGTTGGTCGCATGATCGCCGATCCGCTCGAGGTTCTTCGCGATGAACAGCAGGTGCGTGCACGGCGTGATGTTGCGCGGGTCTTCCATCATGTAGGTGATCAGTTCGCGGAAGATCGCGTTGTAGATATCGTCCACCACTTGATCGGACCGCCAGACCTCCATAGCCTTGTCGGCATCGTCGTCGCCGAATGCGTCGATCACCGATTTGAGCTGCTGCTGGACAAGGCGGGCCATGTGCGCCAGGCCCGCGAGCGAATAGGGCAGCGAGAATTCCGCAAGTACGATCGATCGCTTTGCGACATTGGCGGCGTAGTCGCCGATCCGCTCGATGTCCCCGGTGATCTTCAGCGCTGCGACGATCTGGCGGAGATCGCCAGCAACCGGCTGGCGCAGCGCCAGCAGCCGGATGACGAAGGTCTCGATCTCGCGCTCCAGCGCATCGACCTTGGGATCCTCCTCCACCGCGCGCGCCGCGGCGGCGGCGTCGCGGTGCATGATCGCCTCGGCCGCGAGGGCCACCTGCGTCTCCATGATGCCGCCCATCTGCGTGATCATGCTGCGCAGCCGCTTCAGTTCCTGGTCGTAGCTCTTTACGACACGTTGCGGCGTTTCGGACATGATGCCTCTCCCGCTCACCCGAACCGGCCGGTGATGTATTCCTGGGTCCGGCGTTCCCTGGGCGCGGTGAACATTTGTCCCGCCGGCGCCACCTCCACCATCTCGCCAAGGTAAAAGAACGCCACCTGGTCGGCGCAGCGTGCCGCCTGCTGCATGTTGTGCGTGACGATGGCGATGGTGAAGTCGTTCTTCAGTTCGTCGATCAGCTCCTCGATCTTCAAGGTGCTGATCGGATCCAGCGCACTGGTCGGTTCATCCAGCAATATCACCTTAGGGCGCACCGCGATCGTGCGCGCAATGCAGAGACGTTGCTGCTGGCCACCCGACAGGCCCATGGCGGACGTGTTCAGCCGGTCCTTCACCTCGTCCCAAAGCGCTGCCCGGGTCAAAGACCATTCCACCCGTTCGTCCATCGCCGACTTGGACAGCTTCTCGTGCAGCTTCACGCCGAAGCCGATGTTGTCGTAGATCGTCATGGGAAATGGCGTTGGTTTCTGGAACACCATGCCGACCCGCGTGCGCAGCGCATTCAGGTCGACCGACGGGTCGATGATGTTCTCGCCATCCATCAGCACTTCGCCGGTGGCGCGCTGGCCGGGATACAAGTCGTACATTCGGTTCAGCACGCGCAGCAGCGTCGACTTGCCGCAGCCCGACGGGCCGATCATGCCGGTCACCTGGCGGTCCGAAAGATCCAGTTTGACTTTCTTCAGTGCGCGGTTGTCGCCATAGTAGAAGTCAAGATTGCGGATGGCGATGCGCGGCTTGTTGATAGTCGCGTCAGAGCGCGCCTCGACACCGCCGAAGCTCGCGGATTGCCGGCTCTGCTGTTCACCCATTGTGGTGCTCACGTGTTCATCTCCCGTCACGCAGCAAAAAGCGCGCGGTGATGTTGATTGCCAGAACGCCGAACGTGATCAGCAAAGCTCCGACCCAGGCAAGCTGCACCCAGTCGTCGAACGCCGATCCGGCGTACTGATAGATGGTGACGGGAAGACTGGCCATCGGCGCGGTCAGGCTGAGCGACCAGTTGAGATTCCCAAGGCTGGTGAACAGCAGTGGCGCGGTCTCCCCGGCCACGCGCGCGACGGCGAGCAGAATGCCGGTGACGATGCCATCCTTCGCGCCGCGATAGCAGATCAGGACGATCACCTTCCATTTTGGGGTCCCTAACGCAAACGCCGCCTCGCGCAACGAAACGGGGATCAACCGCAGCATGTCCTCGGTCGTGCGCACGACGATGGGGATCACGATCACCGCCAGTGCGAGGCAGCCGGCGATGCCGGAAAAGCCACCGAACGGTGCCACGACAAGCTGATAGACGAATAGGCCGATCAGGATAGAGGGAGCCGAAAGCAGTATGTCGGAAACAAACCGAACGGCATTGCCGATCGCCGAACCGGCGGAATACTCGGCAAGATAGGTACCGACCATCAGCCCGATCGGCGTGCCGATCAGCGCACCGAGTAGTGTCTGAATGATGCTGCCGATGATCGCGTTGAGCAGCCCGCCGTTCGAGCCGGGCGGCAGCGTCATACGGGTGAAGACAGCAAGACTGAGCCCGCCAAAGCCGCGCCACAGCAAGGTGAACAGAATCGAGGCAAGCAACAGTAGCCCGATCACCGTTGCGATGATGCAGAGCACCTCGATCGCCAGGTTGATCCGGTGGCGACGCCTGCCGAGCGCACGCGCCACTGTTTCGTTCTTGGCCGGGCCTGGGATTGCGCGACGGCTGCCGATAGTCGCGCTCATGCTTTCAGCCCTGGGCGCAGCAACACACGGGAGATCGCCAGCACGATGAAGGAGATCACGAACAGGATGAACCCGAGGGCGAGCAGCGACGAAAGCTTCAGGCTGCCGGCTTCGCTTTCCGGAAACTCCAGCGCTACGATGGAGGCAATAGTGTTGCCGGGTCCGAACAGCGAGGTGGAGATACGATTGGTGTTGCCGATGACGAAGGTCACCGCCATCGTCTCGCCCAGCGCGCGGCCGAGCCCCAGCATGATGCCGCCGACCACGGAGACCCGCGTGTACGGAATGACGATGGAGCGCACGACCTCGAAGGTGGTGCAGCCGACGCCGTAGGCCGATTCCTTGTAGACGGGCGGCACCTGATCAAACACGTCGCGCATAGTGGCGGCGATGAACGGGATGATCATGACCGCAAGGATGAGCGCGGCGGTGAGGATGCCGGTGCCGAACGGGGGGCCAGCGAACAGGTCCTGCAGCACCGGGATGCCGTCGAATGCATCGATCATCGACGGCTGCAGGTATCCGGCCATCAGCGGCGCGATCACGAAGAAGCCCCACATACCGTAGATGATCGAGGGAACGGCGGCCAGCAGCTCGATCGCCGTGCCGACCGGGCGGCGCATCCATATCGGCGCGAGTTCCGTCAGATAGAACGCGATTCCGAAGGAGATCGGCACCGCGACGATTAGTGCCAGGACGGAAGTCACAAGAGTACCGTAGATCGGTACCGCCGCACCGAACACCTCCTTCACGGGGTCCCAGGAGGCAGACACCAGGAACGCCGGGCCGAACTGGCGAAAGGCTGCAAGCCCTCCCAGGAACAGCACAACGATGATTGCGCCGAGGAGAGCCAGGACGAAGGCGCCGGAGAATCGGGCGAGACCTGCAAAGACAGCGTCGCGTACATGTACTGCGCGTCGCGGGGCGGACGCGGAGAATGGACGGGTGAGGGATTGCTGCAAATACGTGATCCCGATTTGACGGCCAGCCGACGCATGCCGGGCGGCGTCGGCCCGGCATGCGTCGGCCGCTTCAATTCACAGGACGGACTTGCCGTCAGGGCCCTTGATCTCCGAGCGCCAGGCGCTGCGCACCGCCGCCTTCACCGGGTCGGGCAGCGCAATGTATTCCAGTCTGCTGGCGATGCTGTCGCCCTTGCTGTATGCCCAGTCGAAGAACTTCATCACGTTGGCGCTGCGAGCGGGATCCTTCGGGTCCTTCGGCAGCTCGATGAACGTTGTCGAGACGATCGGCCAACTGTCGTCACCCGGCAGATCGATCAGGCTCACCGCGTAGTCCTTCGCGTTAGCCCAATCGCCATTCGCCGCTGCCGCGGAGAAGTTGGCAATGGTCGGTTCGACAAAGTGCCCGGCCTTGTTGCGGAGTTGCGCGGTGATCAGGTGGTTCTGCGTTGCGTAGGCATTCTCGACATAACCGATGCCGCCGCGCGTGTTGTGGGTGGTCGCCGCAACGCCGTCGTTGCCCTTGGCGCCCGCACCCGCCGGCCAGTTCACGCTGGTGTTGGCGCCGACCTTACTTTTCCACTCCGGACTCACCGCCGAAAGGTAGGAGCTGAACACGAAGGTGGTGCCCGAGCCGTCGGCGCGATGCACCGGCGCAATCGCGAGGCTCGGCAGTTTGACACCTGGGTTTAGGTCGACCAGCTTGGGATCGTTCCACTTGGTGATGGTGCCAGCGAAGATGTCGGCCAGTAGTTCGCCGGTCAGCTTGATCTCGTTGGGCTTCACGTCAGGCAGGTTGACGATGACGACAACGGCGCCCATCACAGTGGGGAATTGCAGCAGTTTGCCCTCGGTCAGCTTGGCGGCGTCCATCGGCGCGT
>DATMND010000188.1:0-2910 GCA_035569235.1 Acetobacteraceae bacterium | reverse complement strand
TGCGGTTGCGGGTTGCTGCGCCGCGTGATGTCAACTTGGGCCGCATCGCGCGGTCTGTCTGCGGCGGCACGTCCTAACTGTAACTCGGTCGCTACCCGGGGGTCGCCGCGCCCGCGAACGTCGGCGTTGGATTGGAACATTTCGTCCGCTACAGTTAGGACGTGCCGCCGCAGACAGACCGTGCAACGCGGCCCAAGTTGACATCACGCGGCGCAGCAACCCGCAACCGCATCGTCCTTGCCGCCGCCGAACTGATGCATGTGCAGGGCGTCGCGGCGACGACGATCGACGACGTGCTGGCCGCCAGCGCGACGAGTAAATCCCAGTTCTACCAACACTTCGGCGACAAATCGGAGCTGGTGTACGAGGTCATCACCATGCGCGCCGACGAGATTCTGTCGTGGCAGCGCCTGCGGCTGGAGAAGGTTGATTCCTTCCGCGGGCTCTACCAGTGGCGCGACGCCATGGTGCAGCGGTGCGCGCTGCGGCGCGGGCTGTGGGGGTGCGAACTGGGTTCTCTGGCCGCCGAATTATCCGATACCGACGACAAAGCCAGGGCATCACTCTCCGCGCACTTCAACGAATGGCGCGACCTGCTCGGCGCGGCGCTCGAGCGGATACGCGACAACGGCGTGCTCGTCGCCGACGTCGATGTGAAATCCCTTGCGACGGGCCTACTTGCGGCGGTGGAAGGCGGCTACCTGCTCTCCCAGACGGGGCGCGACCCGAGGCTCATGCAGTCGGCGCTGAACATGGCCATCGATCACATAGCGTCGTTTCGGACTTGACGGATCACCCGGTGCCGGATACTTTTCGCAGCCCGGCTCCGCGGCCAGTGTCTAGCCTCGTTGGCTGGGTCCGGCGTCAGCGGGCCCGGAGCCCGCGTCGGCAGGAGGCGTGCACGAGGCGGGTTGGATCGTTGTGCGGTAGGTCGGATCTCCCGTGGTGGACGAGGTAGTCCGTGGCTATCGCCTGACGGGTGACCTATTGCCACCATTGTTCCCAGTCGTTCGGGACTGCGGCGGCTGTCCGGCGCTAACCAGGTGATCCCGGCGGAGCGGACAGCGCGCATCCTGCCTGGCGAGCAGGCGCAGGGTGTAATTGTCCAACGGGGGCTTGACCTTTCGCCGCCGTTCGGCACAGTAGTCGGCCAGGGCGGGGTCATCGGGTGAGGCCGCGCCTGTCACCATGACATGCCGAACAATGTCGGTCCAGGAAAACTTGACAAGGTAGGCGTCACTTGCGGGATCGCCGAACACCCAGCGGTCGTTCCTGAGCTTGTTACCTCGACCTCGAAGGCGCTGGCCACGGACCGCCGATGACCGTCCGGTTGTCGGACAGCGACTTGACGCTCCCGCGACGAGCAGGAGCACACCGGCCGCGAGGACCGCCAGCAGCCGGTAACGCGCCGCCATCTGCTTCATTGACGGTGCGGCGTAACGGAGACCAGAGCGACCTAGGGAGTCCCGCCGATGCCAGGATGCTGGCCGGGAGGCACATTCGGCGCCGGGGTCGCCTGAACCGGTGGAGTGAACAGGTTTCCGCCCGTGGGGTTGATGTTCTTTTCGGTCGGCGGGGCGGCCGTCTCCGTGACCGTCTTCGTGACGGTGACCTTCTCCGGTGCCGGCGCTTCCCGTGCGCAGGCGGAGAGCACGCCCATCGCGATGATCGCGGAAAGGCCCGCAATGGCCGCGACCTGACGACCCAACAGATGTGAATCCATGGTGCAGTCCTAATCTATGTCGTAACCCGGCGCGGGAACACCCTCGCGAAGGCGAGGGCTGGCGAACGCGTGGTTCTACTTATTGCGGTGAACGCCAGGAGGTTCCGTCGGTGCCGGCGGCGCTTTGACTGGGGGCGTGAACAGGTTGCCGCCGTTCGGGTTGATCGCCTTCTCCGTCGGCACCGCCGCCGGCGGAGCCGGCATGGCCGGCGGGGCGGCCGTCTCCGTGACCGTCTTCGTGACGGTCTCCGGTGCCGGCGCTTCTTTACTGCCGCAGGCGCTGAGCACGCCCATGGCAAGGATCGCGCCCATGCCTGCGGTCGCGACGAGGCGACGAGCCATTCGGCCTGATCTCATGATGCGTCCTATCTGTATCGTGAACCTGAACTATATCGTCCAAAAATTCCCACGTCAACGCGTAGATCGCAGGATGCGGCATGCATTGTCGGGGGTTGGGCCATGCCTGCGACAGACGACACAGTCCAACTGTCTGGAGCTGTCAAGAGCCGGGCCGGATTGGCAGGAAGCACAATCATTCGTCCCACTGTCTTTCCAGCGCTCGCGATTGTCGATGGCATCAAGGTGCTCGCCGAGCAGTTCAACCAAAGCGTCCTGGCGATGGTGCGGAAGGCAGCTGAGCGGGTGTCGCCGGCGGACACGTTGGGGAACCGGCGGCGCCGGCGCGACGCGTGTCGCCGCTTCGCTCAGCGCTACCGACAAGCGCCGGCCGTCGACCAAGCGCAGCAGCGCTAATCGCCGAGCGCGCGTTACGGAACGCCGTCGTAAACATCGGCCGCACGCAACAGAGCTGCGGCGAGCTCTCGCGCGCCGGCCGCGCGGTTAGTTCTGTCGCCTCGGCGTCGTAGAGCTTGATGTACCGCTCGACAAAGCCCGTCCGCGAATTGGGCGCCGTCGACGCCGATGCCGAGGCGATCGGCCACTTGGGCGAAGGTCGGTGAGGGTCATGCGGTTACCGGCGGCGGAACGGGAATTGTTGCATTCTCCATGTATTTTCCACGGCGGATGCATAGTCTGCCTAAATATAGGATTTGAGCTGCTAAAACTCTGGTGCGCGATACTGGGATTGAACCAGCTCAATCGGTTTGCTGACACTCTGTTGTTGACCTGCGCAAATAGGTGTTCTACCTGCGCTAACTCCACACAGTACAGCAGGAACACTGCGGAAC
>DATMND010000187.1:0-13899 GCA_035569235.1 Acetobacteraceae bacterium | reverse complement strand
CATCTGGTGCCAGGGATATTCCGAGCCCGGTGCCGGCAGCGACCTCGCATCATTGCAGACGCGCGGCGTGCTGCAGGACGGCCACTTCGTGGTCAACGGCCAGAAGATCTGGACCAGCTCCGCGCACTACGCCGACATGATGTTCCTGCTGTGCCGCACCGAGCCGGACAAGCCGAAGCACGACGGCATCTCCTATCTGCTGCTGTCGATGAAGACGCCCGGTCTCGATGTGCGCCCGCTGCGCACCATGACGGGACGCGCGGAATTCAACGAAGTGTTCTTCACCGATGTGCGGGTGCCCGAAGAGCAGATCGTGCTTGGGCGCGGCAAGGGCTGGTATGTCGCCAACGTGACGCTGAAGCATGAGCGCTCGATGATCGGCGATGCCGGCAAGCTGACGCAGCGGCTGGAACAGATCATCGCGCTGCTGAAGTCAACCGAGATCGGCGGCACGCCCTTGATCGCCATGGCGGTGTACCGCGACCGACTGCTACGGCTGCAGGGCGAGATGCTGGCGTGGAAGGCGCATAGCCTGCGCCTGCTCACGGAATCGGCGCAGGGCGTCGACTCCGGCGTCAGGCGCATGATCATCAAGTACGGCGGCACGATGCTCGGGTTCCGCCTGGCCGCGCTCGCGGTTGATGCGCTGGGCGCCGCCGGCCTGCCGTTCGAGAGCCAGGGCGAGCACGCGGAAGACGACGACGCCACCACCTGGAACATCGACTACATGTACGATGTCGGCCTGATGATCGGCGGCGGTTCCAACAACATCCAGAAGAACATCATCTCCGAACGCGGCCTGGACCTGCCGCGCGAACCCAAGGTCGCGAGGGCCTGAGCAATGGAATTCGCCCTCGGCGAGGAGCAGCGCCTGTTTGCGGAATCTCTGCGCAGCATGCTGGCGGATCGGCTGCCGATCGAAGCGCTGCGCCGCCATGCCGAAGTCGGCAGCGGTTTTGACGCGGAGCTTTGGGACGATCTGGTTGACCTCGGCCTGCCCGGCCTGCTGGTTCCCGAGCGCTTCGGTGGTGCGGGGCTCGGTGTGCTGGATGCGGCGGTGGCCGCGGAGGTACTGGGCGGTGCCACCGTACCGGCGCCGTTCGTCGGCAGCGTGGTGATGGCGACGCTCGCGTTCATCCACGGCGCGACGGAGGCGCTGAAGGATGAATGGCTGCCGCGCATCGCCGCGGGCGAGGTCCGCTTCGGTGTGGCATTCGCCGGCCTCGCGGGGCAAACCGGAGCCGCCGCCGCAACACTGCACGACGGGCGTCTGTCCGGCCGCGTCACCGGCGCGATCGACGCCGGCTCACCGACACATCTGCTGGTCTGTCTCGCCGATGGCAGTGCAGCCGTCGTCGCAGGGGCCGATCCGGGCGTTTCGCTGCACATGCACCGCAGCATCGATCGCACCCGGCCGGTGACGGACCTCACGTTCGACAATGCGCGTGCCGTGGTGCTGGATGCGGCGAATGCACCGGTCGCGACGGCACAGCGCGTGCTGGATGCGGGAAGGGTCGTGCTTGCGGCCGATACACTGGGCGCGGCGCAGCACATGTTCGACGACGCACTGGCATTCGTGAAACAGCGCACGCAATTCGGCAGGGTGATCGGCAGCTTCCAAAGCGTGAAGCATCAGTTCGCCGATATGGTGACGATGCTGGAGCCTTGCCGCGCCATGGTATGGTACGCTGCCTACGCGCAGGACGCACTTCCCGATGAAGCGCGGCTGACCGCGCTGCACGCCAAGGCACACCTCGGCGATGTCGGCCGCGACATCGCGCGCATGGCAACCGAGGCGCATGGCGGTATGGGATTCACCGATCTGCTCGGCCTGCACTACTGGTTCAAACGGATCAGCTTCAACCGGCAGATGCTCGGCGGCCCGGAACGTTGCCGCGAGGAGGCCGCGCGCCTGCAAGGGTGGGCATGATACAGACGCTCATCGACTCGTCCGGTCTCGTTCACGACGGCGCTGCGCTCTCCGCGCGGATGCGCAGCGAGCCGTACTGGCGGCGTGGGCATTGGCGACACTACGGGAGTCATTCGATCTGGATACGTCCCCAAGCGATCAAGCGTGGCAAGGGCGCACTCCCGCCATGGTATGAGGCAAGGAGATGGGCTATCGGCGGTTGCCCGGACCGACTTGCCCGCCGGTCATCACAGCATCGATCAGCCGCGATCGGCACCGCCCGCAACGCGCTTTCAGTTCCGCCAAGGGGACATCACCCTGCCATCGGCGATCAGCGCTTGGAAATCGGTATAAAAGAGAGGGCTATGGCATTTATGATTTTCTTTGCGATTCTCAGCATCATCTCGGTGTCTGCGCACGCGCGGTGTGACGTTTACGATGATTTAGGATCGTCACTGGCAGGTCCTCAATACTATGTTCAAGTGGTAGATGCCGTGACAGCCAAAGCATTAGATGGTAGTTATGTGCAGAACGTGCGAGAGCAAACAATCATGAATCCAAACAGTAGGTGTATGATTGCGGCCGAGATCGCCAGCACATTGACCATTCTGAATAGTCACTTTGCCATCCACTTTGGAAACGAAATGAAAGACATTGAGATTGGGGCTGACGGAACGTTCGATACGCACGCTGCGTGGCGCACGGGGGGATTCGGTCACATTATTGCTCCTTTCAGCATTAAAGGAGCAGTTGTAGGCCATGAATTACAAATGGATATTAGCAACCCAAATTGCCGTACACACTTCTTGTTCAAAAAATCTAACTAGTGTGCATGAAACTTCCGGCGATAGGCCGATGCAAGAAACTGGTATGACCGAAGAGGATCCGTTCGAGAGAACTCCGATCATCTCGACAGAAGGGGTCGCTAAAAGACCTGCTCATGATGAGTGCACAGTTGCGCAAATGTCTGTAGCATATGGCCATCATGCACCACAAACAGGCGCTTGCATTGGCTCTGGTAGCCGAATTGCAGATTGCTTATATACGGGCGCTGGGGTTCTGCAGTGCATCGTGGCGCGCGACGCCGACCCGGACAAACGTACCCGAGCTCAGCGTCTGCTTGACGCATCGCCATGATCGCATTTGACATTCAGCATTACGACAGCATCGGCTCGACAAATGACGAAGCGATGCGCCTTGCCCGGGCCGATGCCGCGCACGGCACTGTGGTCTGCGCGCGCGAGCAGACCACAGGCCGCGGGCGGCAGGCGCGGCGCTGGCATAGCCCGGCCGGAAATCTCCATGCCTCGATCCTGTTGCGAACTGATCTGCCGCCCGGGAGAATTCCGCAGCTCAGCTTTGTCGCCGCGCTTGCCGTCGCGGACGCAGTGGATGCATTCCTCCCGGCTGCCGCCAGGGCGGAACTGAAATGGCCCAATGACGTGCTCGTCCGCGGTGCGAAGGTAGCCGGCATTCTGATCGAATCCCAGGACGCAACGGCCATCGTTGGCATCGGAATGAACGTTGCCCATGCGCCGCCCGACGCACCGTATCCGGTCACCACCCTGGCGGCCAGCGGCGCCGGGACCCTGGAACCCGGCGCTGTCCTTCAGGTGCTGCTCCAGGCATTGCGGCACAGATTCTCGGAATGGCGAGACCAGGGCTTCGCTTCGGTACGGACTGACTGGCTGGCGCGGGCACATCCGGCGGGTTCGCCCCTCCGCCTGACCGTCGGCGACCGCTGGATCGAAGGGCGCTTTGCCGATCTAGGGCATGACGGCGCGCTGGTGATCGAAACGGCAGACGGACTGGAACGCTTCGTCGCGGGCGAGGTGCTCGTCCCACCGACACCGTAACAGTCCCGATGCGACGAAGATTTTACAAGGGGGCTTTCGCAGGTGCGGCATACGCCGCATGTTAGGGCGGAACCACCACCGAGGCATGCATGGCAGATACCGTCCACCCCCTCACGGCGCCGCGACCCGAGGAAAAGCCACCGGTGGTCGTGAAGAAATACGCCAACCGGCGTCTCTACAACACGGAAAGCTCCAGCTACATCACGCTGGACAACCTGGCGGACATGGTGCGCCTGGGGCGCGACTTCGTCGTCTATGACGCCAAGAGCGGCGAGGACATCACCCGTGGCGTCCTCACCCAGATAATTGTCGAGGAGGAGGGCAAGGGCCGCGCCCTGCTGCCCACCGCGTTCCTGCGCCAGCTCATCGGCTTCTACGGCGATCAGATGCAAAGCCTGGTGCCGCGCTTCCTGGAGCAGGCGATGTCGGCGTTGACGCAACAGCAGGAGCAGATGCGCGCCGCCATGCAGAAGACCATGGGCAACCTGTTCCCGTTCGGCAACATCGAAGAGGTCGGACGACAGAACTTGGCGATCATGGAGCGGGCATTCGGCATGTTCACCCCATTCTATCGCGGGGGGGAGAGCGGGGACGCTGGTCCTTCCGCCCCTGGTCCCACTGGTCCAGGGCAGGCGCCGGAGATCGCGCGGCTTCGCGCCGAGGTGGAGAGCCTCCGGCGTGAACTTGAGGCGGCAAAGGCGGAGGCAGAGACGCCGTCGAAACCCGTGAAGACCTGACGGCGTCAGATCAAACGCTTCAGATCGTCCCACCCATACGCGATGCCGACGGCGCGGAACCCGTCGCGCTCCTCTTCCCGTCGGGTGATTTCCCGGCCACCGAGGGACGCATAGAAGCAGCGCGCTTGCGTGTTGGCTTCCATGACCCAGAGCATGGCGGACACGTGACCCCGTGACAGCAGGTCGCCTGCCGTCGCCGCCATCAGGGCTCGGCCGATGCCCAGACGTTGCGCGCGCCGCAACACGTAGAGCGCCAGGATCAGGCCGGAGTAGGGCAGGGACGCATCAGGCTGTTTCCCGCTCGCGCTGAATCCCACGATCGAAGCGTCTTGTTCGGCTAGCCGGATCACCGATCCTCGTGCCAGTCCCCTTCGCCACATGGCAGCTCGTTGCGCGGGGTCCAGCCCTGCCAGGATCGCGTCGGGCACCATGCCGGCGTAGGCCTCACGCCAAGCCTGGACATGCATCGCGCCGAGCGCCTCGGCATCCGCCTCCGTCGCCCGTCGGAGCCGAACGCCTTCGCTCATCTGGACCTTGCGTTGGCGATGAAGGCGCGGATCAGCGCCGGGTCCTTCACGCCACGCGCTCTTTCAACGCCCGATGACACGTCCACCGCGCCGGCTCCGCTGGTGCGGATCGCATCGGCCACGTTGTCCACCGTCAGGCCGCCGGCGAGAATCCACGGCACTGGCGCTGTCCAGCCACGCAGCAGCAACCAGTCGAACGTCACGGCGTTGCCGCCCGGGCGGGTCGCCCCGGGCGGTGGCCTGGCCTCCATCAGCAGCCTGTCGGCGCCATCGCATGCGGTGGGCAGGTCGTCAGTGGTCGTGACGCCGACCGGGCGCCAGATCGGCAGGCCGAAGCGGGCACGCAGCGCCGGCAGATCCGGCGCGCCGTAGATCTGCAGGATATCCAATCGCACCACGTCGAGCGTCGCGGCGATCACCTCGGGCGTCGGATCGACGAACAGGCCGACGCGCGGCGGCCCGCCCGGCGAGCGCGCCGAGAGAGCGGCCGCCTGGGGCGCAGTGACATGGCGCGGCGAGGGCGGGAAGAAGTTGAAACCGACCCAGTCGGCACCGGCGCTGATCGCCGCGTGGAACGCGATCGGATCGTTTATGCCGCAGATCTTGACCCTTACGTCCCCTGTCATCATGGAGGGATCATAACACTGCCGTAGCCTGACGGTCATCGCCGGGTTGGGGCTGGGCGGGGCAATATTCGTCGTCAAAATTCTCCACCTCCCTTGCGGGAGGGGGTTGGGGGAGGGGGCCGCGCGATCAGTGCGCAGGCCGAGCGGAGAACCCCTCCCCCTACCCCCTCCCGCAAGGGGAGGGGGAGGATACCTGCCGTCAGCCCGCGCCGGGAGGAATCAGGGGTTGCGGGAGCCTCGCCTTCAGTTCCTGCACCTGCGCCTCCAGCAGCCGCACTGTCTGCTCCGCTCGCCATGCCCGCCGGCGTTGCGTTAATGCGGACACCCACACCAACAGTCCTCCAGCCAGGAAGGCCACGGCCATTCCGCAGAGCACTGCGAGCGAGAGCGGCAGATCCAGCTTGTAATCAGTGGCTGGCCATATCGTGAGCGACACCGGTTGCCTGTTGGACAAGGCGAACAGCACCATCAGCAACAGCAATGGCAGTGCGATCAGCAGGCGCATCGACCGCCGCCAAAGGTCACGCCGTCATGCGCTCCGCGGGACCACGCGCCGGCTTGCCGCGGTTCACGCGCTCGCGCAGCTCCTTGCCGGCCTTGAAGAAGGGCACCGCCTTCTCGTCCACCGGGACGGCCTCGCCGGTCCGCGGATTGCGCCCCGTTCGGGCGTTGCGCCGTTTCACGGTAAATGCGCCGAAGCCGCGCAGCTCCACCCGCTCGCCACGTGCCAGCGCGTCGGTGATCTCGTCGAACACGGTGGCGACGATCAGTTCGACATCGGCGCCCCGCAGGTGCGGATTGCTGGCGGCGAGTTCGATGATCAGTTCCGATTTGGTCATATGCCGCTATCCGGATGTTTCCGTCCGGATGTTCGCCCTCCGGAACCCCGCCAGACAATTCAACCGTCGGAACGTTGCCAGATGGCCCATGCGCCGTCAAGGATAACTCCTTGGGAAAACAGGCTTTTCCAAACTGAATTGAGCATCCAGCCGAGGCTCGACGAAAGTGCCCGGCCGGCGAGCCCGGTGGTCGACACGTCATCCACCGGCAAATCCGCTGAGACGCCCTTCGCCTGGGCAAGCCACGTCCGGGCGTCATGCTCCCCGCCGATCGCATCGACCAGACCAAGTTGCAATGCCTGCCGGCCGGTATAGGCCCGCCCGTCAGCCAGTTCGCGCACCTTCGCCGCGTTCATATGCCGGCCGGAAGCGACCATGCCGACGAATTGGTCGTACATGTCCATCACCAAGCCATGCAGAACGTCGCGACCCTCCGGCGTCAACGGCCGGATCATGCTCGGTTGGTCCTTCAACGGGCCGGAGGTGATCGCCTCGGCGTCGATGCCCAGTCTTTTCAACAATCCGGAAACCTCGCCCGTCTCCAGCAGCACCCCGATCGAACCGGTCAGTGTGCCCTCCCTGGCGAAGATGCGGACGGCCGGAACGGCGACCATGTAGCCCGCTGATGCCGCCGTCCCGCCCATGACCGCCACCACCGGCTTCTTCTCCGCCACATGCGCGATGGCATCGTGCAGACCCTCGCCACCGGCCACGCTGCCGCCTGGGCTGTCGATCGACACGATCAGCGCCTTGACGCTGTCGTCGTCCGCAAGCTTCGTCACTGCCTCGACCAGCTTGCGGTCGTCGGTGATGATTCCGCTGACCGTGAGCCTGGCGAGATGCGTCCTGCCGAATTGCAGGCCCTCGCCACGCATCGCCACCAGCAACGCCGCCACCACGGCGAGCACGGCAAAACTCCGCCAAAACACCAAGCGACGCTTAAGCCGTCGCCGATCCAACAGGAGGTCGGTTTCTAGCGACATAGTCGCTGGTGATCGCTGAACCTCAGTTCTCGGTCTGGGCCTGCTGATTGCGGCGGCGGATCGCGGCGCCGAGGATGTCGCCGAGCGAGGCGCCTGAGTCGGACGAACCGAATTCGGCCATCGCCTGCTTCTCCTCCTCGACCTCCTTGCCCTTGATGGTGAGGCTGAGCTTGCGGGCGGCGCGGTCCACGGTGACGATCTTGGCGTCCACCTTCTCGCCCACCGCGAAGCGGTCCGGCCGCTGGTCGGCCTTGTCGCGTGCGAGCTCGACCCGGCGGATGAAGCCGGTCAGAACGTCGCCGACCTTCACCTCGATGCCGTTCGACTGGATCGCCGTGACAACGCAGGTCACGACCTCGCCCTTGTGGACCGTATCCAGTACCGAGGCCGCCGGATCGTCCTTGAGCTGCTTGATGCCCAGGCTGATCCGCTCCTTCTCCACGTCGACGTCCAACACCTTGGCCTTGACCATCTGGCTCTTCTCGTAGTTGGCCATGGCCAGTTCGCCCGGCTGGTCCCACGAGAGGTCGGACATGTGGATCATGCCGTCGATGTCCGCCGACAGTCCGACGAACAGCCCGAATTCCGTGATGTTGCGGATCTCGCCCTCGACCTCCGAGCCGATCGGATGCTCGTCGACGAACTGCTCCCACGGGTTGCGCTGAACCTGCTTCAGGCCGAGCGAGATGCGGCGCTTGGAGCTGTCCACGTCCAGCACCATCACCTCCACCTCCTGACTGGTGGCGACGATCTTGCCGGGATGGACGTTCTTCTTGGTCCAGGACATTTCCGAGACGTGGACCAGGCCTTCGACACCCGGTTCCAGTTCCACGAAGGCGCCGTAGTCGGTGATGTTGGTGACGCGGCCAGTGTATTTGGCGCCCGGCGGGTACTTGGCGGCTACGCCTTCCCACGGATCGGCCTCGAGCTGCTTCATGCCGAGGCTGATGCGCTGGGTCTCCGAATTGAACCGGATCACCTGCACCTTGACCTGCTGGCCGATCTGCAGGGCCTCGGACGGATGGTTGATGCGCCGCCACGCGATGTCGGTGACGTGCAGCAGGCCGTCCACGCCACCGAGATCGACGAACGCGCCGTAGTCGGTGATGTTCTTCACGACGCCATCCAGGATCATGCCCTCCTTCAGGCCCTGGATCAGTTCGCTGCGCTGTTCCGCCCGAGTCTCTTCCAGCACGGCACGTCGCGACACCACGATGTTGCCGCGGGCGCGGTCCATCTTGAGGATCTGGAATGGCTGCGGCGAGCCCATCAGCGGGCTTACGTCGCGCACTGGGCGGATATCCACCTGGCTGCCCGGCAGGAACGCCACCGCGCCGCCGAGATCGACCGTGAAGCCGCCCTTCACTCTGCCGTAGATCGTGCCGTTGACGCGCTGCTGCGTCTCGAACGCCTTTTCCAGGTTGGTCCAGGCTTCCTCGCGGCGGGCCTTCTCGCGCGAGAGTATGATGGTGCCGTCCTTGTCCTCGTAGCGCTCGACATACAGCTCGACCATGTCACCGGGCTTGATCTCGGGCTTGGCCCCGGGCGGGCCGAATTCCTTCAATGCGACACGGCCCTCGGACTTCAGGCCGACATCGACGACGGCGAATTCGTCCGTAAGCCGGACGATGCGGCCGGAAACGACGGAGCCGTCGAAGCCGGTATCGCGGCCAAGGGTTTCATCGAGGAGGGAGGCGAAATCATCGCCTCGGAAATGATCCTGCATCGGGACAGGCGGAATGGTGCGGGCGATAGTCGCGGTTGAGGCCATGTGTTGGTTGTGTTCCGTTACGGAGGGTCCGGGCGCTGCCCGGGTGATGCCGTTGGTTTGCGCATTTCGTTTCAGAAACACGTCTTGCCCGCGGAAGCCGCGGGCCGGGTTGCAGATAGCACGCGAAGGATGCGTGTGGTCAGAAATACGCTGGAAAGCGCCAGAGTCAAGGGAATCGCGCCAGTCGCCTGCGCACTTGCGCGAGCGCAAGGACGAACGCTGCCTCGGCATCGAGCTCCGTGGTGTCCAATACGAACGCGTCCGGGGCCTGCCGCATGTTCGGTGCGTCGCGCGTGTCGCGGGCCAGCATCTCCGCCTCGACTGTCGCCGGATCGGCCGCGATGCCTTTGGCCTTTAGCTCGAGCCAGCGGCGATGCGCGCGTTCGGGC
Organism: Acetobacteraceae bacterium; assembly: GCA_035569235.1. GTDB lineage: Bacteria > Pseudomonadota > Alphaproteobacteria > Acetobacterales > Acetobacteraceae > JAMXLO01. The sequence goes on along the minus strand of DATMND010000187.1, from coordinate 4,262 downwards.
AGGCTGGCGGTGATGAACAGCTTCGCCGGCGCATCGGGGAAGATCACCGTGCCGATGTCCCGCCCGTCCAGCACAGCGCCGCGCTCATTGCCGAAGGCGCGCTGAAAATCCAGCAGCGCCTCGCGGACAGCGGGAATGGCTGCTACCGAGGCGGCGGCAGCATCAGCGACCGGGCCGCGCAGGTCGCTGCGTTCCAGGTCCACCGGTCGTAGTGCGCGCGCCGAGGTCTCGGCCGCTTTCGGGTCGGCGGGATCGGCACCCGCGTCCAGCACGAGGCGGGCGACGGCCCGGTACAGCAGGCCGGTGTCGAGATAGGGTAGGCCCAGCGTCGCCGCGAGCCGCCGGGCCAAGGTGCCTTTGCCCGCGGCGGCGGGCCCGTCAACCGCTATGATGGGGGCGATGACCGGGCCGCCGCTCACGCCGCCGCCAGTTTCCCGCCGGCGTCGTTCATGAGTCCGACAAAACCCGGAAAGCTCGTGTCGATGAAGCCGGCATCGTCCACCATCACCGGCTGATCGGTCGCCAGGCCGAGGACCAGGGCGCTCATCGCGATCCTATGGTCCATGTGGGTCTCGACCACCCCGCCACCCGAAGGGGGCCGCTCGCTGCCATGCACGATCAGATCGTCGCCGTCGATTTCCACTCTGGCGCCATTCGCGGTCAGCATCGCCGCAGTGGCCGACAGCCGGTCGCTCTCCTTGACCCGAAGCTCCTTCAGCCCGCGCATCCGCGTGGTGCCGGATGCGGTGGCGGCGATCACCGCCAGGATTGGGTATTCGTCGATCATGCTCGGCGCATGCTCCCACGGCACATCGACGCTGCGCAGTGGGCCGTAGGCGACGGTCAGATCGCCCACCGGCTCGCCGCCCTGAACGCGGCGGTTCTCGGCGACCATATCGGCGCCCATCTCGGCCAGCGTGGCGAACAGCCCGCAGCGCAGCTCGTTCAGCCCGACGCCCAGGATGGTCAGCCGCGAGCCGGGAACCAGGAGCGCCGCGGCAATCAGGAACGACGCGGACGAGGAATCGCCCGGCACGGCGACATCGGCCGCGCGGAGTTCCGGCTGGCCCTGCAAGGTGATGATGCGCCGGCGTCCGTCCGCCTCCACCTGCACGCTGGCGCCGAAGTGGCGGAGCATGTTCTCGCTGTGGTCGCGCGTCGCCTCGGGCTCCTCCACCCGCGTGATGCCGGGCGCGTTCAGGCCGCACAGCAGAACTGCCGATTTCACCTGCGCGGACGGCACCGGCACGCGGTAGTCGAGCGGCAGGGCCTCGGTCGGACCGTGGACGGCGAGCGGCAGGCGCCCGCCCTCGCGCGACGTGAAGCGCGCGCCACAGGCCGAAAGGGGGTCGATCACGCGGCGCATCGGCCGCCGGCGCAGGCTGGCATCGCCTGTCATCACCGCGAACAGCGGATGGCTCGCCAGGATGCCGCACAGCAGGCGCGCGGCGGTGCCGGAGTTGCCCATATCCAGCACATCCTCGGGTTCCAGCAGTCCGCCGATGCCGCGACCGGCGACGCGCCAAGTTCCGTCGGGATCATGCGTCACTTCGGCGCCGAGCGCCCGCATGGCGGCGGCGGTGCGCAGCACGTCCTCGCCCTCGAGCAGGCCGGTGATGCGCGTCTCGCCGACGGCGAGCGCACCGAACATCAGGGCACGGTGGCTGATCGATTTGTCGCCGGGGACCGTGATGCGGCCGGAGAGAGGGGCGGCGGGGCGGCGCGACATCAGCCTGTGTGGGGCGACGGCATCCATTGTGGGGCTCCCGAAATCGCCCGCCGCTTAGCATGCGGATGATGGATTGGACAGCCGAGGCGGGAGGCGCTGGAGCGGCGGATAGGGGAGCAACGGTCGCCCTTACACTGTCATGGCCGGGCGTGACCCGGCCGCCCACGTCTTCGCTGCTGCCACAATCTGCGCTGCTACAACAAAGAGAAGACGTGGGTGACCGGGCCAAGCCCGGTCATGACGATAAAACACGAAAGCATGAGGCGGCAGCTCCTAGCTTGATGAGGAGGCCGGCCGTTGTACGGCAAAGCCTTCTGCCAGCTTGGACAGGATCCATGTCCAGCCTTCCCGATGCTGACGCCCCATGTCGTCGTCAGGCACACCCGAGTGGCGGAGTGTGACCTCGGTCTCGTTGCCTCGCGGCACCATTGCAACTGTCACGATGGATTCAATGCCCTTGGTGCCTTCGGACATCCACGTGTATTCGACAAGTCGAGGCCGGTCGATTTTGAGAAATCGCCCGTAATGCGGCCAGATCCTTCCTTCGTGTTTGACAGCGATATAGAACAGCCCGTCCACAGCCGGGTTCAGAATCACGCGCTCCGCGCCGAACCACGGTCCCCCGGGGCTCTTCGGATTCATCCAGAGATCAAACACCCGTTCGGTCGCCGCGGGAATCGTGCGTGCAACGGTGATGTCGGTGAGCTGCATCTTGATGTCTCCTTTTGTCTGTTCCGCGCGTCAACGATTTCATGCATCGAAGACGCGCAGGGCGGCGCGTTGAAGTTGCGCTTGTTCTCAAGCACGGGGTTTCCGGTGTTCGCGGTCATGATGTCTCCTCTGCTGGATGTTCTCGCAGGTAGGCGTCGAGCCGCTTGAGGCTTCCGCTCCAGAATCGGCGGTAGAAATCCAACCACTCCGTTGCGCCTGCGAGGGCCTCGGGTCGCAGCCGACAGAGGCGATGCTTGCCGTGCCGTTCATTGGAGATCAGCGAGGCGTGTTCCAGAACCTTCAGATGTCGGGATATCGCGGGAAGCGAAATGGCAAAGGGCCGGGCAAGCTCGCCGACGGTTGCCTCGCCTTCCGCAAGACGCGCCAGAAGCGCCCGCCGCGTGGGGTCTGCAAGGGCCGAAAACGTGTGGTCCAGCTCGATCATTTGCAGGCCATGTTAAATAACATATTGGTTAAGTCAAGGACCTGGGAGCGCCCCGCCCGACATCGATCGCGCGCACCGTTCCACTGCACGCCGCAATTGACAGCGGCAGGCGGCAGTGGCATGGGCGCCCGCTCTTTCACGGGCGGCTCCCGCCGGAGCCTCCAACGCATACGAGGCCACCGGATGGCGAAGCCTGAACTCGGCACCAAGCGTGTCTGCGTCGCCTGCGGCGCCCGCTTCTACGACCTGACGAAAACCCCCGCAGTCTGCCCCAAATGCGCCACCGAGCAGCCGATCGAGCAACCGCGCCCGCGCCGCACCGGCGGCAACGTGGCCGAGGAGAAGCGTCCGAAAAAGCCGGTTCCCGCGCCCGGGCTGGAGGAAGCCGACATCGAGGTGGAGGGCGTCGAGGAGGAAGCCGAGGAGGACGTTCTGGAGGACGCCGCCGACCTCGAGGATGACGCCGACACGATCGGGCCGGACATCGAGGTGGAACCGGATCAGGACGAGGCGGAGCGGTAGCGGCCAGGCCGGCGAGCCGTCCTTGCGGGTGTAGGCCCAGTTGCCGTCCGGCGCCGTCGCGACGGCGAGGTCGTCGTTCGGGTAGACGGCCGAAGCGCCGGCGCTGCGATCGCCGATCACCAGGACCGAGGCGGTGGCCATCGGCGTCAGGCTGCCGCATGGCCCGCTCGTGCAGCCTCAATCTTGGCAATGTCGATCCTGCGCATGGTCATCATGGCGTCCATCGCCCGCCTCGCGGCGGCGCGATCCGGATCCTTCAGCGCGGCAATCAAGGCTCGCGGCACGATCTGCCAGGAGAAGCCCCAGCGGTCCTTGCACCAGCTGCACTGGATTTCGCTGCCGTCATTCTGGATGATCGCATTCCAATAGCGGTCGGTTTCTGCCTGATCGTCGGTCATCACCTGGAAGCTCACCGCCTCGTTCGGCGTAAATGCGGGGCCACCATTCAGACCGACAAAGGCTTGGCCGAGTACGGTGAACTCGACGGTCAACTCGCTGCCCTGTTCACCGCCAGGGTAATCGGATGGAGATTGAAGCGCTTGTCCGACATGGCTGTCAGGAAAAGTGGCCGCGTAGAATTCCGCCGCTTTCCGCGCCTCCCCATGTTCGAACCACAGACAGGTAACGATCTTTCCGCTCATCGAAATTCCCTCACTAGCCTTGACGACATATCTCGGTATCAACGTGCATCAAGCATGTCGATAAGGTCCGCTTCAAGACGAGGTTACTCGTTCGCGACAGCTGCCTCTGTCGCCAAGCGCCGTAGGCGGGAACCGGACATTCAGCACAGCTGGGCGCCCGCGACTCAGCACCCATTCAAGTCGGGCACGCTCGGGAATTGATGCCGGACGCCGC